>NZ_JBHVWT010000015.1:118441-180076 GCF_042882135.1 Streptomyces sp. NPDC058240
CCGGGTCCGTGTTAGGGGTTCTTGCAGGTGTGGAGAGGGGGGAGAGCGGGCCCTGGGGTGGAAAAAAGACGGGAGTGACGTGGGCGCGGGCGGCCGCCCGGGAACAAGGGGTGTGCCCCCGGGCCGTCACCCGCCGGACAGGCCCTGGCGCTCCCGCCGGAACGCAGGGCGCCGCGTCATGCGTCGCGGTGGTCCGCGTCCCGGGAACGGAGGAACGCCAGCGTGCGGTCGAGCAGCAGCGCGGCGGCCTCGGCGTCGTAGGACGGCAGCGAGCTGTCGGCGAACAGGTGCTGATCGCCGGGATAGAGGTGCAGTTCGGCGTCGGTGGCCTCGTCGACGAGGGCGCGGGCGGCGTCCGCGTCGCCCTCGTCGGTGAACAGACGGTCCGCCTCCATGGCATGGATACGGACCGGGAGCCGCGACGGCCACGCTCCGAAGGCCGAGCTCGGGACGCAGGAGTGGACGAACACGGCGCCGAGTGCCCCCGGCCGGGTCTGAGCCAGCTTCTGGGCCGGCAGCACGCCGAGGGAGAACCCGATGTGGACCAGCTCCTCCGGTGAGTCCGCCGCCGCCCGGACGCCGCGGTCGAGCAGCTCGTCGAAGCCGGTCCTCTCCGCGTACGCCAGCCCCGCGTCCAGGGTGTCGAAGGTGTGGCCCTCGTACAGGTCGGGGGTGTGCACGATGTGCCCTTCGCCGCGCAGCGCGTCGGCGAAGGCGATCACCCCGGGGGTCAGGCCCTGGGCGTGATGAAACAGGAATACTTCGGCCACCGTGAGCCTCCAACAGCTTCCGGACAGGGATTGATCCATGAATCTAGAAGGTCCGGGCGCGTTGACCAACCGCGGCTTCCCGGGCCACGGAAGGTTCCATTGGCCAACGGCGGCTTCCCGGGCCACGGACCCGACGACCGGACCGCGCGGCCGACCGCCTCCTCACTCCTCGGGCGGGGGCCCCAGAAGCACCGGCCAGCCGTAATCGGCGTCGAGCATGCGATCCGGAGCCCCGGTGAACACCGCGGTCGCGGGCGCCGCCCGCGCGTAGAGTTCCGGGTCCGTCTCGGTCTCCGCCCGGAGAACCAGCAGCGCCTCCGGGTCGGCGGCCGAGCGGCCGGGGAACGCCGCAAGGTCCGCACCCGTCTGCCCGAGCGCGGACGGGTACACGGCGATGTCGACCGTCAGGCGGCGGCCGTCGAGGGTGTGTTCGGCCCAGCCGTCGGTCCCCGCCAGGAACAGGACGCCGTCGCCCTCGTAGCAGTGGTCACCGAGCCGGGCGACGGCACGCTCGCCGGGTGAGCCCTCCGGGTCGACGCAGAGCGTCACGACGGGCACATCGGGCTCGTCGGGGTTGACGCCGGGACGGATGTGGAGCCGTGCCATGGGCGGCCTCCGGTGACGGTGACGGGTGGGGCAGGTGGGGGACCAGTACAGCACGACGGCCCCGGCGTCCGGACCGCGGGCGGCCTCGGATGTCCGCCGGTCCGTCCGCCCACGCGGAACCGCCCAACGCCCTGGCTTCCGCGCCGTGTTCACCCGGGCGAACGGCCGGCGGGTCCCGGTCGATCCAGTCCGTCGCACCGAAGATCGATCGAGCGGATTCGCTACGAGGGGTAGGCCCGCACGGCACTCTTGCTATACGTTCCGTCCAACAGCTTGCTAGACATGGTGTCTAACAAGCGAGGGAGGCGCTCGGCAGCCACAGATCCCATCGAGCGCGCACGGGATGGGGTCACGGCCGGCCGGCGTGGAGTCGATCAGTCGATTCGAGGAGCCGCACCATGGCAAGCAGCACCGTTCGGCCGGAGGACCAGGACCGGCTCGACGAGCACGACGTCGCACGGCGCCTGCTCGACTCGTCGGCGAAGCTCTCGTACGACCCGGTCACCGAGGTGGACTGGGACACCCCGCTGGACAGGGACTTCCACGGTGCGAGCCCGGAGTGGAGCACGCTCTACGGCACCGCGTACTGGAACGAGTTGACGGACGCGCAGCGCAAGGAACTGACGCGACAGGAGGCCGCTTCGGTGGCCAGCACCGGCATCTGGTTCGAGATGATCCTGCAGCAGATGGTGCTGCGCGACATCTACACGACGGACGCGACCGACCCGCGGTTCCAGTGGGCCCTCACGGAGATAGCCGACGAGTGCCGGCACTCCATCATGTTCGCCCGCGGGGCGGCGAAGCTGGGCGCCCCCGCCTACCGGCCGCGCCGCGCGGTGGTCGAGCTCGGCCGGGCGTTCAAGACTCTCGCGTTCGGCGAGACCGCGTACGCGGCGATCCTGGTCGCCGAGGAAGTGCTCGACGTCATGCAGCGGGACTGGATGCGGGACGAACGGGTCGCGCCGTTCGTACGCACCATCAACAACATTCATGTCGTGGAGGAGTCACGGCACATGAAGTTCGCCCGCGACGAGACCCGCAAGCGGCTCCGGCACGCGGGCCCTCTGCGCCGGCAGATCAACGCGTTCGTGATCGCCGTCGCGTCCTACTTCATCGTCACCAGCATGGTGAACCGGCAGGTCTATGCGAACGCCGGGCTCGACACCCGGCGCGCGGTCGCCGAGGCCGGTGCGAACGAGCACCACAAGTCCCTGATGCGCTCCAGCTGTTCGGGCCTGATGGAGTTCCTGGCCTCGGCCCGCCTCCTCACCAAGCCCGCGCTGGCTCTCTACAAGCGCGCCGACCTGATCTGATCCGAGCCGAGCGACCCGAGCTGACGAGATGACCTACGCGATCACCCAGACCTGCTGCAACGACGCCACCTGCGTCGCCGTGTGCCCCGTCAACTGCATCCATCCGACACCGCAGGAGCGGGCGTTCGGCAGCACGGAGATGCTGTACGTCGACCCGAAGTCCTGTATCGACTGCGGTGCCTGTGCCGACGCGTGCCCGGTCGACGCCGTCTTCCCGGTGGACAGCCTGCCCGCCGCGCAGCAGGGCTACGCCGCGATCAACGCGGCGTACTTCGCCGGGCAGGAGCCCGAACAGGGCGGCCGGGGCCCCAACTTCCACCACTGGGACGCGCCGTCGTTCGAGCGCGGCCTGCCGTCCGACTTCGCGCCGATCCGCGTCGCGGTCGTCGGTACGGGCCCGGCGGGCATGTACGCCGCCGAGGACCTGCTGCTGCACACCAACGCCGAAGTGACTCTGGTCGACCGGCTGCCGGTGGCCGGCGGGCTCGTCCGGTACGGCGTGGCGCCCGACCACCCCGCGACCAAGAAGGTGGGCGAGACCTTCGCACGCTTCCACACCCACCCCCGGGTACGGATGCACCTGGGAGTGGAGATCGGCAAGGACATCACCGCGGAGGAGCTCGCCGCCCACCACGACGCGGTCGTCTACGCGGTGGGCGCCTCCACCGACCGCCGCATCGGCATCCCGGGCGAGGAGCTGCCGGGCAGTATCTCGGCGACCGCGTTCGTGGCCTGGTACAACGCCCACCCCGAGGTCGCGCCGGACACCGTCGACCTGTCCTCGGAACGGGTGGTCGTGGCCGGAAGCGGCAATGTCGCCCTCGACGTCGCCCGCATCCTCGTCGCGGATCCGTCGGCCCTGGCAGGCACGGACATCGCGGATCACGCGCTGGCGGCACTGCGCGACTCGAAGGTGCGCGAGGTGGTCCTGCTCGGCCGGCGCGGCCCGGAGCACGCGGCGTACAGCACCTCCGAGTTGCTCGCCCTCAAACATCTGCCCGGCGTGGAACTGGTCGTCGACGACCACGATCCGCGGACCGGCTCGACGATCGACGGCGCGGCCCCGGACGAGAAGGCGGGCCTGCTGCGGGGCGTGACCCGCGAGACGGTGGACTGGTCGCGCACACCGGCGCCGGGACGGCGCATCGTCTTCCGGTTCCACTCCGCACCTGTCCGGGTGCTCGGCGACGACAGCGTGCGGGCCGTGCGTGTGACAGGAGATCCGGGCGAGCTGGACCTTGCGGCCGGCACGCTTCTGCGGGCGGTCGGCTACCGCGGCGTGCCCGTCGCGGGGCTGCCCTTCGACGAGGCCACCGGCACCGTCCCGCACGAGGGCGGCCGCGTGACGGGGATGCCGGGGACCTACGTCGTCGGCTGGATCAAGCGCGGGCCCTCGGGCGGCATCGGGGCCAACCGCGCCTGCGCCGCCGAGACCGTCGGCACGCTCCTGGACGATGCCGTCGCAGGCGCCCTGCCCTCACCGGCGCCCGCGCCCAAGGCGTTCCTCCGTCTGGCCCGGAGCCGCAGCCGCCATGTCGTCGACGCCAAGGGGCTGGCCGCCATCGACCGGGCCGAGCTGGCGCGTGGCCGCGACGGCGGACGCCCGCGGGTCAAATTCGACACGGTGCCGGAGCTGGTCGCGGCGGCGAAGGGCAGCCGCTGGAAACTGTCGAGCTGAAACACCCGGACGGTGCCGGGCAGGCCCCGTCCGCAGGCCCCCCTCGACATCCCGGTTCGGGCACGGTCCGCGGTGGCCGGTACGCGGCACGGGTCGTCGCCGTCGACGCGTACGGGAACGCCTCCCCGGCCGCTTCGCTGACCTTCCGCTAGTTGCGGAGCGAGACCGGGTTCGGGACCGGGCGGCTCCCTCCCTGGGGTGCCGTCCGGTCCCTGTCCTGCCGGGCGGTCAGGTCGCGTCGGGATCGACCGCGACCCGCCCCTTGGCGCGCCTGCCGACCACGGCCGCCGCCGCGACAGCGCTGCCCGCGAAGACCAGGGCGACCATCCACGGCTGGTTGAAGACATGCCGGGTGGCATGGTCGACGGAGTAGCGGCCGGGCCCGGTCAGGCCGATCGCCGTGGCGGTGAAGCCGAGGAACGCCGGGTACTCGTAGCCACCGCCCTGCGCGAAGAAACCGGCGGGCGCGTGGACGGCCACGGCGCCCGCCATCGCCCCGGCCGCGGCAGCGCCGGCCGCCGGGGTGGCGAGGCCGAGGGCCAGCAGCGCTCCGCCACCCGCCTCGCCGAGCCCGGCGGCGACCGCGCTGTGCTTCGGCGGGTGGAAGCCCATCGCCTCCATCGCGGCGGTGGTTCCTTGGATGCCTCCGCCGCCGAACCAGCCGGCCAGCTTCTGGGTGCCGTGCGCGGCCAGTACGGCGCCGGTGCCGACGCGCAGGACGAGCAGGCCGAGGTCACGCCGATCGAGGCAGGCCATGGGGTGTCTCCGCAGGGGTTCGGGGGTGGTCCGGGTGTGAGGGGGCAGCCGCGCCGCGTCGGTCGGATGCCTCGGTTCCACTTTCCTTGGCGCGGGGCGCCGACGGGTCCTGGTGTTAGGCCGTCCGGGGGACGGCCCCGTGCGTGGTGCTGAGACGCACACCATTATGCAACTTGTTGCACAATGGCGTTCCGGTCGTCTACAACTGGCGCAGACGACACTGCGCGAGGAGCCGCCGCATGAGCCCGTACCCGAATCTGCTGAGCCCCCTGGACCTGGGGTTCACCACGCTCCCCAACCGGGTGCTGATGGGTTCGATGCACATCGGTCTCGAAGAGGTCGAGCGCGGCTTCGAGCGGATGGCCGCCTTCTACGCGGAGCGCGCCCGGGGCGGCGTCGGCCTCATGGTCACCGGTGGCATCGCCCCCAGCGCCCGGGGCTGCTCCTTCCCCGGCGGGGCCAAGATGACCACCGAGGCGGAGGCCGAGCAGCATGCGCGGGTCACCGCGGCCGTACACGAGGCCGGCGGCCGGATCGCCATGCAGATCCTGCATTTCGGCCGGTACGCGCACCACCGCGACCTGGTGGCGCCGAGCGCGATCCAGGCACCGATCAGCGCCTTCACCCCGCACGCCCTCACCGAGGACGAGGTCGAGGAGACCATCGAGGACTTCGTCAGGGCGGCCGGGCTCGCGCGCCGCGCCGGGTACGACGGGGTTGAGATCATGGGCTCCGAGGGCTATCTGATCAACGAGTTCATCGCCGCCGCCACCAATCACCGCACCGACCGCTGGGGCGGCTCGTACGAGAACCGCATCCGGTTCCCCGTCGAGATCGTGCGCCGGGTCCGTGAGCGGGTCGGCAGCGACTTCATCCTGATCTACCGGCTGTCGATGCTGGACCTGGTGCCGGGCGGTTCCTCGCTGGAGGAGGTCGTGCGGCTCGCCCGCGAGATCGAGTCGGCCGGCGCGACGATCATCAACACGGGGATCGGCTGGCACGAGGCCCGTATCCCGACCATCGCCACCTCGGTGCCGCGCGGCGCCTACACCTGGGTCACGGAGAAGGTGCGCGGGGCCGTCTCCGTGCCGCTGGTGACGAGCAACCGCATCAACACGCCCGAGGTCGCCGAGCAGATCCTCGCCTCGGGGCGGGCGGACATGGTGTCGATGGCCCGGCCGTTCCTCGCCGACCCCGACTTCGTCGCCAAGGCAGCCGAGGGCCGCGCCGACGCGATCAACACCTGCATCGGCTGCAACCAGGCCTGCCTGGACCACATCTTCAGCGGCAAGGTCACCTCCTGCCTGGTCAATCCGCGTGCCTGCCACGAGACCGAGCTCACCCTGTCGCCGACCCGGACCGTGAAGCGGGTGGCGGTCGTGGGCGCCGGGCCCGCCGGTCTCGCCTGCGCCGTCTCGGCGTCCGAGCGCGGGCACGAGGTGACACTGTTCGACGCGGCCGAGGAGATCGGCGGCCAGCTGAACGTGGCGCGCAGGGTTCCCGGCAAGGAGGAGTTCGACGAGACGCTGCGCTACTTCCGTACCCGGCTCCGGGAGGAGAAGGTCGAGCTCCGGCTCGGTACGCGGGTCACGGCCGGCGCCCTCGACGGTTTCGACGAGGTCGTCCTCGCCACCGGTGTCACCCCGCGCTCCCCCGCGATCCCGGGCCGGGACCACCCCAGCGTGGTCGGCTACCTCGATGTCCTGCGCGGCGGGGCGCAGGTCGGCGAACGGGTCGCGATCATCGGGGCGGGCGGAATCGGCTTCGACGTCGCCGAGTTCCTGACCGACTCGGGCGACGCGGCGAGCCGCGACCCCGAGGTGTTCTTCCGGCAGTGGGGCGTCGACACCGACTACCGCGACCGCGGCGGTCTCCGCGCCCCGGAGCGTCCGAGGACCCCCCGGACCGTCCACCTGATCCAGCGCAGGGCCGGCAAGGTCGGCGCGGGGCTGGGGAGGACGACCGGCTGGATCCACCGCACCGAGCTGCGGCACCGCGGCGTCACGACGATCGCGGGCGCCGCCTACGACCGGATCGACGACGACGGCCTGCACCTCACGGTCGACGGCGAGCAGCGCCTCCTGCCCGTCGACACGATCGTGCTCTGCGCGGGCCAGGAACCGCGCCGAGACCTGTACGAGGAGTTGCTCGCCGCGGGCCGTACGGCGCATCTCATCGGCGGCGTCGACGTGGCGGCCGAGCTGGATGCCAAGCGGGCGATCCGCCAGGGCACGGAGCTCGCGGCTTCGCTGTGACCGACGGCCTCGTGGCGCAGGGGCCGCGGGGCCACTGCGTCGTCGGGCCACGGCCGGCCGTCCATAGGATGCACCCCATGTCTCTCCCGCACGCGATTCTCACCGCCCTGCTCGAGAAGCCGTCCTCGGGACTGGAGCTGACCCGCAGGTTCGACCGGTCGATCGGCTACTTCTGGTCCGCCACGCACCAGCAGATCTACCGCGAGCTGGGCAAGCTGGAGCAGGCCGGGCAGATCCGGGCGCTGCCCTCGGAGCAGCCCGCCCGTGGGCAGAAGAAGGAGTACGAGGTGCTGCCGGCGGGCCGCGAGGCGCTCTCCGCCTGGGTGGCCCGCTCCGAGGACCCCAAGCAGGTCCGGGATCCGCTGCTGCTGCGCATGCGGGCCGCGGCGGTCGTCGGGGCACCTGGTCTGGACGCGGAACTCCGTCGCCACCTGGGGCTGCATCGCCGGCAGCTGGCGGAGTACCTGGAGATCGAGGAGCGCGACTTCCCGCCCGAGCGGAACTCCGAGGAGGACCGGCTGAGGCATCTGGTCCTGCGCGGCGGCATCGATCTGGAGAACTTCTGGATCGGCTGGCTGACGCGGGCACTGGATCAGGACGAGAAGCCGGGTCCGTAGACGGGTTGCTTCCGAACGTGACAGTTGGGCGGCAAATATCACGTCCCCGCGACACACCACCGGCCGACAGGCATCGCTTCCGCGCGCTACGAACCGCCCACCGGTGCCCGGCCCAGTTCCGGTCGCAACGCCGGCTGGTCCATCGGACCCCGGCTCGCGATGACGACACGTGACGGCGATCCGGCCCCGGGCTTCGGCTCGCCCCCGGCCGTACCGGCGACGGCCGTACCGGCGACGGCCGGGGTCTCCGCCTGGGCACGGCTGAGCAGGATCACGCCCCGGACGGCCGCCGCCGTCCCGAGCAGGGCCAGGAACAGGCTGGTCGTCCCGCCCTGGAGGCGTTCGCCGAGCAGGGCCAGGCCGATGGCCGCCGCGGCCACCGGATTGGCGAGTGTGACGACCGCCAGCGGTGCGCCCAGGCCGCCTCGGTAAGCGGTCTGGGAGAGCAGCAGCCCGCTCATCGCGAACGCGGAGACCAGCAGCGCGACGACGACCAGACGCCAGCTGAACAGCGGACCGGTGTGGTCGGTGACGGAGACGGTCAGGGTCTGGGTGAGCGCGGACGCGACCCCGGAAGTGATGCCGGACGCGGCGGCGTGCCGCAGGCCGGGGCGCGCTCCAGGCCTGCTGAGTCCGGCGACGACGGCCATGGTCCCCGCCCCGACGGCCAGCGCCTCGGGCAGGCTGAGTGTTTCGTGCGGGGCGGCGCCGCCCGCGGTCATCAGCAGGGCACCGAGACCGAGCAGGGTGAGGATCGTGCCGCGCCATTCGATCCTGGTGACCCGGCGCCCGGCGGTCCTGGCACCCAGCGGGACGGCGGCGACCAGGGTGAGGGCGCCGAGCGGCTGGACGAGGGTGAGCGGTCCGTGCTTGAGCGCCGCGACATGCAGCAGCGCGCCACCGGCGTTCAGCGCGACCGCCGACCACCAGGCGCCTCGCCCGAGCAGCCGCAGCACCCCGGCGTCCGGTTCGGTCCGCCCGGCGAGCCGGGCCTGCGCCACCGCGGCCGAGGCGTAGGCGGCGGCGGAGACCAGGGACAGCGCGACGGCCATCACGGTGGCGTTCATCGCCGGGCTCCGGTCGAGGCGTACGGGGACGCGGAGTACGTCTGCGATCCGGCGTACGCGGCCGGAACGGCGGCCTCGGCGGCGTACGGCACGGCCGACGGCGCGGGTCCGCCCGCCGTGGCCGGCCACGGGAGAGGTGCCCGCACCGGATCCGTGCGCGGCAGCCGCAGTGCCGCGAAGGCCACCGCGAGCAGTGCGGAGACCACGATCGAGTCGAGCCAGTAGTGGTTGGCCGTGCCGACTATCACCACCAGGGTGACGAGCGGATGCAGCAGCCACAGCCAGCGCCACCGCGTCCGGGTCGCGACGATCAGCCCGACGGCGACCATCACCGACCAGCCGAAGTGCAGCGAGGGCATCGCGGCGAACTGGTTCGCCATCGAGTCCGTCGCCGGCGTCGCCCCGTACACCGTCGGTCCGTACACCTGGCCGGTGTCGACCAGTCCGGCGGCGGCCAGCAGCCGCGGCGGGGCGAGCGGGAAGAGCAGATGGAGGGCGAGCGCGGCGCCGGTGAGCGCGGCGAGGATGCGGCGTGACCAGACGTAGTGGCGCGGGCGGCGCCAGTAGAGCCACCCGAGGAAGAGCAGCGTGGCCGGGAAGTGCACGGTCGCGTAGTAGGTGTTCGCGAGGTGGATCAGCGTCTCGTCGTGCAGCAGCAGGCTCTGCACGGCGCCCTCGCCGGGCAGGTGCACGGAGCGTTCGAAGTCCCAGACGTGCCCGGCGTTGCGATACGCCTCGTCGACATGACCGTTCGCGGCCTGTCGGCCGAGCTTGTAGATCACGAAGAGTCCCACGACCAGAAGCAGCTCGCGGACGAGGGGCGGTCGGGCAGAACTGTCCGGCTCCCGACCTGCTGGCTCGCTACCGGCGTACATCACCCGGTGCCCCTTTGCTGACGAAGCGGTGTTACGGCGGCATGGTCCAGTCCATGCCGTATCGATACGCCAGTGTACCGATACGCGAACGTATCGGTACACGCGCGTATCGGTACACTGGCGTATCGAAGGACCTCGTCGCAGCTTCGCCGAGAGGGAAGACACATGTCGCCGCAGGATGTCGCACAGGAACCGGCACACACGCCGCGCCGCTCGAAGATCACGCCGGAGCGGGCGCAGGAGTTCTACGCGGCCGTGCTCGACATGCTGAGAGAGTCCGGTTACGAGGCACTCACCATGGAGGGGGTCGCCTCGCGGACCCGCTGCGGCAAGTCCACGCTCTACCGGCAGTGGGGCTCCAAGCCCGAACTGGTCGTGGCCGCACTGCACGGCACCCGGCAGGCACTGCTTCCGCACATCGACACCGGCACGCTCGCGGGGGACCTCCGCGAGGCGGCGCGGGCGATCGGCGAGGGCTCGGGACGCGACACTCCGCTGATGCACGCGCTCAGCCATGCCGCGCTGCAGAGCCCCGAACTGCTGTGCGCACTGCGCGAGGCGCTGATCGTGCCCGGAATGGCGTCGATCGACGCCATGGTCCGGCGCGGTGCGGAGCGCGGCGAGATCCCGGCGGACAACCCGGCGGCGGAGTTCGTCTCCGCACAGCTCCTGGGCGTGATGCGCGCCCGGCCGCTGCTGGAGGGAAAGAACGTGGACGAGGCGTACCTCACCCGCTTCGTGGAGAACGCGATCCTTCCCTCACTCGGACTGGGCGCGTCCGCGCCCGAGCGTGCGCGCCAGACGCCGCGCGACAGACGGCAGTTTGACGACAGGACCTAGTCCCGACAGACGTGGGCCGTTGTCCGAGCGGATGACGACGACCCGCCGGCGCCGCACCGTGGGGACGGGGGCGGCGCACCATCCGGGCGGCCGGTGACCCCTCGGGGAGTCACCGGCCGCCCGCGGTTGCACCTCCTCTCGCCACATCCGCCCGGCAGGAGCGGCGACTACCCCACCAAACAAACAGTTGGTAGATTTACCGACCGATCGGCACGGACTTCGACTGCACGCGCATTCCGGAAAACGGCGGGGGCGAACCATGGACATCGGCAATCCCATCGACTTCACAGGGCGGGCCGTGATCGTCACCGGCGGCACGAAGGGCATCGGCGCCGTGATCGCCGAGGCGTTTCTCGCCGCCGGCGCGGATGTACTGGTCTGCGGTCGCGGCGAACCGCCGGAGCTGCCCGGGAGCGGCACCCGCCGGGCGCACTTCCGGCGGACCGACGTACGCGACCCGGCCGAGGCCGCCGCTCTGGTCGACGTGGCGATGGAACGCTTCGGACGGCTGGACGTGCTCGTCAACAACGCGGGCGGCTCCCCCGACGCCGACGCGGCCACCGTGTCACCGCGTTTCGTCGAGCGGATCGTCGCCCTCAACCTGCTGGCCCCGTTCTACGTGTCGCAGGCCGCCAACCGGGTCATGCAGGGGCAGGGCGACGGGGGTTCGGTCGTCAACATCGGCAGCGTCTCCGCGCACACCCCGCAGCCGGGCACGGCCGCGTACACGGCGGCGAAGGCCGGACTGCTGGCGCTGACCCGGGCACTGGCCCTGGAATGGGCGCCGAAGGTGCGCGTCAACCACATCACGACCGGACTCGTCCGCACGCAGAGCGCGGCATCGGTCTACGGCGAGGACGATGGCGCCGCGGTGGCCGGGGTCGTCCCGATGCGACGGATGGCGGCGCCGGACGACGTGGCGCGCGCCTGCCTGTATCTGACGGGCGGCCTGGCCTCCTACGTCAACGGCGCCGATCTGGCGGTGCACGGCGGCGGCGAGGTGCCGGCCAGATTCCTCGCGGCGAAGGGCTGCCGGAGCGGCGACCGGCCGGAGACGGTCCGTCCACGGGGGCCGCGCTGACCGAAGCGGGCAGCCGACCTTTCTCGTCCTCTTGATGATAATCAACATCCCCGTTATCGTCCCCATGACGAGAATAAAGGGGGCCGACATGGCCGACATCACCAGGCGCTTCGGCTGGCGCCATCTGCGCTCCGCGCCCACCGCGCACATCCGCCACCACAAGCGCGGCCGACTCGCCCACGACGGGCCGGGACTGAGCTTCTGGTACCGCTCGCTCACTGCCGCGCTCTCGGAAGTCCCGGTGAACGACCGGGAGTTGGCGATGGCGTTCCACGCCCGTACGTCCGACTTCCAGGACGTCACCGTGCAGGCCACCGTGACGTACCGGATCAGCGAACCGGCCGAGGCCGCCGCCCGGCTGGACTTCTCGGTCGACCCGGACACCGGGGTCTGGCGCGGCGCGCCGCTGGAGCAGATCGCCACCCTGCTCACCGAGACCGCCCAGCAGCACACCCTGGACGTACTGGCCAGGACGGCGCTGGCCGAGGCACTGGTCGACGGAGTCGCCTCGGTACGCGACCGGGTCGCCGCGGGGCTCGCCGCCGAACCGCGGCTGCCCGCCACCGGCATCGACGTGGTCGCGGTACGGGTGGTGGCGATCCGCCCCGAGGCCGAGGTGGAGCGCGCCCTGCGCACCCCCGCCCGCGAGCAGATCCAGCAGGAGGCCGACCGGGCCACCTACGAACGCCGCGCCGTGGCCGTGGAACGGGAACGGGCCATCGCCGAGAACGAGCTCGCCAGCCAGATCGAACTGGCACGCAGGGAGGAGCAGTTGGTCGAGCAGCGCGGCACCAACACCCGCCGCGAGGCGGAGGAGCACGCGGCGGCCGACGGGGTGCGCGCCGAGGCGGAGGCGGCCCGCACGGTGCGGCTGGCCCGCGCCGAGGCCGAAGCCGCCCGTGAGGTCGGCGCCGCGCGGGCCGAGTCCCAGGCGGCCTGGCTGCGGGTGCACGGCGAGGTGGACACCGCGACCCTGCACGCCCTGGCAGCGACCAGTCTCGCCGAGAACCTGCCGCACATCGACAACCTCACCCTCTCCCCCGACGTGCTCACCGGCCTGCTCAGCAAGCTCGGCAGCGCCGGCCCGGAGACCCGGGCATGAGCCTCGCCCCGCGCGCGGTACTGGTCCACCGCACCACCGAGTACGAGGAGTTGCTGGCCCGGCACGGCACGCACGGGCAGGCCGCCTTCTTCCTCTCCAGCCGCGGCCGGTCCATCGACGAGGTGGCGCGGCGGCACCGGCGGACCCAGCAGGCGCTCGCCGATGTGGCGGCGGCCGTGCCGCTCCAGTGGCGTCAGTCGCGGGTGGAGCGTGCGGACCTCGACCGTTTCCTGTTCGGACCGGAGGACGTGGTGGTCGTCGTCGGCCAGGACGGGCTGGTCGCCAACGCCGCCAAGTACCTCTCCGGCCAGCCCGTCGTGGGCATCGACTCCGAACCCGGACGCAATCCGGGCGTGCTCGTCCGCCACCGGCCCCGCGACGCGGCCGCCCTGCTCCGGGCGGCCGGGTCCCCAGGCGGCGCGGCGGACGAACTCACCATGGTCGAGGCGGTGGCCGACGACACCCAGCGCCTCCTCGCCCTCAACGAGATCTACCTCGGCCCGCCCGGCCATCAGACCGCCCGCTACCGGCTCGGCCCGGACGCCCCCGACGCCGCCGCCGAGTCGCAGGCCTCCTCCGGCGTGCTCGTCGGGACCGGCACCGGCGCCACGGGCTGGCTCCGCTCGCTGTGGCAGGAACGCCGCAGCGAGCTGCACCTCCCGGCGCCCACCGACCCCCGACTCCTCTGGTTCGTCCGCGAGGCCTGGCCGTCCCCCGCGACCGGCACCTCGCTGGTCGCGGGCGAGCTGGGGCGCGGGCAGGGGCTGAGGCTCACCGTCGAGTCGGACCGGGTGATGGTCTTCGGCGACGGGATGGAGACGGACGCACTGGAGCTGACATGGGGTCAGACGGTACGGCTCGGCATCTCGGGGACATCGCTGCGGCTGGCCGTCTGAGAGCCTGTCGGGTGACCTCTGATCGGGCGGCGACGCGGTTGTCCGTAGGCTGCCCCCGTACGACCGGAGTGCCGGGCCTCGTGTCCATGGCACTCCCCCACCTGCGAGGAGCACAGGGAGCACCATGAAGACCACGCCCGCGGACACCTCTTCCCGCAACACCCGTCCACCGCAGGCGCAGGCGGCGCTCGGCGTGGGGGTGATCGTGCAGGACGAACGGGGGCGGGTCCTCCTCGGCAGGCACCACGGCGGGACCTGGGAGCTGCCGGGCGGCAAGGTCGACCCGACCCACGAGTCCATCGCCGAGGCCGCAGCCCGTGAGCTCCGGGAGGAGACGGGTCTGGAGGCCGACGCGGAGAACGTACGCGTATTCGCCATGCTCCACGACGTGGTCGGGGGGATCAACCGCGTGTCGATGGGCGCCGCAGTGACCGTGCGGTCGGGAAGCCCGCAGGTGACCGAGCCCCATCTCATCAGCACCTGGCAGTGGACCGCACTCGACGCCCTGCCGGAACCGTTGTTCGGTCCCTCCGCCCAAGTGCTCGCGGCCTGGCGCCCCGATCTTCCGATCGAGCATCCGCCCGCGCACCGGCTGGCCGTCACGGACGTCGTGGACGGCGCATAACCTTGCCCCATTAACCATTTGCCTAGCAGTCGTAGGCAGAGTTAGCGTCCCTCGCATGAAGGCCGTGAGTGAGCAGGACATCCGCGCATCGTTCATCAACTGCTCCAAGGGGGAGGCCAAGCGTCTGCCGCTGCCCCGCGACCTCGACGAGCAGCCCTGGGACGATCTGGACTTCCTGGGGTGGCGGGATCTCTCCGCCCCCGGACGCAGCTATATCGTCACCGAACGCGACGGCGAACTCATCGGCGCGACGCTCCGCTTCCCCTCCCAGCAACGCGGCTTCCTCCATCGGAGCATGTGCTCCCTGTGTCTCACCACACACCCGGGGAGCGGCGTCTCGCTGATGACCGCCCGGAAGACCGGCGCCGCGGGGCGCGAGGGCAATTCGGTCGGCCTGTACATCTGCACCGATCTCGCCTGCTCGCTGTATGTCCGGGGCAGGAAGACCCCGGCGCCCGGCGGTCGTTTCAAGGAGACCCTGACGGTGGAGGAGCAGGTGGAGCGGACCAGGGCCAATCTCGACGCGTTCCTGGGCAAGCTCTTCGGCTGAGTCGGCGGGCGGCGCGGCGCACGCCTTCAGGCCGGGGCGTCGGCGGTGAAGGTGACGGGCAGTCGCTCGGGGCCCCGCAGCCCTCCCGGTCGCCACCGCAGCTCTTCGGGCGGCACGGCCAGGGCGAGGCGGGGCAGGCGGCGCAGTACGGTGCCGATGGCGATCTGCCCCTCCAGCCGGGCCAGCGGCGCCCCGAGGCAGTAGTGAATGCCGTGCCCGAACGCGAGGTGGGCGTTGTCCTGCCGTGAGATGTCCAGGCGGTCGGGTTCGGGAAAGTGGTCCGGGTCGCGGTCGGCGATGGCCGATGCGACGAGCACGGTCGCGCCGCGCGGGATGTCCACGCCCGCGATGGTGACGTCCTCGCGCGCGAACCGGGCGATGCCGGGGTTGACCGGTCCGTCGTAGCGCAGGAATTCCTCGATCGCGCCCGGCAGCAGCGCCGGGTCGTCCCGCAGCATCCGAAGCTGGTCGGGGTGGGCGAGCAGCGCCGCGATCCCGCTGCCGATCAGGTTGACCGTGGTGATGTATCCCGCTGCCAACAGCAGGAAGGCCATGGCGATCAGCTCGTCCTCGTCCAGGCTCCGCTCCTCGTCCCGGGCGGTCACCAGCGCGCTGAGCAGGTCGTCCCCGGGGCGGGCCCGCTTCGCCCCGATGAGCCCGGTCAGATACCCGCGCAGGTGCCGCCATGCCTCTTCGGTCCGGGCCGGGTCCGGTGGCTCGGCCCCCTGCAGGACCATGTCGTCGGTCCACCGCTGGAAATCGTGCCGGTCGGTCACGGGCACGCCGAGCAGTTCGCCGATCACGGTGACCGGGAGCGGCAGCGCGTAGCTCCCGACGAGGTCGGCACGGCCGTGCGGCCCGATCTCGTCGAGCAGTCGGTCGGCGATCTCCTGGACACGGGGCCGCAGCTGGGCCACGCGGTGCGCGGTGAACGCCCTGGACACCAGCCGGCGCAGCCGGGTGTGGTCGGGGGGATCGGTGCGGAGCATGTTGCGCAGTACGGACTCGCGGTCCGTGGCGGGCAGCCGCTCGATGAGCCGGGGATCCGACGCATCGCGGACGTCGCTGCTCAGCCGCGGGTCGGACAGGGCCGCGAGGCCGTCCTCGTACCGTGTGACCAGCCATGCCTCCAGGCCGCCGGCGATGATGGCGCGCCGTACCGGGCCGTCCTCGCACAGTTGCCGGTAGACCGGGAAGGGGTCGGCGACGAAGGCCGGATCGGCGTAGGGAAGAAGGACCGGCTGCCGGCTCATCATGCCTCCCGAAGGGCACCGCACCTCTTCGCACGGATGTGTGCGCTCGGAACCATGTGCGCGCTCTTCATCCCAGCGTAGTGGGCCCGAGGCGCCCCGGGCTGCGGGTGCGGTCCCGCGCCGGTCAGGACACCGGTTCGCCGTTCCGGTGGCACCAGGTCTCCAGCAGTACCCGCCGTCCCTTTGCCTCCCGCAGGACGGGCTCGTCCGCGGTGGGCCCGAATCCGGCCGATCGCACCACGGCGGCACTCGGGGCGTTGCCGGCTTCGATCCGGAGCAGCACCCGCCTCGCGTCAAGGCGGTGAACGGCGTATGCGTTCGTGGGCGTACCGGCACAGCGGCGAGTGGCCCTTGTCCTCGATCAGAGGGTTGGCGTTGGTGGTGTAGAGCCGGACTGCGGCCGTTCAGAATCTTGGGCACGGCGGCCTGAAGGACGGGGATGGCAACCCCGACGACAGGTGGCCGCAACTCGCCGAACGCATCAAGGGCGCCGCTTCCCGAGTGCCCCGTTCCCCCGAACCCTTCGGAGCGGCCCTCCTCGGCGTTGAACGTCGGCGCGTTGATGTACGCCTCGTGCAGCGGCCCCTCCAGGCCGTCCGGTTTCACCGTCTGCCGGTGGACCCTGTCGGTGTAACTCCTCGACCGCCGCGTCGAGGGCACCGGGGTCCAATCGCTCGGTGAGGTCGATGCCGAATTCCTCGCCCATGCCGAACACGCTCTTCGCCGGCATCTTCAGGGTGAAGAAATCGGGATGCGTCTCGATGTCACAGGCCGCGCCCAGCAGTGCTTCGCGGGAGCTGCAGTACTGACGCACCGCCCCGTACCACTCGCTGCTGTGCTGATCGGTGATTCCGGAGACCAGCCCGGCGGCCGGCCCGCGCTGCGTCCGCTCCGTCGGCGCCCGATCAGCGGTGGGCTGCCCGCTCCGCCAAATGGGTGACAATACGTCAAGGCTCTCGTGCATACAGCCACTCCAATGGCTTACTGAGGTATCCGAACCGGCGGGCCGCCCATCCCTCTCCGGGGAGCGCGCCCATTGGCCGTCCGCTGACCTCGATTCAGGTGGGGCAGCGTCCGGGCGCTTTGCGTCGTGAAGGGCATCCCCGTAGAGGACTTGCAGCCGTCAGTTGCTGCCGTGGTCTGGCATCAGCTGGTGCAGCAGCGCTCCGCCGCCTCGACATCTAGGGGGCGTCATGAACGGTGTCTTCCCGGAGCAGGGATCCTCAGCCGGCGGGACGCAGGTGGTCATCGTCGGGCGCCACCTCGGCGGCGCGACCGCTGTGCACTTCGGCGCCCGCCCGGCCCTGAGCTTCATGGTCGCCGACGACCAGACCGTGAACGCGGTCGCTCCGTCGGGCAATGGCGTCGTACCCGTGAGCGTCACCACCCCCGGCGGCACCGCCACGATCGGCTCCTTCTTCTATCTCCCCGCGCCCCGCCTGTCCGGGATCGCCCCCGGTGGCGGTCCGCTGGCCGGCGGCGGCAACGTCGCTCTGACCGGCGTGAACCTGTACACCGCGCAGAGCGTGCACTTCGGGGACGCGACGGTGCCCCCGACGGTGCTCACTGACGAGCGGCTGGCCGTCGTCGCTCCTCCCGCTGCGGTGCCCAGCACGGTTCCGGTCTACGCCGTCGCGGTCGGGGGCGTCAGCAACCGGCTGCTCTACATCTACGCCGCGGTTCCGGCGGTCCTCGGCGTCACCCCGGCGAGCGGTCCCATTGCCGGCGGGACGACCGTCGTTGTCAGCGGCACCGGGCTGGCCGGCGCCATCAGCGTGACATTCGGCGGATTCGCCGCGCCCTCCTTCCGCTCCTACTCCGACACCCTGATCGTCGCCGTGACACCGCCCGGACTCACAGGGCCCGCCGCGGTCACCGTCACCACCCCCGGAGGCAGCACCACCCTTCCGAACGCCTTCACCTATCAGGCGGCGTCGGCGACCGTGGTGACCTCCGATCCCGACCCTTCCGTCTCCGGCGAGCCAGTAGCGGTCACGGCCACCGTGACGGGGATTCCGACCACTTCGGTCACGCCGACCGGCACCATCACCTTGGACTTCGGCGACGGGACGCCGGGGGTGACGGCGCCGCTCGCCGGCGGTGCGGCCACCGTCATGCACGCCTACGCCGACCCCTTGGGAAGCCCGTACTCCATCACCGCCGTCTACGACGGCGACAGCGCTTTCCACCCCTCCACCGGTACGGGCTCCCACACCGTCGCTCAGGCAGCGACGACCACGACGATCGCGGGGACGCCGGACCCCGCGGCGTTCGGTGAGGCGGTCTCCCTCAGCGCGATGGTGACCGCTGTGCCTCCAGGGGCCGGCGTGCCCTCGGGCACGGTAACGTTCACCGTCAGCGGCACGGGCGGAGGTACGTTCACCGGCACCCTGAACGGCAGCGGCATGACGACAGTCGTCGTCAGCACTCTCGGCACGGGCGAACACAACATCAGCGCCACGTACAACGGTGACACAAACTTCACCAACTCGACCGGGACCAGCACACAAAGCATCGCTCAGGCGGTGACAACGACGACGTTCACCACGTCGCCGAACCCGTCGGTGTCAGGGCAGACATTCACCTCGACCGCCGTGGTCGCCCCCGTCGCCCCGGGCGCCGGCATCCCCACCGGGACCGTCACCTTCACGCTGAGCGGCGGAGCGAGCCAGGACGCGCCGCTGGACGCCACCGGCACCGCGACCGTCAGCAGCAGCCTGACCGCCGGCGCCTACCTCGGCACCGCCCTCTACAACGGCGACCCCAACTTCACCAACTCCACGGGTACCGACACCCAGACCGTCAACCAGGCATCGACCACCACTACCATCACCTCCGCCCCCAACCCCTCACGCTTCGGGCAACCCGTCACCGTCACAGCGACAGTCGCGCCCGTGGCCCCCAGTACAGGGACGGCCACCGGTTCAGTCACCTTCACCATCGACGGCGGCGGGCCGATCGACGTGCCGTTGGACGGTTCGGGACAGGCGTCGCTTGTCACCAGCGCGCTTGCCCCCGGCGGGCATTCCGTCACCGCGATCTACAGCGGTGACACCGACTTCACCGGCTCGACCGGTACCGGTTCGCAGACTGTCGTCCAGGCAGGGACGACCACGGCGGTCACGTCCAGGCCGGATCCGTCGGTATTCGGTCAGTTGGTCACGGTCACCGCAATCGTCGAGCCCATCGCGCCGGGTGAAGGCTCGCCGACGGGCACGGTCGTCTTCACGATCGGCGGGCCCGGTGGTGGCACCTTCACCGACCCCCTGGACGCAAGCGGTACCGCCGCCGTGACCGTGAGCGGCTTGGAGGCGGGCACCCACACGGTGACCGCGGTCTACGGCGGCGACGCGAACTTCACCACCTCAACGGATACCGACACCCAGACCGTCAGCCAGGCGGCCACTTCCACAACGGTAACGTCCTCGCCCGACCCGTCCGCTTTCGGTGAGGCGGTGACGCTCACCGCGACGGTCGTTCCGGCCACACCGGGGGCAGGGACGCCGACCGGAACAGTCACCTTCACCGTCAACGGTTCAGGTGGTGGCACGCTCACCGGCACGGTGGACGCCAACGGCGTGGCCACCGCGTCCATCGACACCCTGGACTTCGGCGCCCACGCGATCACGGCCGTCTACAGCGGCAACGGCAACTTCGGCGGTTCGACCGGCACCGACTCGCACAGTGTGGTGACTCAGCCATCGACGACCACCGGGGTGACCTCCTCACCGAACCCCTCGCTCTACGGCGAGACCGTCACCTTTACCGCCATCGTCGCCCCGGTGCCACCGGCCACCGGTATCCCGACGGGCACAGTCACCTTCACCATCACCGGCTCCGGCGGCGGAACCCTCACCGGCACGCTGAACACGAGTGGCGTGGCAACCGTGACCACCAGCAGTCTGGGTGCCCAGATCCACGGCGTGACCGCTTCCTACAGCGGCGATTCGACCTTCGACCCGTCCAGCAGCAGCACGACCCATACGGTCGCCCACGCGGCCACCGCCACGGCGGTCCTCACCTCGCCGAACCCCTCACTGTTCGGGCAGCCGTTCACGGTCACGGCGACGGTCGCACCGGTCGCACCGGTCGCGCCGGGCGCGGGAGTTCCCACCGGCGCGGTCACCTTCAGCGTCGCCGGTGGGGAGACGGCGAGGGTGCCCCTGGACGCCGGCGGGGTCGCCGACTTCACCACGAGCACGCCGGCGGGAACCGGCGATCACACCATCACCGCCGTCTACAGCGGCGACGCCAACTTCACCACCTCCACGGGTACCGACACCCAGACCGTCAACCAGGCATCGACCACCACGACGGTCACCTCCTCGCCCAACCCCTCGACGTTCGGTGAGCAGATCACAGCCAGTGCGAGTGTCGCCCCGGTCGCCCCAGGCACGGGCGTCCCGACAGGGACGGTGACCTTCACGATCGGGGGTTCCGGCGGCAGTACCCTGACGGCGTCCGTCGACGTGGGCGGCACCGCCACCGTGACCACCAGCACCCTGGCGGCAGGCAGCCACACCGTGACGGCGGTCTACAACGGCGACGCCGACTTCGCCACTTCCACCGGCACCGACAGCCAGGCCGTCAGCCAGGCGGCGACCACCACGACGGTGACCTCCTCGCCCGACCCCTCGGTTTTCGGGCAGCAGTTCACGGCTACCGCAACTGTCGCCGCTGTCCCGCCCGGTGCGGGCGACCCGACGGGAGCGGTGACATTCACCATCGACGGCCCCGGCGGCGGCACGTTGACGGCACCGGTCGACGCGGGCGGCACCGCCACCGTGACCACCAGCACCCTGGCGGCAGGCAGCCACACCGTGACGGCGGTCTACAACGGCGATGCCGACTTCGCCACGTCGACGGGCACCGATACCCAGACGGTCGGTCAGACGGCCACCTCCACGACGGTGACGTCCTCGCCCGACCCTTCCGTTTTCGGGCAGCAGTTCACGGCTACCGCGACCGTCGGCGCCGTGCTGCCCGGCGCGGGTGTCCCGACGGGGACGGTGACATTCACCATCGACGGGGCGGACCCGTTCGACGTCGCAGTGGACGCCTCGGGGCAAGCGAGCATCACCAACAGCACCCTGGCAGCCGGGAGTCACACCACCACCGCCGTCTACAACGGCGACGCCAACTTCACCGGCTCCACCGGCACCGACACCCACACCGTCGCCCAGGCGGCGACGACCACGACGATCGCGGGGACGCCGGACCCCGCGGCGTTCGGTGAGGCGGTCTCCCTCAGCGCGATGGTGACCGCTGTGCCTCCAGGGGCCGGCGTGCCCTCGGGCACGGTAACGTTCACCGTCAGCGGCACGGGCGGAGGTACGTTCACCGGCACCCTGAACGGCAGCGGCATGACGACAGTCGTCGTCAGCACTCTCGGCACGGGCGAACACAACATCAGCGCCACGTACAACGGTGACACAAACTTCACCAACTCGACCGGGACCAGCACACAAAGCATCGCTCAGGCGGTGACAACGACGACGTTCACCACGTCGCCGAACCCGTCGGTGTCAGGGCAGACATTCACCTCGACCGCCGTGGTCGCCCCCGTCGCCCCGGGCGCCGGCATCCCCACCGGGACCGTCACCTTCACGCTGAGCGGCGGAGCGAGCCAGGACGCGCCGCTGGACGCCACCGGCACCGCGACCGTCAGCAGCAGCCTGACCGCCGGCGCCTACCTCGGCACCGCCCTCTACAACGGCGACCCCAACTTCACCAACTCCACGGGTACCGACACCCAGACCGTCAACCAGGCATCGACCACCACTACCATCACCTCCGCCCCCAACCCCTCACGCTTCGGGCAACCCGTCACCGTCACAGCGACAGTCGCGCCCGTGGCCCCCAGTACAGGGACGGCCACCGGTTCAGTCACCTTCACCATCGACGGTGACGGCGGTGGCAGCTTCACCGCACCCGTCGACACGGCGGGACACGCCACCGTCACGATCCGCACCCTGGAAGCCGGCAGTCACAACATCGCGGCAGTCTACAGCGGCGACACCAACTTCACCGGGTCCAGCGACAGCAACACCCACACCGTCGAACAGGCATCGACCACGACGACGGTGACCTCCGCGCCGAGTCCGTCCGCCTTCGGGCAGGCGGTGACGGTCAGCGCCACGGTGACCGCCGACCCGCCGGGGGCCGGTGTCCCCACGGGCACGGTGAGCTTCGCGATCAGCGGCACCGGCGGTGGCAACTTCACCGCACCCGTCGACGCCGCAGGACTGGCCACCGTCACGATCAACACCTTGACCGCGGGCAGCCACTCCGTCACGGCGGTCTACGGTGGCGACGCCGACTTCACCGGCTCGACCGGCACCCACACGCAAACGGTCACCCAAGCGGCGACGAGTACCACGGTCTCATCGGCGCCCGATCCCAGCGCTTTCGGCGACACGGTGACCCTGACCGCCGTCGTCGCCCCAGCCCCACCGGGGGCGGGTACGCCGACCGGCACGGTCGTCTTCACCATCAGCGGCACCGGCGGCGGCACCCTCACCGGCACGGTGAACACCAGTGGCGTGGCCACCGTAACCACCAACACCATGGGTTTCGGCACCCACGCCATCACAGCGCTCTACAGCGGAGACGCCAATTTCACGTCATCGACGGGCACCACCACACACGGTGTGGCGACGCTGCCCTCGACCGCCACCACCGTCACCTCATCCCCGGAACCGTCCGCCTACGGCCAGTCAGCCACCTTCACCGCCACCGTGAGCGCACTACCGCCGGCCACGGGTACGCCGACGGGCACGGTCACCTTCACCATCAGCGGCACCGGCGGGGGCAGCTTCCCCGGCACCCTGGACGGCAGCGGCGTGGCCACCGCCGCCATCGCCACCCTCGGCGCCGGCACACACAGCGTCACCGTCACCTACCACGGCGACCCCGCCTTCGCCCCGTCCAACGGCAGCACCACCCACACCGTCAGCCAGGCGGCAACCACCACCACCGTCACCGCCACACCCGATCCCTCCACCTACGGCCAACAAGTCACCGTCAGCGCCACAGTCGCCGCGGTCGCGCCGGGTGCCGGCATTCCCACCGGCACGGTCAGCTTCACCTCCAGCACCGGCCGTAACCTCACCGTGCCCCTCAACACGTCCGGCACAGCGACCTACACCACCGACAGCCCGCTCCAAGCCGGCACCGAGACCGTCACCGCCGCCTACAACGGCGACACCAACTTCGCCACCTCCACCAGCACTCACACCCACACCGTCAACCAGGCAACGACGACCACGACGATGACGTCGTCTCCCGATCCGTCCGTGTTCGGTCAGCCGGTGACCTTGACCGCGTCGGTCGCGGCGGTCGCGCCGGGTACGGGAACGCCCACGGGCTCGGTCACGTTCACGGTGAGCGGCGGGGGAACGGCGGTCGTTTCGCTGGATTCGGCCGGGGCGGCGACATTCGTCACTGGTCCGCTCAGCACGGGAAGTCACGCGGTCACGGCGGTCTACGGCGGTGACGCGAACTTCACGTCATCGACCGGTGGCGACACCCAGACGGTCAATCAGGCGGCGACGTCCACCACGGTCACCTCGGCGCCCGCCCCGTCCACCTTCGGGCAGACGGTGACCCTCACCGCGACGGTCGCCGCAGTTCCGCCCGGCGCGGGCGTCCCCACCGGCACCGTCAACTTCAGCATCGACGGCGCCGCCCCCGTCAGCGCGCCACTGAACGCTTCCGGACAGGCCACGGTCACCACCAGCACGCTCGCCGCCGGCAGCCACACGATCACGGCGGTCTACGGCGGCGCGGAGAACTTCTCCTCCTCGACCGGCACCGACACCCAGACCGTCAACCAGTCCGCGACCACCACCACGGCCACCTCGGTGCCCGACCCGTCCACCTTCGGGCAGACGGTGACCCTCAGCGCGACGGTCGCCGCGGTCCCGCCCGGCGCGGGCATCCCCACCGGCTCGGTGACCTTCACCATCAGCGGGACCGGCGGCGGCACCCTGACCGGCGCCCTCAACGCGAGTGGCGTGGCCACGGTCACGAGCAGCACGCTCGCTGCGGGCACCCACACGATCACGGCGGTCTACGGCGGCGCGGAGAACTTCTCCTCCTCGACCGGCACCGACACCCAGACCGTCAACACCGCACCTCCCACGGCGAGTTCACTCGTCCCCACCTCCGGCACCACTGCGGGCGGCACCGCGTTCACCCTGACCGGAACCAACCTCACCGGCGCCGCTGTCACCTTTGGCGGCACCACCGTCACCCCCGTCACCGTCAACGCTGCTGGAACCGTCCTGACCGGCACCACCCCGGCCCATGCCCCCGGCAACGTCATCGTCCAAGTCACCACCACCGCCGGAACCACAACCGTCCCAGGCGGATACACCTACACCCTGCAACGCGCCTACATCACCAACCAGAACTCGAACAGCGTGTCCGTGATCAACACGGTCACCAACCTGGTGATCGGCACCCCCATCACCGTCGGCACCAGCCCGCAGGGTGTGGCGATCACCCCGAACAGCGCCACCGCCTACGTCGCCAACTTCGCCTCGAACAGCGTCTCGGTGATCGACACTGGCAGCAACACCGTCATCAAGACCATCCTCCTGGGCACCGGCCATGGCCCGCAGGGAATGGCGATCACCCCGAACGGCGCCAGCCTCTACGTCACCAACCAAAGCTCGACCACCGTGTCCGTGATCGACACGGCCACCAACGCCGTCATCGGCGCTCCCATCACGGTCGGCACCACCCCGAGTGGTGTGGCGATCACCCCGAACGGCACCCGCGCCTACGTCACCAACTTCAACTCGGCCACCGTGTCGGTCATCAACACCGCCACCAACCTGGTCATCGGCTCTCCCATCACCGTCGGCACCAGTCCGTACGGTGTGGCGATCACCCCGGACGGCACCCGCGCCTACGTCACCAACCAGAACGCGAACAGCGTCTCAGTGATCAACACGGCCACCAACCTGGTCATCGGTGCCCCCATCGTTGTCGGTACCAACCCGCGTGGTGTGGCGATCACCCCGGACGGCACCCGCGCCTACGTCGCCAACTTCAACTCGGCCACCGTGTCGGTGATCAACACGGCCACCAACCTGGTGATCGGCTCTCCCATCGCTGTCGGCGCCAACCCGATCGGTGTGGCGGTCACCCCGGACGGCACCCGCGCCTACGTCACCAACAACGGCTCGACCACCGTGTCGGTGATCAACACGGCCACCAACCTGGTCATCGGCACCGTCACCACCGGCACTGCCCCGGACGGCGTGGCGATCACCACTTTCTGACGACTCACCGGCCGGGGAAGCGGGTGAGGTCGCCGTGAATGAGCTGGGCCGCCGTCTGCCGTACCGGGTGTCTGAACTCCGGTGGAACCGAAATGGTGACCACGCCCGGGAGCGCGAAGGCCGTCACGGGCACGGCGCTCGTCTCGCCGGGCGGCACGATCTCCTTCGCCGGTGAACCGCCCGCGGGCCACCAAGCGTCGTCGGCGTACTCCAGCGCGCCTTCGGCGAACACCGACGCCATCGAACGGGCGGTGCCGCGCGAGACCCCTCCACCGGGTCGACGCAGGCCAGAGCGAACACCGCCGCGAAAGTGGCCCTGTGCCCACTGTGCCGGCACCACGCCCATGGACAGACTGTGCGCGGTAGCTGTTCCGCACGACACACAGCAGCGAACACGCCTGCCCGCGCATCAACGAGCCGTTGCTTGCGAGAGCCCTCATGGCGTCGAGTGTCACTCCCCCGCAGCACAGGGGGTTCGTATTGCTGTGTTGTCGGCCATGGGCCGGCATCCCACAGCGGCTGGGACATGGGCCGGAGCTGACGGCAGGGTGGATGGCCCACTGACTCTGACCCGAGTTCGTTCCGTCGTCGCCAATCCGAGGCAGGACGTACGCATTACAGCGGCCGGGGCTCTCACTGCTCGCCCCGGCGTGCACCAGCAGACGAAGAACCTGCTGGGCGTTCCGCACGCGTGGATCAGCGACACCGCGTTGCGCCACGAAACTCCCAGCGCCCTGCCACACTCACGCAGCCAGCAGATCGCTGACCAGCGACGCAGCACGCCTGATAACCCATCAGAACGAGCGTCAAATGAGCGTCGTTTCAGCGTCAAGATATCACCCGTAACGCCCACACCGCACATGATGCGCATCGACAAAACCGCAGCTCAGAAGCCCTTAGCGGCCGATTCAAGGATGGCAACGCACTCCAAATGATGCGTCATAGGAAACACATGGAGCAACTTAACGAACCGCCCGCTGTGCGCGTTACCCTTCGCCCCGGCGTTCCGGTCCATAGGGACTACACCCCCATCAAGGGCACCAAGGGCAAGCGAGCCCGCAAAGGTTCCCATCGTCGAGGAAATCCGCCCACTCGTCGCCCAGCGCATCCTGTCCGCCGGCCCCAATCCCGACGCCCGCCTGTTCACCGGCCCACGCGGCGGACGCATCTCCACCGCCGTCCTGCACGATGCCACGCACTGGGACGACGTGGTCACCAAGCTCGGCTACGAGCACCTGCGCCGCCACGACCTCCGGCACACCGGACTGACCTGGTTCGCCGACGCCGGAGTCCAAGTGCACGTCCTACGCAGGATCGCCGGCCACGGGTCACTGACCACCACCCAGCGCTACCTTCACCCGGACGTACACAAGATCACGGCTGCCGGCGCAGCGCTTTCCGCGCACCTCAGCGTGCTGCGCGCACCGCGCTCCCTGCCGGGCCCGATCGTCATGACCCGCTGACACCGGTCAAGGAGACTGGTCCCCAACTGGTCCCCAAGAATGACCAAGGGCCGGTTTCGGATGTCTCCGAAACCGGCCCTGACCTGCGACTGTCTCCAGTCGGGACGACAGGATTTGAACCTGCGACCCCTTGACCCCCAGTCAAGTGCGCTACCAAGCTGCGCCACGTCCCGATGCGATTCCCCCGGTGTTGCCGGGCGGCTTCGCAGGACAAACACTACCTCACTCGGAGGCCCGGATCGACGCCCGTGCCTGGTGGGCGCGGTTTGCCAGGGATTCCGCGCCGCATGCGGTGGCCAGTTTGTGAGCTCTGGCGAGTTCGCGCGGTGAGCGGATCGCGATGCCGTAGTCGACGAGGGCCAGCGCGTGTTCGTACGCGGACGGGGATGCCTCCAGGTGGCGGACCGACTCGGCCAGCAGGTGGACGGCGTCCTCGGGGCGGGCGAAGAGGGAAACGTAGCGCAGGGCTTCGCCGATCGCGGTGTCCGTGCCGAAGCGTTCGGCGTGCACCCGGGCCGAGGTGGCGAGTTGGGCGGCGCGCGCCGGGTCCTCCTCGGCCAGGGCGCGGGCGAGGTCGCCGGCCCAGGGAGCCCACACCCCGTTGAACCTGCCGCGGGGTTCGAGGGCCTGGCCCGCCGCTTCGAGTTCGACGATCGCTTCCTTCGTACGGCCTTCGGCCAGCAGCAGCCGACCGCGTACGCACGGCCCGTCGGGCAGCACCATCGCGCTGGGGTAGGGCGCGCCGAAGGAGTAGCGGTCGGCGATCTCGCGGGCCTCGGTGACACGGCCGCGGGCGACCAGGGTGTCGATGAGCAGACAGGCCGCGTCCCAGTGGACCGGAAGTCCGCTGCCGACGCGGTCGGCGAGGCGCAGCCCTTCGCGCAGGAAGCCCTCGGCCTCGGCCAGCCGTCCGCGACGGCGGTGGACCAGTCCGAGCAGGGTGTGCGCGAACGCGAGGTGCGCGCCGCTCCAGCCGGAGATCTCGAAGGCGCGGACGGCCTCGCCGAAGAGTTCCTCGGCCCGGTCGAGCTGGTCGGTGAAGGCGTAGGTGATGCCAACGAGGGTCGGCAGTTCGAAGCCCCACTCCGTATCGGTCCAGCCGAGCCCCCGGGCGGGGTGGCCGTCGACCAGGGCGCGTTCGCAGAGGTCGACGATGAGCTGGGAGTTCTCGCCGCGCAGCATGGCGTCGAAGGCGCGGAGTGTGAGCAGGGCGCGTTCGGCGTTGTCGCGGCCGTGCAGATGGTCGGCGTTCCGTGCGAGCCGGCCGGAGCGCCCGGGGCCGTCCTCCTCGCCGGCCTGCATGCCCTCCCAGAGGAAGTGCGCGGCCTGGAGCCGCATGAGGCCGGGGCCGGGCGCGGTGCGTGCGGCCTCCGCCGCGAGGGCGGTCGCCGCTTCCTTGAGCTGGTTGTTGTGCGAATGCGCGGCCGCGAGCCGGTAGGTGGCGTCGACCCGCTGGTCGTCGTCGAGTCCGGGCATCTTGAGGGCTGCACGCAGGTGCTGGACGGTGGTGGCCGGGGAGCTGAGCAGTGTGGCGCAGCCCAGTTCGTACAGCAGGGTGGCCTTCACGCGCTGGCGCGGTGGTTCCTGCAGGGCGCGTTCGAGGCAGCGGCGGGCGGCCTCCGGGGCACCGACGGCGAGGTGTTGTTTGGCCGCTTCGCGGAGTTGCTCGACCAGTTCCTGGTCGTCGTCCGGATGCACTTCGAGCAGGTGCCGGGAGGCCGCCGCGGGGCCGAGTCCGGCCCGGGTGATCGCCCAGGCGGCCCGGCCGTGCATGGCGGTGCGGGTGGCCGGCGGGATGGACCGGTAGACCGCGCTCGCGATGAGCGGATGGACGAACTCCAGCGGGTCGAAGCCGGTGACGATACGGGCTTCGCGCAGTCGTGCCGTGCAGTCGGCGGCCTCGGCCGGGCTCATTCCGGCCAGTGTGGCGGCGAGGTCCTGGGAGATGTCCGTGCCGAGGACTGCGGCGGCCCAGGCGAACCTGTTGGCGTTGGTGCCGAGCCGTTCGAGCCGGGCGACGAGTCCGCTGCCGCGGGCCGAGGCGCCGAGTTCGCGCAGCAGCCCGGCCGACTCCTCCAGCGGGGCCAGTTCGCGGTCCTGCACCTTGGCGACGAGCTCGACCGCCTCGTAGGGGTTGCCGCCGGTGACGGCCCACACCTCGCGGCAGAACGGGTCGTCGGCGTGTTCGCCGAGGGCCGCGCGGACCAGTTCCGCGGTGGCGTCCGGGGTGAGCGCGCGCAGCGCGACGCGTACCTGGGACGGGTGGGCACTGCCCGGTCCGCTCTCCTTCTGGCGCGCGGCCAGCTCTTCCGGGCGGTGCGCCTGGACGACCAGGACGGGAAGTTCGCCGAGGCGGGCGGTGAACGAGGCGAGCCAGGCGAGGGATTCGCCGTCCGCCCAGTGCGCGTCGTCGATGATGGGCAGCAGCGGGCGGTGGCTCAGCCGGGACGCGAGCCGGGCGACGACGAAGTCGAGGCCGTCCCGCACACCTTGCGGGTCCGGCTGCGGACCGGTCGGTTCGGCCAGCCCGAGGGCCGGCGCGGCGATCTCGAACCACGACCCGAACAGGGCCCGCACCTCGTCGGGCGGGAATCGGTCGAGTGCGGGCTGCAGCAGTTGGCGCACGACGTGGAACGGCACGGATGTGACCGTTTCGCCGCCTCGTGCGGACCAGACCGTGCAGCGGTCGGCGGCGATCGTCCGGATCTCGCCGAGCAGTGCTGTCTTGCCGATGCCTGCCTCGCCGCTGAAGATCAGCAGCCCGCCGGCGGCCTGGGCGCCGCAAAGGGCGTCCACGGCTTGTGCGGCGGCGGCGAGTTCCGGTTCGCGCTCGTACAGCGGCCGGGACGGCTTCATGCCTACCCTCCCCAGGGTGGTACGGATGGCTTTCGACACTAGTCGTGTCCGGGGTCCACGGACAGTGGTTCGGACAGTTCGCCGCAGGTGCGGGGCACAATCGTGGAGTGGACGAGACGCGCAGGGACCGTGACACCGAGGGCAGGGCACGCAACGCACGCCCGCGTGACGGGCTGGGGCGCCCCCTTCCGTACGGGGCGCCGGGAGTCGAGCGGCAGCCGGAAGGGGTGGTCCGCACCCCGGAGGAAACAGTGCGGGAGGCACAGCGGTTGCTGGACGCGGGGATGCCGTTCCATGCGCACGAGGTGTTCGAGGACGCGTGGAAGTCGGGCCCGGTGGCCGAGCGGGAGTTGTGGCGCGGGCTCGCGCAGCTGGCCGTGGGGCTGACCCATGCGGCCCGGGGCAATTCGACGGGCGGGGCGCGGCTGTTGCGGCGCGGCGCGGCGGCGCTCGCGGAGTTCGCCGCGGTCCGGCCGTACGGGATCGGCGTCGACGGGCTGATCGGCTGGGCCGAGGAACTGGCCGGACGCGTGGCGGCGGGGACGGCCGCGGACGACGGGGGCACGGCAGGCGGACGGGCGGCGCGTGCCGAGCCCGTCGACGCGGCCACCGAGGCACCGCATCTGCGGCCCCCGGCCCCGTAGCCCGGACCGGGCCCGGGTCGTACCGGCGCGGGGGGCGGTAAGTGGCCGGGCAGGCATCGGACCTGCGTCATATTCGCCGCCCATCGCCCGGAGCGGTGAACAGGGCGGCCCGCAGCCATTACGATCGCGCGTCATGAGCACTTCTGACCAGGACCAGGCCGTGGACACCCCGATACCCGTCCCGGAGGCCGACCCCGAGGCCGTCGCGGAGACGGCCCCCGAGGAGGCCGACAGGACCGGGGACCGGAAGCTGACACCACGCCAGGCGAGACGGCTGCGCATGGTCCTCTCGTCGGTCGGCATGGCCGCGATGGCGGTGGTCCTCGCGCTGCGGATAGCCAGCCGGTCGTCCGTCCTGGTGGTCGGGGTGTACGGGCTCGCGCTGATCCTGTGCGGGATCGTGATCGAGCTCAGCCGCAACGGCCGCACCCGACTGGGCAGTTGGCTGCTGGCCTTCGGTCTGGTCGCGGCGATCGGATCGGACTGGCTGCTCATTCCCTGACGTATGGTCAGCGCACCGCGATCCGTACGGTCCCGCCGTGCGGATCGACCCGGTCGAGCCAGTCGGCGCGCAGATGGAACGCACGATCCGGGACGGCGGGCAGCAGCAGCCGCTGCCGGTGGAGCTCCCGGCCGTCCTGGCGGACGACGAGCAGCGGCGAGGCGAGTCTCCCGGTGGTGCGCAGGGTGAAGCGGCCGCGGCGCGGGAGGCCGCCGTCGGGGCCGATGAGGTTCGGTGCGATCCACCGCAGCGGGGCGTCGACCGCGATGGGCGTGCGTCCGGTGGGCCACGTGCCTGTGGTCAGGTGGCGCAGTACGGGCGCGGCGGCGGCCCGGCCCTCGGCGAGGGCGACGCCCGCGCTCTCCACGCCGTGCAGCAGATTGCCGACGGCGAAGATTCCGGTCCCGGTCGTACGGTGGGCGACGTCGTACGCGGGGCCGCGGGTGCCGGGGTCGAGGGCGAGCTCGCCGCGCCGGGCCAGTTCGTGGTCGGGGATCCAGTCGCCGGTGAAGACGACGGTGTCGCAGCGCAGGGTCGTGGTCCGGCCGTCGTGGTGGCGCACCGCGACGCCGGTGAGGCGTTCCCGGCCGGTCAGCGCGGTGACGGTGGTGCGGCCGAGGACCGGGGTGCGGTCGCCGGGCCGGGTCAGGGCGGCGAGCCGGGAGGACGGCTGGTCGGTGACCATGGCGACGACGTCCAGGCCGGCGACGCGCAGGGTGTCGGCCGCGGCACGGCTGACCGGTTCGTTGCCGATGACGACGGCGCGGCTGCCGATCCGCTGCCGGTGCAGATGGACGGCCTGCTGGAGTTCGCCGGTGGTGTAGACGCCGGGTGGGCGGCTGCCGGGGACCAGGCGGGCGCTGCGGGGGCGCTCGCGGGCGCCGGTGGCGAGGACGATCGCGCGGGCGGTGATCCGTTCGAGGCCGGTGGGTGCGGTGGTGTCCACGGTCAGCGGTCCGGCCCAGCCGGTGACGGTGACACCGGTGCGCAGGGTGGCCCCGGCGCGCACGGCCGCGGCCACGCAGCCGCGGGCGTAGGCGGGTCCGGTCGTCCCTCCCCCGATGGCGTGGCCGCCGAATCCGCCGTGGTGGCAGTGGCGGGGAATGCCGCCCGCGGTCTGTTCGCGTTCCAGGATCTCGACCCGGCCCGCTCCGGACGCGGCGAGTTCGGCCCCGGCGCCGAGGCCGGCCGGGCCGCCCCCGACGATCAGCACGTCGACGGTCCGCTCGCGCCGGGTCATGTCCGGGCCTCCTCGAACAGTGCACGGACCGCGGCCCCGCAGTAGAAACCCTGGCACCTGCCGTTCCCGGCTCTCGTCCTGCGCCGCAGGCCGTCCGGGGAGTGCGGCGGCACCGTACCGGCCAGGGCGTCCCTGATCTCGCCCGCGGAGACCCGTTCGCAGTGGCAGACCAGCGTGCCGTACGCGGGGTCCGCCGCGATGAGTCCGGCGTCCTGGTACGGGCGCGGAAAGGCCTCGCCGAGGTTGGGCATGGTGACGGGCGGCAGTTCGGACGGTGTCCCGGGATCGAGGCCCGAGTCGCCGAGCAGTTCCATGACATGGGCGGCGATGGCCATGGAGGCGGTGAGCCCGGTGGAGCGGATGCCGCCGACGGCGATGTACCGCCGGTCCGGCCGGGACCGGATGCGGTAGTCCTCCTGGCCGGTCGCGGCGCGCAGTCCGGCGTAGACGGCGGTGACTTCCTCGTCGAGCAGTTCCGGCAGGATGCGGCGGCCCTTCTCCCGCAGCATGGTGATCGCGTCGGCGGTCGATCCGGTGGCGGTCTTGTCGTCGAGGTCCTCGGCGGTGGGGCCGAGCAGCACATTGCCGAAGACGGTCGGTGCGACCAGCACGCCCTTGCCGGCGGCGGTGGGCACCGGGAGCAGGATGTGGCCGACGAGACCGCGGGCGAGCTTGTCGAAGACGATGAGCTGGCCGCGGCGCGGGGTGACGGTGAAGTCGTCGTGGCCGAGTTCCCGGTCGAGTTCGTCGGCGTGGAGTCCGGCGGCGTTGATCAGATGGCGGGTGTGCAGCGTTCCCCGGGTGGTGGTGAGGGTGTGGACGTCGTCGCCGCTGTCGATGTGCCGCACCCGGCAGTTGAGGTGCAGATGGACTCCGGCGCGCACGGCCTGGGTGGCATAGGCGAGCGGCGTCGTCCAGGGGCAGATGATGCTCTCGTCGGGGATTTCGAGTGCGCCGAGGGCGCCGGGGCCCAGATGGGGTTCGCGGGCGCGCAGTTCACCGGCGTCCAGGAGCCGTGCCGCGTGGTAGTCGTTCCGTTTCGCCTTGGCCAACAGGGCGGGCAGTGCCGCAAGTTGCTCCTCGTCCCAGGCGACAAGCAGGGCTCCGACGCGTTCGACGGGAATGCCGGTCTCGGCCGCGTACGCGCGGAGTCTGTGCTGCCCCTCGCGGACGAGCCGGGCCTCCAGTGAGCCGGGTACGGCGTCGAAACCGGTGTGCAGGATGGCGGTGTTGGCCTTCGACGTTCCGTTGCCGATGTCGTCGGAGGCGTCGAGGAGCGCGGTGCGCAGCCGGTAGCGGGCCAGTTCCCGGGCGATGGCGGCGCCGACGACGCCTGCGCCGACGACGGTCACGTCGTAGACCGGGGCGCCCGGCCCGCCGTCCGGCCGGGTACCGGGCAGGTCGTCGGCCGTCAGTTCTCCGGCGGTGGTGATCGTGGGGCTCATCGTGTGACTCTCGTACGTCTCAGGCATGGTCCAGCAGGGTCTGCACGGCGGTCCGGAAGCCGGCGAGCCGTTCGGCCGCCTCGTCGGCGCCGATCCGGGGTTCGTACACGGCGGCGGGCTTCCAGTCGGGCACGGCCCGGCGGAGCGGGAGGCGCGGGTCGAGGCCGAGCCGGGCGACCGCTCCGACGCCGAGGGCGGTGACGTCGGGCAGGGCGGACACCTCGACGGGCCGTTGCAGCAGGTCCGCCTGGGTCTGCATGAGCAGCTCGGAGCGGGTCAGACCACCGTCGACGCGGAGCGAGGTCAGTGGCGAGCCGAGGTCGGTCGCGGCCGCCTCGGTGAGCTCGACGACCTGTGCCGCGATGCCTTCGCACAGCGCGCGCACCAGATGGCCCGCGGTGGTGCCGAGGCCGAGGCCGGTCACCGATCCGCGCAGATCACCGCGCCACCAGGGGGCGGCGAGTCCGGCGAGTGCCGGTACGAAGGTGACGCCGCCGGAGTCGGGGACGGTCGCGCCGACGGGGTCGAGGTCGGCCGCGCCGGAGATCACCCCCAGGCCGGAGAGCCAGTCGACGGCGGACGCGGCGGTGTAGACCTGCCCGTCGAGGCAGTAGTTCGTTCGGCCACCGAGTCGCCATGCGACACAGCTGACCAGTCCGGTGGAGCCGCGGCGCGGGGCGGGCCCGGTCTGGGCGAGCAGGAAGGCGCCCGTCCCGTAGGTGCATTTGGCATTGCCCGGGTCCAGGGCGTTCTGGGCGAGCAGGGCGGCCTGCTGGTCCACGAGCAGGCCGGTCAGCGGCAGTTCACCGCCGAAGGCGGTGGTCGTACCGACGGTGCTGTCGCAGTCGACGACGTCCGGCAGCCGTTCGTCGCCGAGCTCGAAGATGTCCAGGGCCCGGGGTGACCAGCCGACCCGGTCGAGGTCGAGCAACTGGGTGCGCCCGGCCGTCGCCGCGTCCGTGACGAACGCTCCGGTCAGCTGGTGGACGAGCCAGGAGTCGGTGGTGGTGACGACGCCCTCCCGGGTCAGTTCCCGGCGGATCCAGGCCATCTTCGGCGCGGCGAAGTACGGATCGAGGGGCAGTCCGGTGAGATGGGTCAACTCTTCATCGTACGGGGAGAGTTCTTCGCAGATCGCGGCGGAGCGCCGGTCCTGCCAGACGATCGCATCGGTGAGCGGCCGCCCCGTTTCCGGATCCCAGGCGAGCACCGTCTCGCCCTGGTTGGCGAGGCCGACCGCCGAAACCGGTTCGGCGGCTTCCCGCAATGCCCGGCGGCCCGCTTCGACGACCGAGCCGAGCAGTTCGGCCGGGTCCGCCTCGACCACTCCCCCGGCGCCGTGCCGGGGCCTCACCGGAACGGAAGCGGAACCGATCACGCCGCGCTCGGGACAGATCACCAGAGCCTTCGTCCCCGACGTGCCCTGGTCCACGGCGAGTACCGGGCCTGTCATCGACTCTCCAGCGGTGCGGAAGCTCTGCGGCTTGAACGGAAGCGTGATCACTGAACTCGCCGCCCAGAGTGGTGCAGACCACCGCGTACGTCAAGAGCCGACCAGGTCACGACCGGAAGAACCGGTACATCTTTCAACGTCCGGGGGAATCAGCTGACTTGAGTAAGATCCGCGAATCGGTCCGGAGTTCGGAGTGACTGGCCTTACACTCACCGCCGGGCAACAACCGGACACTTTCGAGCAGTTCGTTTTTCAACAGACTGCTTCACCCCCCACGTCCTTGAGGATTGATGAGACCGACACCCTGTACCGAGCCCCGATTCACCGGTTCCCCGGCCTTTCGCATCTGCACGGGTTCCATGCCGCCGCCGGGTTGCGTGACGTGCTGAGGAGATCTTCCGACCGTCGCATGCCGGCCTGTCGTACGGGGGCAGGGCGAGTCCATGGCCAACAGTGATTTCCGGCCGGTCTACCACCCGGCCGGCCATGACAACGATCTGCGCGTCGCGTTACAGGATTTGCGCACCGGCCGCTGGATGTCCATGCGGAGCCTGCTGGAGAGTACGCCGGACTGGACCCTGTGGACCCAGCGCACCCAGGTGCTGGGGGCGGTCGCCGCCGGTTCGGACGCGGTGCAGGCCTGGCTGGCCGAGGACCCCCGGAGTGTCGCCGCCGCGGTGATGCAGGCGCGGGTCGTCGTCGAGCGTGCCGTGCGCGCCCACCGCGAGGGCCATCACCGGGCCCAGGAGCTGTGGGCGGAGGCCTGGCAGGCCTGCCGGACGGCCGCGAACGCCTCGCCCGCGGACCCGGTGCCATGGGTGTGCCTGCTGGCCCTGTCCCAGCTGGACGAGCGGCAGCAGTTGGAGGAGCACCGGCTGCATCCGCCGGGACCGATGCTCTTTCCCGGTCCGTGGGGGCTGCTGGCGGAGGCCGACAAACGCGATCCGTGCAACCGCGAGGCCTATCACCGGATGCTCCAGTTCGTATACGCGCGAAAGGGCGGCGGTTCCCTCTCGGAGGCGGTCAACTTCGTCCAGTGGGCGGCCTCTTCGGCACCCGACGGCTCCGCGCTGCACGTGCTGCCCCTGTATGTGCGGGTCGAGCGCTACCGCCGCGAACAGGGCCACGAGAAGGCCCTGGACCTGCACTGGGTCACCGAGGACGCGGAACGGGACGCGGCCCGTGCGCTGGAACTCTGGTTCCGCCGTACGACACCGATCTCCCACTCCCTGCTCGACCTCAACCATCTGGCCCACGCCCTGTGGGGAGCCCTCCAATTCGCCGAGGCCGCAGCGGTGTTCGAGGAACTTGGCCCCTATTTCACCTCGGTTCCCTGGGCGTACCGCACACGTGGCCGCAAGGGCCCGGGAGACGCCGAGGATGTCTTCCTGCGCGCCCGCAGCCGCTGTCTCGCGGCGCCCCGTACCCCCGGGCGGGGGCCCCAGCGCTGACTGGAGGCGCCGCGACGCCGTGCCTCCTGCCCGCCCCGAACCGATCCTGTCCGTCCCTTTCCATCCCGCTCACGGAGGTTTTCCCGATGTCCATATCCACCCCGACCCAGTCGGGTGCGGAGGCAACCCCGCCGAAGGACGAGGAGGAGCGACTGCGCGAACTCGGCTACCAGCCGGTGCTCGCCCGCCGTATGGGAGGCTTCGGCAACTTCGCCATCAGCTTCTCCGTCATCTCGATCCTCTCCGGCTGCATGACCCTGTACGGCTTCGGCATGTCGACCGGTGGACCGGCCGTGATGCTCTGGGGCTGGGCCGGTGTCGGTCTTTTCGTGCTCTGCGTCGGCATGGCGCTCGCCGAGGTCACCAGCGCCTACCCGACCTCGGGGGCGCTGTACTACATGGCCGACCGGCTCGGCGGCCGCAAGTGGGGCTGGTACACCGGCTGGCTGAATCTGCTGGGTCTGCTGGGCGCGATCGCGGGCATCGACTACGGTGCGGCGCTGTTCACCGGTGCGCTGATGAATCTGCAGTGGGGCTTCACTCCCACACCGGGCAAGACAATGATCATCTTTGTCTGCATCCTGCTCCTGCACGCCGTGCTGAATCTCTTCGGCGTCCGCCTCGTCAGCGTGCTCAACTCCATCAGTGTGTGGTGGCATCTCGCCGGTGTCGCGGTGATCGTCACCGTGCTCGCGATCGTGCCCTCGCACCACCAGTCGCCGTCGTTCGTCTTCACCGAGTTCGTCAATGACACGGGCTGGCACAACCCGTTGTACGTGGCGGCGATCGGCCTGCTCCTCGCGCAGTACACCTTCTGCGGCTATGACGCCTCGGCCCACCTGTCGGAGGAGACGTCCAACGCCTCCGTGACGGCCGCCAAGGGCATCGTCCGCGCGATCTGGGTCTCCTGGGTCGCCGGTTTCGTCCTGCTCGCCGGGCTGACCTTCGCCATCCAGGACTACGCGGGCACCCAGAAGAGCGCCACCGGTGTGCCTCCGGCGCAGATCCTGATCGACGCGCTGGGCACCTCCGGGGCCACCGCCATGCTGCTGATCGTGATCGCGGCACAGCTGTTCTGCGGCAACGCCGAGGTCGCCGCCGCAAGCCGGATGGTGTTCGCGTTCAGCCGCGACAACGCCCTGCCGGGCTCGGCTCTGTGGCACAAGGTGAGCGCGCGCACCCAGACGCCCGTCAACGCGGTGTGGCTGTCGGTCGTCGTCGCCGGAGTGCTCGCGCTGCCGTCGCTGTACTCCGCCACCGCGTACGGTGCGGTCACCGCGATCAACGTCATCGGCATCACGCCCGCCTACGCGATCCCGATCTTCCTGAAGCTGCGCTCCGGCAGCCGGTTCGAGCGCGGACCGTGGCACCTGGGCCGCTGGAGCAAGCCGATCGGCTGGATCGCCGTCGTGTGGGTCGCCATCGTGACCGTTCTGTTCCTGCTCCCGCAGTCCTCCCCGGTGACGGTCGACTCGATGAACTACGCGTCGATCGCGCTGGTCGCGGTGCTGGTCCTGGCCACCGTGTGGTGGTTCGTCGCCCGCCGTTCGTACAGCACCCCGTCGGCGTACGGGAACGCCCGCGAGCAGGCGGAGATCGAGGAAGGCATCGTCTGAGCCGGCTCTTCCCCGGCCCTCCCGGAACAGCCCCGACGGCAGGGGGCGCTCCGGGAGGGCCGAGTGCGTGGCGGACCCCGCGGCCCCGGCTATCGCAACCAGAGACAGGCGGCGGCCAGGAGCGACACCGTCGCCCCGCCGGTGAGCACCGGGACGTTGCCCAGCCAGGCGGCGAGCGCACCGCCGCCGAGCGCGCCGATCGGCACCGTGCCGATGAGTGCGGCCTGCAGGACCCCGGCGACCCGGCCCTGGAGCTCGGGCGGTGTGATCAGTTGCTGGGTGGTGGTCATGGAGATGGCCCAGACCGTGGCCGCGAGGCCGAAGAGGAACTGGTACGCGAGCAGCGCCGGGAAGCCGGGTCCCAGGGAGGCGCCCGGGATCAGGAAGATCGCGAGGGCGGCCACCACCGCGCAGATCCGGGTGGCCCTGGCCAGCCCGATGGTGGCGGCGAACCGGCCCGCCAGCAGCACACCGAGGACGGTGGCGACGCTGAACGCGGCGTAGATCGTCCCCAACTGCCAGGCGGGCAGGCCGAGATCGCGGGTGGCGTAGAGCACGAAGAGCGCGTCGGCGGCCCCGCTGCCGAGGTTGAATCCGGCCCCCGCGAGCACCTGCCGGCGCAGCAGCCGTTCGCCGCGCACGACTTCGAGTCCCGCGCGCAGCGCGGCGGTTCGGGATTCCGACGCGCGATTGCCCCGCTGTGCCGGGGTGTTGAGTGCGGCGGGGAGTGCGAGCAGCAGCAGTGCCTCGACGCCGTACGCCACACAGGCGGCCAGCAGCGCCGTCGAGGCCCCGGTCAGCCCCACCAGCACGCCGCCGAGCGCGGGGCCGCCGATCTGCCCGGCGGTCCGGGCGCCGGTCAGCGCCGAGTTGGCGGACAGCAGCTGCTCGGGGTGCACGACCCGGGGCAGGGCCGCCTGGAGGGCGACGGCGAGCATGGAGGTCAGCGCGCCCGACACGGTGGCCACCACGTACAGCTGGGGCAGTCCGAGCCGGCCCAGGGCCGCCGTCAGGGGGACGGAACCGACGACGAGCACCTGAAGAACGGTGAGGAGCACGGTCAGGCCGCGCAGCCGCGCCCGGTCGACCAGCACACCGGCGAACGGGCTGAGCAGCGCGCCCGGCAGATAGCTCAACGCCATCAGCGCGGAGGCGCCGAACGGTCCGGCGTCCAGCAGGGTCACGGCGAGCAGCGCGAGAGCCAGGGTGGTGACCTGACGCCCGACGGAGCTGGCGATCTGTTCCCCGCACAGCAGCGCGAACGGTCGGTGGCGCAGCAGGGTACGTCCGGGACGGTCGGTCCCGGCGGTCTGTGTGCGGGCGGAAGGCGGAGGCGGGTCCGGCAGCTGCTCCATCCGGCTCAGATGTCGGTGCAGGGGACGGGCCACCGGCGGATGCGGGGTGGCAGGGCCACCACCCAGCCGTCGGTCACCCAGGCGAGGCGTTCCGCCGCCAGCAGCTCCACCGCTTCCCGCCCGATGGTGCTCAGTGCGGCGACGGCGGTGGCGTCCTGGACGGTGTGGAACGTGGCGAGCAGGTCGGGGTCGTCGATCGTGAAGCGGGCCGCGGCCGACGGCTCCCGGCGGTCCATGACGGTGACGAAGTCCGGTCCGCGCCGGTGGTAGAGCTGTCCGTAGGCATGGCGGTCCCGCCATGCGGTGAGTTCCGGCGGTTCGCCGGGCAGCGGGCCGGGGGCGGGCAGGTGACGCAGCAGCCCGGCCGTCTCGGACACCTCGTGCGCGGGCCCGGCGAACAGCGGGTCGTCGGTCGCCGGGAGCCAGCGCACGACGAGATCGTGGCTCTGGCACTCGCGCAGGAACTGGACCGCCGCCGTCGCCGGTCTGCCGCCCGCGCCCAGCCGCAGGGGTTCGTCCACCGTGACCAGCCGTCCTCGGATCCGGTGCGGCACCTGTCCGGCCGGCAGGACGGGTGCGGTACGGGTCGGGGGTGCGGGCAGGGGGCTCATCCGGTGGCCTTCTCTCCGTTGTCCGACGCGCCCGATGGCCCGTCGGTCGTCCCGTCCGGGCCCCGGGTGCGCTCGACCGACCGGACCGGGACGTGCCAGGTCGGCAGCGACACGTACGACCGCCCGTCGTCGAAGAGGAGCCCCAGAGCGACCGCGTCGCCCAGCCAGGTGCCGAGTTCCTCGGCGGACGGCGGGTTTCCGTCAGCCGTGAGCAGCCGGTGCAGCGCCGACCGGGTGCGGCCCGCCTCCAGATGGCGGAGGGCGGCGGCCCGCCAGCCGGTCAGGCGGTGGGTACGGTGCGGCCAGCCGTGCCGTCGGTCGTGGACGAGGAGCACTTCCTCGCCGTCCGTGCCGTCGGGCTGTTCCAGGACCAGGGTCGAGGAGGGGTGGCCGGTGTACCAGTCGCGGGCGGCGGCCTTCAGCCGTGCCTCGGTCTCGCCGCCGATCCCGGCGGGCGGGGTGTCGAAGAGATAGACCAGGTCGGCCAGCTGTTCCTCGGGCAGGTCGTAGACGTGGCGGTACATCTCGGCGGGCTGCCGTCGGTGGAAGCCCAGCGCGGGGTTGGCGAAGTTGGGGCTGAACCGCTCCAGTTGGATGCGGTGGGCGCCGCCGGGCGGCTGGAGGTGGACGAGAGCGGGCATCTGGTCGATGACGGGGGCGTAGTCCTCGGCGCGCTCTCCCGGGAACCCGTAGAGATAGTTCCAGGAGCAGGTGAGCGAGTGGTTCTCGCACTCGCGGAGCGTACGGATGTTGCGGGCCGCGCTGACCCCCTTGTCCATCAGCTCCAGAGCCTTGTTGTCGAGGCTCTCGATGCCGGGCTGGATATGGACCGAACCGGCGCGGGCGAGCAGTTCCAGCTGCTCCGGAGTGAGATTGGACTTGACCTCGTAGTGCATGCGCAGGTCCCAGCCGCTGTCGGCGGCGAGCGGGAGGAAGTCCTTGAAGTACGCCATGTCGATGATGTTGTCGACGGTGACGATGTCCAGGATGCGGTGGCGCCGGACCAGGCGGTCGACCTCGTCCCAGAGCCGGTCTCCGGTCTTGGCGCGGAAGGTCATCGCCGATCCGTTGAGTCCGCAGAAGGTGCAGTGGTGCTTCTCGCCCCACCAGCAGCCGCGGGCCCCCTCCACCACCAGTTTCGGATGGACGTACTCCGCGAGCGGGGAGGCGTCGATGGCCGCCTGCCAGAGGTCGTAGTCGGGAGAGGGGATGTCGCCGGGTGCGACGGTGCGCCGGGACTCTTCGTTGGCACGCGACTCGGGCCCGTCCCACCAGCAGAGTCCGGGCACATCGGCCGGTGCGGTGCCCGCTTCGACGTGGGCGAGCAGGGCGGGCAGGGCGTACTCCCCCTCCCCGCGCACCACATGGTCGACAAAACGGTGGTTGCGGTGCAGCGCGTGGCCCATCGGGCCGTCGCAATTACTGCCGCCGAACACGACGGTCAGCCCGGGGCGGCGTCGTTTCAGCTCCGCCGCGAGCGCCAGCGAGGAGACGTTCTGCATGAACGTGGAGGTGAATCCCACGACATCGGGTGCGTCGTCGACTATCGCGCTCGCGCTCTCGTCGATGAACTCCGCCGCGTGGACCCGCATCGCGGTCGCGGTGGATATGTCGGTACCGCGCCGGGTGGCGTACTCCTTGAGCTGTGCCACACCCCATTCGGGATCGTTGTACAGGACGCCGGAGAAGACCCAGTCCCCGAGACCGTCGAAGATGGATTCGCTCCCGACCGCGACATGGTCGCCGGGCCGCAGCGCCCCCCGCGAGCGTTCCAGCAGGAATTCCGCCCAGCGCAGGGAGCCGTGGAACTCGCGCACCTCGTCGTCCGGCCGGGTACGGTCCAGCAGCGAGTGCAGCAGCCCCACCTGGAGCGAGGGAAGCTCGATCGGCTGCCACGGCATGGTCACCAGATGTATGCGCACTGCGTCTCCCACGGCACGGGGGCGGACGCCGGGTCGTGCCCGGCGTCCGCCCTTTTCGTCACTGTCCGGCCGCGGCGCGCCGTCCCCGGCGGGTCGGTCGCGTCCTGCGCCGGCTGCACCGGAACACCCCGGTTCAGCGCGTCGGGCGTTTCTCGATCGTCTGCCGTTCGCGGTTCTTCGCCTCTTCCTCGCGGACCACTACCTTCTTGATCTCCATGTGCCCCTCCCCTCGGCGATCGGCCCCAAGTCCGTTGACGTTAGGCGCCGTTGTGCGAGAGCCGCAAGAGCCCCCCTGGGGCTGGTGGGGTGTACGGGACGGTCCGCACCCGTGGACACCCGAGGGCTGATCGCTATGCTGCGACCCGAACGCTCACTGGAAGCGTTCAAACGAACAACGCGCGGCGGTACGGCGAGGGGGCCAGCAGCATGCGGGAGCCGGTTGAACTCAGGCGTCAGCGAATCCTTTCGGTGGTGGAATCGCGCGGCGCCGTCAAGGTCAGCGTGCTCGCGGCCGAGCTGGACGTCTCGGTGGTCACGGTCCGGCGGGACGTCGAGGAGCTGGCCCGGGTCGGGCGGCTGCGCCGCGGCCACGGGGTGGCCCGCCCGGCGCGGGAGCCGGTGCCGACCGCCGCGGTCCCGGCGGCCCGGGGCGAGGAGCCGGCCGGGGACGCCGGGGCGGTCGCCCTGGTCGTCCCGGAGCGGCATACGTACCTGTACGAGACCCTGCACGGCGCCCGGTCCGTCCTGGAGGAGTCCGGGATACGGATCGCCCTGCACATCGCGCCCCCGTCGGCCGGTGCCGAACGTCCTCTGGTGGAGCGGGCGCTGGCGGACGGGGCACGCGGGCTGCTGATCGCGCCCCGCTGGCCCAGCGCCCGCTCGGAGGAGCTGGACTACGGCTGGCTCGCGGACGTGGCGGTGCCGACCGTGCTGATGGAGCGGCGGCCCCGGCCGGGCAGCGCGCTGCACGCCCTGGACTCCGTGTGTTCCGATCACTGGTACGGAACGCATCTCGCCGTGGAGCACCTGGTGTCGCTGGGGCATCGCCGTATCGTGCTGGCCGCCCGTGACGACAGTCCGACGGCACGCAGCATCCGGGCGGCGTTCGCCGAGATCGCGGCGGCGCGCCCGGAGGTGGAGGACTGGTCGGTGGTGCTGAGCTCCCCGGGGGCCGCGGCGGAGCCCCGCGGGGCCGCGCCGGCGGCCGACGGCCGGGCCGCTCTCGACCTCGCGGCGCTGCTGCGGGAGCGGGGCGCCACGGGGGCCGTGCTGCACGGCGACGTGGATGCGCTGATGCTGGTGCAGCGGCTGGCGGAGAGCGGTGTCGAGGTGCCGCGGGACTGCTCGGTGGTGGCGTACGACGATGTGGTCGCGGCCCTCGGCAGCACGCCGTTGACGGCGGTGGCACCGCCGAAGGCGGAGATCGGCCGGGCCGCCGCCGAGCTGCTGCTCCACCGGCTGTCCGGGGCCGTCGGGGCGACAGGTCCGGTGCGCCGGACGGAGCTGCTGCCCACTCTTGAGGTGCGCGGATCGGCACAGGAACCGCCGCTTTCCATGAAGTGAGCGTTTGACCGCTTTGATCTTCCTCTGAGCGATCTATTGACCAGTACCGATCAGCCGATCAGGATTCCCCGTGAGCCGTTTCAGAAGCCGCGGGAGGCGCACATGCCCGGTCGACAGAGCCCTCGATCCGTGCTTGCCACGATCGCCGCCCTGCCCCTGGCAGGTGCGCTCGGCGCCTGCGGCGGCGCCGACGGGTCGTCCGGACCGGTCAGCACCGTCACCCCGGGCAACCGGGGCGGGAAGCGCGCCGCCCGCATCACCTTCTGGTCCGCGCTGCGCGGGTCCGGTCCGTACCGCGCTCCAGGTCAGGACTCCACTGGTGCGTCCGTCGATCGTGCTGGTCGCGATGTTCACCCTGACCTGCCATCAGTCCGCCCCCTACCAGGAGAAAGATGCCCACCACTGCCTCTGGCACCCCGGTCGCCCGCAGCCGTCCACGCGCCGCAGTCGCCATGAAACCGGCCGCCGCGGCCGCGCTCCTCGATGCCCGGTCCCTGGCCGCGCTCGACGAGGTGTGCGACCTCTCGCCCCTGCCCGTTCTCGACGACTTCGGCACCGACCGGGCCCGCGCCGTGCTGGCCGACGTCGAGATCCTGGTCACCGGCTGGGGCTGTCCACCGCTCGACGCGGCCGCCCTGGACGCGGCGCCGCGCCTGCGCGCGGTCGTCCACACCGCGGGCAGCGTCCGCGGACACATCACCGAGGCCTGCTGGGAACGCGGCATCGAGGTGTCGTCGGCAGCCGCCGCCAACGCCCTGCCGGTGGCCGAGTACACCGTCGCGATGATCCTGCTCTCCGGCAAACGAGTCCTGGAACGGGCCCGCGACTACCGGGCGGAACGCCACCGCGACAACTGGCTCGCCACCCCCGCCCGGGTCGGGAACTACGGCCGCACCGTGGGCATTCTGTCCGCCTCGCTGATCGGCCGACGCGTCATCGAACTGCTGCGGCCCTACGACCTGCCCGTCCTGCTGCACGATCCGTACGTCTCCGACGCGGAGGCCGCCGCGCTCGGCGTCCGGCCCGTCGGCCTGGCCGAACTGTTCGCACAGAGCGATGTGGTGAGCGTCCACACCCCGCTGCTGCCGGCCACCCGCGGGCTCGTCAGCCGTGAACTGCTCACCTCGATGCGCCCGGACGGCGTGCTCATCAACACCGCGCGGGGCGCCGTCGTCGACCAGGACGCGCTCACCGACGTACTCCGGCAGAACCGGATCCGGGCGATCCTCGACGTCACGGAACCCGACACGCTGCCCGCCGCACACCCCCTCTGGGAGTGCGACAACGCTCTGATCACCCCGCACCTCGCCGGCTCACAGGGCAACGAGTGGCGGCGACTGGTCGATCTGGCGGCGGCCGAGGCCGGCCGCTGGGCCGCGGGCGACGGCTTCGCCCATCCCGTACGACGCGAAAGGCTGGCATTTCTCGCATGACCGCTCCCCACCCGACCTCTCCCATCGAACTCCCCGCCGAGGACCGGGCGTCGAGCCCGTACACCGGCTACACCCGCGCGCACTGGGAGGCCGCTGCGGACGGGCTGCTCCGGGCCGCCTGGCAATGGGCCACGCCGGGCGGCGCGCTGCTGGATCTGCCGGGAAGGCCGTCCGCGTCCGGAGTGCGCTCCGACGGTCTGGAGGGCTACGCGCGCACCTTCCTCGCCGCCGCCTTCCGGGTCGCGGGCGCGGACGGCAAGGACCCGCACGGCTGGCTCGGCCGGTACGCGGACGGGCTCGCGGCCGGTACCCGTACCCCCGGCCGTGAGGATGCCGAATCCTGGCCGCTGATCCGCGACCACACCGTCTTCGGCCAGCCCATGGTCGAGTCCGCCTCGGTCGCCATCGGCCTGCGGCTGACCCGGCCGTGGCTCTGGGACCGGCTGGACGCCGGGGTCCAGGACCGGACCGAGGAGTGGCTGCGCGACGCACTGCGGCACGTCCCCTCCCCCAACAACTGGTATCTGTTCCCCTACTCCGTGGCCGGCTTCCTGGAATCCGTGGGCCGTGGTGACGCCCAGACTGCACGGGCGAAGCAGCGTGCCCTCGATCTGCTGGAGGGCTGGTACCGGGGAGACGGCTGGTACGCGGACGGCGACGGCCGGGCCTTCGACCACTACAACGGCTGGGCGCTGCACCTCTACCCCGTGCTGGACGCGTATCTGTCGGGCGACGCGGAGCTGTCCGCGCACTACGGCGCCCGGCTGCGCGAGCACCTGGAGGGCTTCTCGCTGCTGTTCGGCGGCGACGGTGCGCCGATCCACTTCGGCCGCTCGCTGACCTACCGTTTCGCGGCCGCCTCCTCCGTCGCGCTCGGCGCCGTCAGCGGGCACACCCCGCTCACGCCCGGCGCCTCGCGGCGGGTGATCAGTGGATCGTTGCGCTACTTCCTGGACCGGGGCGCGACCGGCACGGACGGGCTGCTGAACCTGGGCTGGCACGGCCCGCACGAGGCGTCGCTGCAGAACTACTCGGCGCCCGCGTCGCCGTACTGGGCGTCCAAGGCATTCGTCGCGCTGCTCGCGCCGGACGGCCATCCGCTGTGGGCCGCGACCGAGGAGCCCGCGCCGAGCGGGGGCCCCGACCGGGTGCTCGCGCTGCCCGCGCCGGGCCTGCTCGTCCAGTCGACCCGTGCGGACGGGATCGTACGGCTGCACAACCACGGCAGCGACCATGTGCGCCCGCACGAGGGCGAGTCGGGTGTGCAGGACGATCCGCTGTACAGCCGCCAGTCGTACTCCACGGTGACCGGCCCCACGTCGAGGGCGAACGCGGCGGACAACCATCTGGCCGTGGTCGTCGCCGGGGCGCGCAGTGAACGCCGCGTCATCCGTGCGCTGGGCGCCGGAGGGGGCGACGGCTGGGGCTGGGCCGCCTCCTGGCACCGCCCGGTGTTCACGTCGGGTTCGCCGATGGTGCCGGGGATGCGGGTGGAGAGCGTCACCGTGGCGCGCGGCCGGTACGAGCTGCGGGTGCACCGGGTGCTCGGCGCGCCGGACGGGGCCCGGGCGGAGCAGACGGGCTGGGCGACCGGCCGCGACGACACCCTGACCTCCGCCCTGCACGGCCTGTACGGCTGGGAGTCCCGGGACGGCGTACGGGCTCCGCAAGGCACCGCGTACACGCCCTGGGCTGTGGTGCCCCGGCTGTCCGCGCCCGCCGAGGGCACGGTGGTGCTGGTCGCGCTCGCCTCGCTGACCGCGGACGCCGACGCGACGCCGCTCGACGCGGTGGTGAGCGGTGTGACGGTGGACGGGGACGTGGCGGAGGTCAGCTGGGCGGAGGATGCGGCGACGACCCGTATCAGCTTCGAGCCGGTGACGGTCACGCACGGGTGAACGCCGGGGTGCGCGGTCTTCGCGCCGCGCACCCCGCCCTCCGAAAGGCCCTACACGTCCGTTCTGATCACCACGGCCAGGGTGCGCGGACCGTGCACACCCTCCACCCGCTCCAGCTCGATGTCGGACGTGGCCGAGGGTCCGCTGATCAGCGTCGTCGGCCGCTGCGGCACCAGCCGCGCCACCGCCTCCGGCACACCGGCCTCGACCGTCGACAGATCGACGACGCAGACATGCAGGTCGGGGACGAGGGACAGCGCCCGCCGCCCCTGGTCGGGCGAGCCGTCCAGGAAGATCGTGCCCGTCTCGGCGCAGCTGACGGCCGAGGCGGTGAGGACCCCGTCCAGGGCGTCGAGCCGGGGCGCCGGGATGTCGCCGGAGTCCTGCTGGACCTCGCCGTCGTAGCCGTCGAGCCACTGCGGGTCGAGTCCGGCCGGCACACCGATCCGCCGCGCCCCGCGCTCCCGCAGCACCTCGGCGACGACCTGGGCCGTGCGGTCGGCGGTGCAGGTGTGCACCGTCGCCTTGTAGTCGACGAGCCGGTCGGTGAAGAGGGCCAGGCGTTCGTCGTCGGGGAGGGTGCGGCCGGTGCGGTAGGCGCGGGGAACGGTGGTGTCCGGGACGGGGGCGAGAGCGAGGGCGTCCTTGATCCGGCCCAGCACCGTTTCGCGAGCGGTCGTCACTTCTCCTCCTCCTTGTGCTGCTTCCGGTTCTTCTCGTACTCGCCCGCGGCGGCCCGCAACGTCGCGGCGCCCTCGGCCGATGCGAGCCAGGAGCGGAAGGTCTGCTTCGGCGGCGCCGCGGTGTCCCGGCTCTCGCTCCAGCCGTCGAACGGCGGTGGCAGATGCGAGATCTTGCCGTCCCGCCCACCGATGACGCGGCCGATGCCCGCGCCCTTCTGCGCGGCGGTGAAGAGCTTCGGGTGCTTCATGACGGTGGCCGCGGCCTTCATGGCCAGCTTCTCCGCCGTCATACCGGACTGTTCGGTGTTCTGGTGGCGCAGTTCGACCAGGAGCGACGGAATGTCGATCTTGACCGGGCAGGCGTCGAAGCAGGCGCCGCAGAGGCTGGAGGCGTACGGCAGCGAGCTGTTGGGGTCGTCCTTGGCCGCGTGCATCCCGGCGAGCTGCGGAGTGAGGACCGCACCGATCGGTCCGGGGTACGTCGATCCGTACGCGTGGCCGCCGGCCCGTTCGTACACCGGACAGACGTTGAGGCAGGCCGAGCAGCGGATGCAGTTGAGGGCCTCGCGTCCGATCCGGTCGGCGAGCGCCGCGGTGCGTCCGTTGTCGAGCAGGACCAGGTGGAAGTCCTGCGGTCCGTCGCCCGGGGTGACCCCGGTCCACATCGAGGTGTACGGGTTCATCCGCTCGCCGGTGGAGGAGCGCGGCAGCAGCTGAAGGAAGACTTCGAGGTCCTGATGGCGCGGCAGCACCTTCTCGATGCCCATGACGGTGATCAGGGTGTCGGGCATCGTCAGACACATGCGGCCGTTGCCCTCGGACTCCACGACGGCGAGGGTCCCGGTCTCGGCGATGCCGAAGTTGGCGCCGGAAACCGCCACCTTGGTCGTCATGAACTTCTCGCGCAGATAGGCGCGGGCGGTGGCGGCGAGATGCGCGGGTACGTTGTCCAGGGCCGGGTCGACGCCCGGGATCTCCTTGAGGAAGATCTGCCGGATCTCGTCGCGGTTGCGGTGGATCGCGGGCACCAGGATGTGCGACGGCTTGTCGTGCGCGAGCTGGACGATCAGTTCGGCGAGGTCCGTCTCGTACGGGGTGATGCCGACCGATTCGAGGTGTTCGTTGAGGCCGATCTCCTGCGTGGCCATCGACTTGACCTTGATGACGTCGCTGCTGCCCGTCGCCTTGACCAGCCGGGTGACGATCTCGTTGGCCTCGACACCGTCGCGCGCCCAGTGGACGGTGCCGCCGCGTTCGGTGACCTTCCGCTCCAGCTGTTCCAGGAGTTCGGGGAGCCGGTTCATGGTGTCGGTCTTGATGGCCGAACCGGCATCGCGCAGTGCTTCCCAGTCGGGCAGCTCACCGGTGACGTCGAGGCGTTTGGCGCGGATGGTGCGGGTGGCCCGGCCGAGGTTGCGGCGCAGTTGTTCGTTGCGCAGCTCGTCGTGTGCGGCCTTGGGGAACTTCCGGTCGCCCCGCAGATTGCCCGTTCCGTACGGGGAACGGGGCGGGGTCGCGGGCATGCCGAGGAAGGTGCTGCTCATCGGACGGCCTCCGTGGGGACGTACGGCGAGGTGCGGGTGGCGGAGAGGATCTGTGCGAGGTGCAGGGTGCGGGTGCCCGACCTGATCCGGGAGAGTCCGCCGCCGATGTGCATCAGGCAGGACGAGTCGCCCGCGGTGCAGACATCGGCCCCGGTGGTGGCGATGTTGCGCATCTTGTCCTGGAGCATCGCGGTCGACGTCTCGGCGTTCTTGACGGCGAAGGTGCCGCCGAACCCGCAGCAGGAGTCGGCTTCGGGGAGCTCGACGAGGTCGATGGAGTCGACCGCACGGAGCAGCTTCAAGGGCTTGTCGCCGACGCGGAGCATGCGCAGGGAGTGACAGGTGGGGTGGTACGTCACCCGGTGCGGGAAGTACGCGCCGACGTCCTCGGCGTCCAGGACGTCCACGAGGAACTCCGACAGCTCGTATGTCTTGGCCTTGACGGTGGCGACGCCCGCGCGCAGGGCCGCGTCCCCGTACCGCTCGGCGACGATCTCGTGCTGATGGCGGACCGAGCCCGCGCACGATCCGGACGGCATGACGACGGCGTCGATCGAGGTGTCGCCGAACTGGTCGGCGAAGTTCCGCACCAGGGGCACGGGTTCACGCTGATAGCCGGTGTTGACATGCATCTGACCGCAGCAGGTCTGCCCCGGCGGGAACACCACGTCGTGGCCCAGGCGGGCGAGCAGGACCGCGGTCGATTTCACCGCCTCGGGGAAGAGCGTGTCTCCCAGACAGGTGGCGAAGAGTCCGATGCGCATGGGGTCTCTCCGATCTTCTGCATTTTATGGTCCGACCATACTAGCCTCGGTCCGGAACATGAAGGCTGTGGCGCCACGAGCCGGCGTCATTTTGCATGCACCTGACAACACCTGAACCCACGTGCACCGGGCTCCGGCCCACCCGGCCGGAGCCCGCGTCCATGTGTCAGGAATCCCGTCGCGCCCGGTCGGAGTTCTCGTCGACCAGCGTGCCGTGGAGACTGCGGATGTGCCGCTCGACCAGGTCGGCGGCCTTCGCACCCTTGCCCGCGCGCACCAGCCTCAGCAGTTCGGTGTGCTCCGCGTTGAGCGCGGCGGCCGTGGCCGGCCAGTCCTCGGCCTCCTCCAGCGCCCGCAGGATCAGCGGTCGCACCGACTCGCGGACGGCGGAGGTGAGCGTGGAGGTCAGTTCGTTGCCGGAGCTGCGGGCGATGTGCACATGGAACCGGGTGTCCAGATCGTTGAACTCCGGCACCGCGACATCCGGCTCCCCCATACGTACGACCAGCGTCTCCGCCTCGTCGAGGTCTTCCGGGGAGGCATGCCGCGCGGCCGCCTCGAAACTGGACCTCTCCAGCACGACACGCGCCTCCAGGACATCCTCCAGGCTGTAGCTGCCCAGCGCGAAGTGCAGTCGCAGCAGCCGCCCGAGCGCGTCGTCGGGGTTGCGTACGATCCGTGCCCCGGCATCCGGCCCCCGGCCCGGCTGTGCGACCAGCACACCGATGGTCTCCAGCACCCTCAGCGCCTCGCGCAGCGCGGACCGGCTGACCCCGAGCACCGGCGCGAGCTCACGCTCGGGCGGCAGCCGGTCGCCCGCCCGGAGTTCGCCGGCGAACACCCGCTCCTCGATGCTCTGGAGCACGAGCTCATGCGTACGGGACTGCCGTACGGGTTGCCATTCGACAGGCATCCGTCACCCCCTGCCTCGGCCGGAATCGTCCGGTTGCCGTCGCTTCTGCTGCCCGGTCTTCAACTATGTCACACACCACATATGGTCGGACCAAAGATCCGGCGCCGCCCGCGCCCCCGCGCCCGCTTCCCCGCCCCTTCCCGGCTCAGTAGGTGACGACGATGCGGCGGCCCACTCCGTCCACCTCGATCTGTCCGCCGAACGGTATGACCAGCTGCGGGTCGGTGTGACCGAGGTCTACGTCGAGGACGGCCATGGTCTCGGGGGCGTACTCGCTCAACGCCCGCAGAACCGCCTGCCGCTGCTCCTCGCGGAACCGCTCCCCCGCCTCGGCGTCGAGCGGCTGCTCGAACGACCAGTTCTTGGCCCGGCCCATGAGGAGGGCGGGGAACTGTGCGAGCAGACCCCGCTCCCCCATGTTCCGCAGAATCCGGTGGACCTCCTCCGCCGAAGGCATCTCCTCACACGTTTCGAGGAACAGCACCCGTCCCGCGTAGCTCTCCACCGGCCGGATCTCGCGATCGGCCATCAGCATCCAGGACAGGATCTCCAGACTTCCGCCCCAGCTCTCGCCCTTCACGGTCCGGCCGTCGGCGTTGTGCCATATCCAGCCGTTGCAGGGCCGCATCTCGGGTTCGGAGTTGAAGGTACGCGGCTCCTCCCACCGGCCGTTCGCCCCGTTGGTCTCCTTGGACGGGGTGAGTTCGAAGGCACCGCGGGTGAAGAGCGCGGCCCGCAGGGAGTCGGCGGTCAGCGGGTGCATCGCGCCGGGACGCCCCATCTCGACCATCACCGTGCCGCCGTGGTAGCCGACGATGCCCAGGTTTTCGAGGAACACCAGCAGGTTGGTGTTGTCGCTGTACCCGAAGAAGGGCTTGGGGTTGGCGCGCAACAGGTCGCGCTCCAGGTGCGGCAGCACGGTGATCTGGTCGTCGCCGCCGATGCTGGAGATCACGGCCTTGATGTCCGGGTCGGCGAACGCCGCGTGGATGTCGGCGGCCCGTTCCTGCGGGGTGGAGCCCATCTTCCGCGTCGTCGGGTATTCCACGGGTTCGAGCCCGAATTCGTCGCGGAGCCTGCGCAGTCCCAGTTCATGGGGCAGGGGCAGGATGCCGGGGAGGCCGGAGGAGGGGGACAGCACGGCGACACGGTCACCGGGCCGGGGCTTGGCGGGGTACTGGTGGGTCGACATCCGATGAGCGTAGGCGGCTCGCGAGGCGGCGTAGTCGAAATTTTCGGTCCGGCCGACGGCGGCGGGGCAGGGCCCCGCCACCGGTCCACCGGTCACTCGTCGAAGGATCCGTGGCGGCCCGCACCGCCCCCGAACCGTTCGGCCCCGGCCTGCGTCTCCCCCGCGGTCAGCGGCACCAGACCGTGCCGGTACTCCGCGGCCAGCGCCTCCGGCTCGCTCAGACCGTGCTGCTCGCGCACCGACAGCCGGTCGTGGCGCAGGCACAACTGCGGGAACACGGCGATCTCCCGGGCCAGCCGCTCCGCCGCGCCGCGTGCCTCGCCGGGTGGCACGATCCGGTTGGCGAGCCCCATGGCGTACGCCTCGGCGGCCGGGACGGGCCGCCCGGTGAGGATCATGTCCATGGCCCGGCTCTCACCGATCAGCCGCGGCAGCCGTACCGTTCCGCCGTCCACCAGCGGCACACCCCAGCGGCGGCAGAACACCCCGAACACCGCGTCCTCCTCGGCCACCCGGAGATCGCACCAGAGGGCCAGCTCCAGGCCTCCGGCCACCGCATGACCGGAGACCGCCGCGATGACCGGCTTACTCAGCCGCATACGGGTCGGCCCCATCGGCCCGTCGCCGTCGGCCAGGACCTTGTTGCCCCGCTCCGTACCGATGCCCTTCAGGTCTGCGCCCGCGCAGAACGTTCCGCCGTCGCCCCACAGCACGGCGACAGACGCGTCCGGATCCTCGTCGAACTCCCGGAAGGCGTCGGCCAGTCGGCTCGCGGTCGGCCCGTCCACGGCGTTGCGGACCTCGGGCCGGCTCAGGATCACCGTGAACACGGCGCCGTCGCGCTCGATCCGCACGGCTGGTTGTTCGCTCATCGTTCGACCTCCCACAGTGGCTGACGCGGGGACGGCGGAGGACCCCGCCGGCACAGCTGATTCATGCGATTCTCACGCAACCGTTCTACGGTGGGGCGCGTGACCCAGATGAGCCCTCCCGGCTGGCACCCAGACCCCGGGTATACAGGAATCGGCCCCATCCACGAGCGCTGGTGGGACGGCACCCGGTGGACCGACCAGCTCCGCGTGCCGCCCGCCGTGGTCCGGCGCCGCCGGACGCGCATCGGACTGGGCATCACCGCCGGTGTGGTGGTCCTCGCCGCCATCGGGGGCGGCGTCTTCCTGCTGTCGGACAAGTCCGGCGACACGGACGAACACGCGGCCCCGACTCCGTCCACCGCACCGTCGGAGGCTCCCGGCCGCGGGCCGGGCGCGCCGGGCGGAGGCGGCGGCGGTGAGAGCAGGGGCCCCGAGCGGCAGATGCCGCAGACCGAGGACGGCTACGCCACGGACCTGACCAGCGGGATCAGTCTGCCGGTGCCCGACGGCTGGAAGGGCAGCTCCGGGATCGCCGGCGCGGGAGTGACCACGGGTGATTACCCCTGTCCCGGCGACACGTCCGAGCAGTGCGTGCGCGGCGGGGTGTTCTCCATGCCCGCGAAGGGCCTGAAGCTCGACACCACGACGGCGAAGGCCACGGCGGTGAAGGACATCTCCGCCAATGCCACGGAGTCGTACGGCGAGAAGATCTACGGCGGCATCACCTCGCATCAGGAACTCAAGTCCGAACCGGTCACCGTGGCAGGCGAGCAGGGCTACGTGGTGCGCTGGAAGGTGGTGACGAAGAGCGGTGACGACGGGTACGTCCAGTCGCTGGCCTTCCCGTCGCCCCGTTCCAAGGACATGCTGATCGTGGTCCGGTCCGGCTTCGACATCAATGCCAAGGCCCCCGCGCTCTCCGTCATGGACGACATCACCAAGGGGATCAAGGCCGCCTCGGGAGCGGGCTCCGGTCCCGGCACCAACGCGTAGGGCCCGTCACCGGACGGGCGTGGTGGCCAGCCCTCGTGCATCCGGGCGTGAGTACGAGGGCGGGTCGAGCTGAGTACGTCGTCCGATCCGGCGGCGGGCAGCCGCTGGTCGAATGACAGTCATGCTTCCTGACGCACCGCTCCGCCCCCGCATCCAGCAGGTCACCGCAGCCGGCACGACCCTGGCACTTTCCCTGGCCCCGCTGGTGATCGGCGTGCTGCTCGCCAAGACCATGGCGACGGATCCGATGACTCCGGTGAACGCGCTGGCCACGCGGGGCGGGCAGGCCGTACCCGTCTCGCCCGCGCAGTGGCGTGGGTGCGGCAGGCAGGCACTGCGGCACTGGAAGGGCCCGCTGCGGTCGGGCGGGCGCCCCGGCGCCCTTGCCCGGCGGTGTCCCGGGGTCCGGCGCGCGCGTCGCCCGGAACGGCTGCCGGTCGAGCGTTGAAAAACCGCCGGGCCCGGTGTCAGGCCCGTCGGCAGTGCAGGAACAACTGGGGCTCGGCCACCGCCGCTTCGTACTCCGGCGTGAAGAGGGTGCTCTGCTCCCACAGCACCGAGAAGCCGGCTTCGGCGACCAGCTCGGTGAACTCCTCCGGACCGAAGCTCGTGGCCCGCACCTCGTGCCCCATGAAGACGACGTCGAAGTCCTCGACGTCCAGCGGCACCGTGGCCACGACCAGATGGCCACCGGGAACCAGCAGCCGCCCGAGTTTCCGCAGGAGCCGGGACTGGTCCTCGCGGGACATCTGAAGCAATGAGAAGTACGCGCAGACCGCGTCGAAACTTCCCTCTTCCAGGGGGAGTTCGTGGATGTCGGCGCACTCGAAGGCCGCGCCGGGAACCTGCCGGGCCGCCAGTTCGACCATGACGGGCGAGACATCGACCCCCAGCACCTCATGGCCGGCCTCGGTCAGGGTCCGTGCGGTCGGCCGCCCCGTTCCACTGCCGACGTCCAGGACCCGGCTGTGCGGCGCGAGATCGCCCAACAACCGGTGCAACGAAGCGCGGTGGGCGGCGGATCCGCCGAATGCCCGCTCGTAATCGGTGCCCAGTGCGTCGAACACCGTGGCGGCGGCGAGGCCGTGATCCTCGTCCATCGATGCGGTTCCTTCCCTTGCCCCCTGCGGTCCACCGGATCGTTTCATCATTCGCCGCCGCCTTCAACGTCCGTTTCTGGCAAGGCACATGTGGACAGACGCCGGTACACGCATCGACGGAACGGGAGCGCAGCACGCCCGCTCTCCCCGGCAGCGGCGGCCTCGAAATCCGGTTCCCTGCCCGTACCGGGGTTCACTACACTCGCCACGAATCGCACGCCGCGACAACACTGCGGCGCGCACCGTGACGAGCGAGGGGAGACCGGCCGTGCGCTACCGCACCGCTGTCGTCGTTCCCCCGTCGCGGTACGAGGTGATCCTGGTGTCTTCGTGCGCCCGGTACGGGCTGCGCGGCCCGTACCGGTCCCCCGGTACGAACAACTGACCCAGCACTGCCCGGTGTTGATATCAACGGGCGGCAGCACACCGGTGTGACGCACCGCTTCAGGGGTCTTCGCCCGGCCTGATCACAGGCCGGTTCGTCCGGGAATCGCGCGCCATCCCATTCCGGATCATTCCGAAAGGCCATGGGCCGTGCGTACCGAACTCCACCGTCAACCCACCAGTCCGTTGACCGCCGTCCGCAATCTGGGCATCCTCGCCCACGTCGACGCGGGCAAGACCACCGTCACCGAGCGGATCCTCTACCTCACCGGCGCCGTCCACAAACGGGGCGAGGTCCACGACGGGACGACCGTCACCGACTTCGACTCCCAGGAACGCGACCGCGGGATCACCATCTTCGCCGCCGCGGTGAGTTGTGACTGGGACGGTCACCGGATCAACCTGATCGACACCCCGGGCCACGTCGACTTCTCCGACGAGGTGGAACGTTCGCTGCGGGTGCTCGACGGCGCGATCGCGGTGTTCGACGCCGTCGCGGGCGTCGAGCCGCAGAGCGAGTCGGTGTGGCGGCAGGCCGACCGGCACGGGGTGCCGCGGATCGCGTTCGTCAACAAGCTCGACCGTGCCGGCGCCGACCTCGACGCCGCGGTCGACTCGATCAGGGACCGGCTGCACACGGTCCCGCTGGTGGTCCAGCTGCCGATCGGGAACGAGGACGGTTTCACCGGAGTGGTGGATCTGCTGCGCATGCGGGCGTTGGTCTGGGCCGACGGCCGCGACACCTACGAGGAGGGGCAGGTGCCTGACGGGCTGCGCGAAGAGGCACGGCGCCGCAGGCGGCTGGTCGAAGAGACGGTGGCGGAGCTCCATCCGGCCGCGCTGGAGGAGTTCTGCGCGGACTCGTCGGTCTCCGAGCGGACTCTGACGGCCGCGCTGCGCGACCTGACCCGTACCGGTGAGGCCGTCGTGGTGCTGTGCGGCTCGGCCTACCGCAACCGCGGGATCGAGCCGCTGCTGGAGGCCGTCGTGGCCTATCTGCCCTCGCCGCTGGACGTGCCGCCGGTACGCGGCACCCTGGACGGCGCGGTGCAGGAGCGGGCCGCCGATCCGGCGGCGTCGTTCGCCGCGCTGGTGTTCAAGGTGAACTCGACGGCCACGGGACGGCTGACCTTTCTGCGGGTGTACTCGGGAACGATCAGGAAGGGGGACACGGTGCTGGACGCGGGGAGGCGGCGCCACGAGCGCATCGGGCGGATCCTGCGGGTGCAGGCCGGCCGGCACTCGGACGTGGAGACGGCGGTGGCCGGGGACATCGTCGCGGTGATCGGGCTGAAGGCGGCCCGCACCGGGGCCACGCTGTGCGCTCCCACGGCGCCCCTGGTCCTCGAACCGCCGACCTCGGCCGACCCGGTCGTCTCCGTGGCGGTGGAGGCCCGCCGGAGCACCGACACCGAACGGCTGGTGACGGCGCTGGCGCGGCTCGTCGAGGAGGACCCCTCGCTGACGGTCCGTACCGACCCCGAGACCGGGCAGACGGTGCTTTCGGGAATGGGGGAACTGCATCTGGAGGTCGCCGTGGAGAAGATCCGGCGTGCTCACGAGCTGGAGATCGGCGTCGGCAGGCCGCAGGTGGCGTACCGGGAGACGGTCACCCGCGGGGTGTCCGGGCTGGTGTACCGGCATGTGAAGCAGGACGGGGGCGCCGGCCAGTTCGCCCATGTCGTCCTCGACGCGGAGCCGTTGGAGGCCGGCGGTGACCACGACAGTGGCAGCGGCGGCGATGCCGGTTTCGTGTTCCGGTCGACCGTCGTCGGTGGACGGGTGCCGCAGGAGTACGTCCGGGCGGTGGAGGCCGGCTGCCGGGACGCACTGGCCGAGGGCCCTCTCGGCGGACACCCGGTGACCGGGCTGCGGGTCACGCTGACCGACGGAGCCACCCACTCCAAGGACTCCTCGGAGATGGCGTTCCGCACGGCCGGCCGGTTCGCGCTCCGTGAGGCCTTGCGCGCGAGCGCGATGGTGCTGCTGGAGCCGGTGGCGGAGGTCACCGTCACCGTGCCCGACGACGCCGTGGGCGGGGTCCTCGGCGATCTGGCCGCACGGCGCGGCCGGGTCTCGGGCTCCACCACCCGGGCGGGCACGGCGGTGATCACGGCGACCGTGCCGCTGGCGGAGCTGTTCGGTTACGCGACCCGGCTGCGCAGCCGGACCCAGGGGCGGGGAACGTTCACCACCCGCCCCACCGGCTACGCCCCGGCGCCGAATCCGGTGTCCCCGGGGACACCGGCCCGGTAACGACCGTGTCGGCCCCTCCCGTTCGCGGGCGGGGCCGGCGCGGCCGGGCCCCGTCGCCGCGGCCTCCCGCTCCCGCGCGTCGGGCTACGGATGCGCCGGGATCACGCAGTTGTCCTCCCGCGCGGGAGCGTGCCCGGTCGGCCAGGCCACCCCCTCGAACGTCAACCGTTTCGAGCCGGGTTCGAGATGGACCACGGACAGGGCCTTGTTGTAGGGGTTGCCCGCGTTGGTGAGGCATATCCAGCCGCTGGCTCCGCGCACGCGAAGATCGGCGTTCAGCTTCCCGAGGTCCTTGCGGATCCGGTCGGCCGTCGGCACTTCCTGCCCACTGGTGTGGACCGCTCGCGCCAACGCCCTGGACGCGGTCAGGACGACGTCGTACGTGACGATGGTGCGCCCGTCGTCGAGGTACACGTCACCGATGGCTCCGTCCTGTTCCGTGATGCCCTGCCGCAGTGTGTCCATCGCGTCCTGGGCCTCCCTGAGATAGAGCGGCGGCTGCTGTCCTCTCCGCTTCGGGTCCTGCTGCCACCTCCGCAGCTCGATGCTCCAGGCGTCGGGGTGCGCCGGGGCGGCGTAACGGATGGTGACGGACGGCTTGCCGGATCCCGGGTCGCCCCGGAGCAGGGCGCGGTGCCGGTCGTCGAGGCGCTGGTCGAGTGTCGTGGCGTCGGAGCCGGTGATCACCGTGTACGACTTCTTCTCCCGGCAGTAGGTGGTGGCCAGTTTATTGACGAAGAGCTTCAGGTGGAGGGCTCGGCCGGCGAAGTAGATGACGTGGGCGTTGGAACGGCAGATGTTTCCCGCGAAGTCCTCGAACTCGTTCGGGGTGACGCCGGCCTCCTCGACGCCCGGGGACTCGAAGCGCATGTCCTGGACCCCGCCCTGCCCCTTGCCCGCTCTGGCCTCGGCGAAGGCGTCCCGCAGGGAGCGGTTGTAGTCGTCGCCCGGCCGGTCGTCGGCGACCAGGGCCGTTTCCGCCCCGGCCAGGTCCGGATCGAAGGCGAGGAGTGCGCGGGCCTGTTCCTTGGTGGTGGACACCGCCCGCGCGAGGCCGGGGAAGGGAACCGTTTCCTTGCCTTCGGGGTTGGAGAAGTCATCGGCCGTCACCACACTGGCGACGGCCGGGAGCTTCAGCGTATTGGTCACATACGTGAGAGCTTCCTTGGTCTTCGTCAGGCTGAGGTTGAATCCGGCGACGGCCCGCAAGTCGGTTTCCTGGTGCTGGAGTTGATCGACCGTCTCCTTCCATTTCCCGTAGCCCTTGCCCGGGTTCGCGAGGACGAGGCGGATGGGCGGCTTCGCGGAGTCCACCCCGTTGGCCCCGGCCTGGGCCAGGTAGGCGCCCTGGACCTCACTGAGGATCTGACGCTGCACCGCAGGGTTGTCCGACTCCATCGGGATGAGCAGAGCGACGGTCGCGTGCTTGGCACCGGCGACCGCCCTGTTCTGTTCCGCGATACGTGCGAAGACTTCGGGCATGCCATCGACGGAGGGCATGAACACGCCCGTGCCGTCGGAGACGCCCAGACACTCCGCGCCGTGCACCTCAAGGCCCTTGCCGCAACTCTCCGGTTCGCGGAAGAAGCCGTAGTAGGTGCCGAGTCCGGCCGTGGCGAGCGCCAGCGCCGTGACCACGGCCGTCACCGGCCCCAGGATGCGGCGGCCCGGCCGGAGTCCGGGCCGCGGGTCGGGCGCGTCGTCCAGGCTGACCTGGACCAGACGGCTGGGCAGCGGCGTGGAAAGGCCGCGGCTCCGCTCCTCCGCAACGCGCACCCGCTCGGCGAAGCGCCCGCCGATCGCCTCCGCGAGACCGTCCGCCGGCACGGGCGGCTTTGCGCCCGCGGCGGGGGTGGCCCCGCCGGGCTGCGAGGTGGTGATGACCACGGGGTACACGCGCAGGGCGCGGGACTCTCCGTCGTACGCCTCGATGAGCCGGTCCCGGATGATCCGCCGCGCGGGCACGGTGTCCACGTCGGGCAGCAGGAGGACGGGGCGGCGCGCCCTGTTCAGGCGGCGGACGACACCGTAGTGCGCGTCGATGTCGGCGAGCAGCGCCTCGACGAGCAGAAGCTGTTTCGCCGCCGCGGGCTCGCTCCGCAGCCGTTCCAGCTCCTCGCAGACCGCCTCGAAGGTGCGCTGCCGGGGAAAGCGCCGGGTGCCGTACCAGCGGACCGTCCGGTGGTGGGGAAACCTGAACGCGTTGATCACCTTCAGGACGAGCCCGACCAGCCCGCCGCCCATGCGCTCATTGACGTACGGGTCGTCCAGGAGGGGATTCAGCCGGGGGCGCAGCTCGGGCAGGGTCTGTCGGCGCTCCTCGGTGATCGCCTCCCTGATCTGCCGCTTCAGGTCACCGATCCGTCGCGGGTGGGACTGTGTGGGGACGGGCTGCCATTCGTAGAGCGCCGTGCGGGCGGCCGCGAAGCGCGGGAAGACTATGGGCAGGCCATGAGCGACTCGCCCGCCGTAGCCGCACCCCTCGGTCATCGCCTGTAACTGCTCGACGACCAGGCCTTCCTCGTCCTGCCCTGCCTGGACATCGCTCGGATTGTTGACCGGCACGATGCCGCGGTAGCTCCTGAGCAGAGCACCGAGCCACTGCCTGACGGGGGCGGGGACACCCTCGACCTGGACGATGAGCGCACCCGATCTGCGCTCGAAACGCACCCTCTTGCGGGTGAAGCGTTCCCTGAAGGTCAAATGCGCCAGAACACCGTCCAGCCCCATCCGTACTCCCCGTCGTCGGAGGGCGAATCGGCGATCACTATAGTGTCAAGTGAGCTGGGAATGACGGAAGTTGGGCATACGGCAGCTTCTGATGAAGCAGTGCGGCAGGAGCGCGCCAACGAGGCCGATCATTCGGGGGCGACAGAGGACGGAGCCGACATCAGGCCGCACCCGTGCCACCAATCTTGCCTGAGGGCGCCCCAACATCCGAGTACCGGCCAGAAATTGACGATACGTCGTTAATCACCCCGCCAACAGCCCGCCTGCAGAATCCTTCGCCCTGAAGCTGATCTCTTAAGAACTTCCGGGAGGGGCGATCTAGTCGAATTCCTCAGGCTCGGGAATATATTCTTCCGGATAGGCAGAGATTTCAGCGATGGATTCTTCGAGCAGGTCTTCAAAGCTCGGAGCGACATAGCTCATCTCGTCCGGATCATGTGTGTATGCAATGATTTGACCAGGAGCACCCTCCTGCGTAGGGCAATAATCCTGTATCAGAATCCCTACACCTCCGCCGAGCGCGGCGAACGGCAGCCAACCGTCATTGAACCAGCCTGCCCGGATCCGAGGATCCCGTGGCTGTGGATCGAGATAGCCGGCATAGCGTGGGGCGTTGCGCTTCATGGAGTGTCGCCGCTCAGCCGCTGCCTCAATAGAGAGAAAGTCGTAACCGCTCAGATATCCCGGTCTGGCGAACACTGGCATCCAAGCTGGCCCCCCATCTGCCTCCAACCATGCCGCTCGCAATCCCGGATCCAGAGAGAATCCAAGATCGTTCTCAATATCTCGAAGTTCGGCTATAGACGCCGACGAAGAAAGCTCGAGCCATCCTTCGGACGCCAAGTAGATTTCTGCCAGAGCTTCCCGGTAAGCGTTGAATTCCATCGAGGGAACTCCCATCATCCACTCAGTCCGCGCGCTTCAGGGAATCTTTGCACACCGCTCGACGGGCCGTTGCTGACGGTGCATGGCTGAAGATGGCGTCTGCGGGTCCCTACCGCGCCACCCTCGATCTCTGGCCTGCACCTCCCACGGGCTCTACCTCTCCGTCAACCCCCGGAGGACTTGCGACGTTGACCACTAAGCTTGCGATTTTAGCTTCTGTCGTCACTCTGTGTGTTTACTGGTGGTCCGTTCGCTCTTGCGGTAGGGCGGTCGCTTGGATTTCGGGCGGTTCT
>NZ_JBHVWT010000016.1:0-67998 GCF_042882135.1 Streptomyces sp. NPDC058240
GCCCCGAGCTGAGCGGCCACGTCCTTGTTCGAGGCACCCTGGGCGCAGGCCAGGATAATCCGACACCGCAGGGCCCACGCCTGCGGTGTCGAACGACGCCGCACCCATCCCTCGAGAGCGGCCCGCTCCTCGTCCGACAACGTCAACTCAGCCTTCGGCCGCCCCGTCCGTGCCATAAGGCAAGCCTACACATCTGAACAGAATTCCTGACTCAGAAGACTAGGCCCTGTCGTCGAACTGCCGTTTGCCGTGCGGCGTCTGGCACGCACGGCCAGGCCCCGGGGGTCCGCCGGGGACACGCCGCTACTTGCAGACGGTTCCGGCCGCCGGAACCTTGCCCTCCAGCAGGTAGCCGCCCACGGCCTTCTGCACGCAGGCGTTGCCGCTGTTGTACGCGCCGTGCCCCTGGCCCTTGTACGTCATCTCCATGCCGACGCCCTTGCCCAGCGCGTCCGCCATCGCCTTCGCGCCCCCGTACGGCGTCGCCGGGTCGCCGGTGTTGCCGACGACGAGGATGGGGGCCGCGCCCGGGGCGCTGACGTCCGGGGTGGTCCAGGCGCCCGGCACCGGCCAGCCGGTGCAGGCCATCAGGGACCAGCCCAGGTAGTCGCCGAAGATCTTCGAGGCGGACCGGAACTCGGGGAGCTTGACCTCGGTCTGGTCCGCGGTGAACCGCTGCTTGGAGTCGGCGCAGTTGATGGCGGTGTTGGCGGCCATCGAGTTGTCGTACTGGCCGTTGTCGGAACGGCCGTTCAGCGAGTCGGCGAGGGCGAGGAGCAGCGCGCCGTTGCCGCCGTCGGCCTCGTCCAGTCCCTGTTCCAGCAGCGGCCAGGTCTGCTTGGAGTAGAGGGCGGCAGCGATGCCGGTGGTCGCCAGGGTCTGCGTCAGTTGACGCGAACCGAGCCCCTGGATCGGCTTCTTCTCCAGCTGGGCGAGAAGACCGGCGACCCCCTGCTCGACCTCCTTCGAGGTGGAACCGGGCAGCTTGCAGGCTTCGCCGCGGTCGACGCAGTCCTGGGTGAAGTTGTTCAGCGCGAGCTGGAAGCCCTTGGCCTGGCCGAGCGAGGACTGCTCGGAGTCCAGCGTCGGGTCGACCACCGCGTCCAGTACCGACCTGCCGACGTTCTTCGGGAACAAGTGGGCGTAGACGCCGCCCAGTTGGGTGCCGTACGAGATGCCGAAGTAGTACAGCTTCTTGTCGCCGAGCACCTGCCGCATCAGATCCATGTCACGGGCGGCGTCGGTGGTGCCGACGTACGGGAGCTGCCTGCCGGAGTTCTTCTCGCAGGACTGCGCGAACGCCTTGGTGTTCTTGACGAAGGCGTTCACCTCCGCGCTGGTGTCCGGGGTGCTGTCGGTCTCGAAGCGGGCGTCGAGCTGCTTGTCGGTCTCGCACTCCACACCGTCGCTGCGGCCCACGCCGCGCGGGTCGAAGCTGACCAGGTCGTAGCGGGCGCGGAGCTTGTCGTAGTCGGTGCCGAAGGCGGGCAGGGTGGCGACACCGGAGGCGCCGGGGCCGCCGAAGTTGAAGATGAGGGAGCCGATCCGCTTGTCCTGGTTCTTGGCCCTGGCCCGGATCAGCGCCAGCTGGACCGTCTCGCCCTTGGGCTTCGCGTAGTCGAGCGGCGCCCGCATGAACGAACACTCCCAGGGGGTGCCGCCGGGCAGCGGGGACGGCGCCTTTCCGCTGCCCTGCGCCGGGGACGGGGCGGGGCAGGGCTGCCACGTCAGTTTCTGGGAAGCGAGGTCGCCGGAGCCGCTCGCCTCGGCGGCGTTCGCCGCGAGCGGTGAGCCCTGCGGCCCGTCCGGGTCGTCCTTGTTGCCGCTCTCCGAGCAGGCGGTGATGGGCAGGAGCACGGTGACGGCGGCGGCCAGGGCGGCGGCGCGCAGGGCAGGGGAGGTCCTCATGGCCCCATGGTGCGGCGGGAAGCCGGTCGCTGCACGGGGCACCGGTCCAAGCGGGTGGCGGGCGGCCCCGCCGTCGCCCGACTGGCCTTGAGGGTCCCGCCCGGTGGCTGAGGGGGCGTCAGAGCTCGCCCTTGCGGGTCAGATGGTTGAAACAGAGCCAGCCGGGAAGCACCGGCAGCCACAGCGTCAGCAGGCGGTACAGCAGCACGGCGGGTGCCGCGACCTCCTTCGGCAGGCCGACCGCGATCAGACCCAGCGTCAGCGCGCCCTCGACCGCGCCCATCCCGCCCGGGGTGGGCGCCGCCGACCCCAGCGCGTTGCCGGCGAGGAAGACCACCGCGATGCTGGCATAGCTGAGATGCGGTACGTCCGGACCGCTGAACGCCCGCACCGAGGCGTCCAGGCACATCACGAACAGACCGGTCAGCAGCAGCATTCCGCCGATGCCGGTCAGCAGCTTCTGCGGCCGCTGCACCACGTCGAGCATGCGCGGTACGACTCCGGCGAACAGCGACCGCACCCGCGTCACCACGAACTTCCGCAGGAACGGGACCGCCGTCACCACCAGCACCAGCACGGCGACCGTCAGCAGTCCGGCAATGACCGTCCTGGACGGGGTGAGCGAGGACGGGGTCTTCTCCGTACCGGTCAGATAGCCGAAGGCCGCCAGCAGCAGGATGTGGCAGCCGAGACCGAACAGCTGCGAGGCGCCGACGCTCGCCACGGCGAGCCCCGGGCGTACCCCGGCCCGCTGCAGGAAGCGGGTGTTCAGCGCCACACCGCCGACGGCGGCCGGGGCGACGATCTTCACGAAGGACCCGGCGACCTGCGCCAGCACCGTCTTGCCGAACGACACCCGCTCCGGCACGAAGCCCAGCAGACTCATCGCCGCCGCCACGTAGCTGAGGGCGGAGAAGGCGACCGCGGCCGCCACCCAGCCCCATTCCGCCTGCTCGACGACCGCGCCGAAGTCGGCCTGGGTGACCTGCGAGATGAGGAAGTACGCGGCGATCGCACCGGCGATGCAGCTGAGCAGGGTGCGGGCCTTGATGCGTTCGAGACGCACCGGTTCGACCGGTGCCTGCGGCCGGATCAGCAGCACCTGCTGCCGCATCTGGGAGAGCAGATCCTCCTCGCGGGCCCCGTCGAGGGCGTCGTCCAGGGCGCGTTTCTCGGCCTGCTTCTGGTTGCGGAGCGCCTTGCGGTCTGCCTTGCGGCCTGTCCTGTGGTCGGTGACCGCGCCGGTGGCGGCCGTCCCCTCCGGTGCCTCGGACTGCGTCCCGTGTTCGTGCGTCCTGGCCCGCTTGGCCGCGTCCGACGCCTCCAGCACCGCCTCGCGCTCCCGCTGCGAGCGCTCCCGGGCGAGCCGGCGCAGGGCCGCCCGGGTGGAGCGGCTCAGCGCGATGGGCTGGAGCAGCGGCAGGCAGTCCGCGACGGCGTCGGGACCGAGCACCTCCAGCGCCCCGGCCACGGCCCGCTCGGCGCCCACCCGCAGACCCGTCGTGGTCAGCAGCTGGGCGACATCCATCCGCAGGACCAGATCACCGGCCGCGATCTCGCCGCCGCGCAGATCGGTGACGAACACCTTGCCGGAACGATCGACCAGGATGGCGTCGCCGGTGAGCCTGCGGTGCGCGATCCGGCGCGACTGGAGCGCCTTCACCTGACGCCAGGCGCCGTGCAGCAACTCGTCGGTGATCTCCGAGTCCTCCAGCGCGTCCAGGGAACGGCCGCCGATGTGCTCGTACACCAGCATCACGGCGTCGGGTCCGAGCTCGGACGTGGCGATCAGCTTGGGCGCGTTGGCTCCGGCGGCGATCGCCGCGTAGGCGAGCAGCGCCTCCTGCTCCAGGGCCTGGCGCAGCGACTGGATGGAGCGGCGCTGGGTGATGCCGCGCAGGGTGAGCCTGCGCCACACCCGGTAGAAGAAGCCCTGGGCCTGCTGCTCGCGGTCGACGACCGTGACATCGAGCGGTGGCCCGTCCTCCAGGGAGACCAGATAGCGGCGCCCCCGGTCGCTCTGGTCGCCCGAGTCGGGGGCGTCGTCGGCGCGCATCGCGCTGACCGGGCGGAAGCCGACGTGGCGCAGACCGGCCATCAGATGCTGACCGGTCGGCCGTACGTTCGGCGAGCCGACCGCGTACAGCGTGCCGTACGCGACGGTCCAGCCGATCAGCACGGTGAGAATGATCGAGAACGGGGTCGTGTAGCCGCCGACCAGCATGGCGAACGCGTCGAGCAGCAGCACCACCCACAGCACGACCCGCCAGCGCGGCCGTCTCGCCATGCCGACCGCCGTCATATAGGCGATCACCGGCGCGAGATAGCCGTGCACGGGATCGGTGAGCGCGTCACCGGGCTGCGGCTGGGTCAGGGCGTCCTGGATGGTGCCGGGGGCGGACTTGGCGACCCAGAGGTCGGCGGCGAGCGTGACGCCGTGGGCCAGTACGGCGGCGAGCACCCCGTCGGCGATCCGCAGCCCGTCGCGTTTGATCAGCCGCTCGATGGCGAAGGCGACCGGGACGAGCAGCACGGCGATGCTGGAGACCAGACCCGCCATCTTGATCAGGATGTCGGGCGCCTGGCCGGTGCCTTTGTTGATGTCCTGTTCGAGGCCGGTGGTCGTGCCGTGGGCGAACGCGGCGATCGAGAACAGGACGACGATCGCCAGGACCCCGATGAGGAGCCGCATGAGATCGGAGGGGCGGTGCACCCGGGCGGGGAGCAGTGGTTCGTCTCCCGAGACGCGCTCGGCCTGCTCCTCCGCGGCGGTCGAGAGCGTCGAGCCGACCGGATGTTCGGGGCGCTCTCCGCGCTCGGCAGCGGGTTCCACGGGCTCGGTACGGGACTTTCCGGGCTCGGCATCATCCGGCTTTCCGGGCTCGGTACGGGGCTTTCCGGGCTCGGCATCCGGCTTTCCGGCGGGCGTGCGGGACGCGTCCGGCTGCGGCTCGGCGTCAGGGGCGTCCGCCGCCTTCGGTGGCTGCACGCCCTGCTCCTTCGTCGCCTCTGATTGGTCTTCGTGTTCTCGTATCACCGGTCACCGCCCGCACGATGGTGGCACGGCCCGGCGACGCAGGGGCGCATCAGGGTGCACTGCACGGACATGGGAAGCGCAAGATACGCCCCTTCGCTTCTGCCCGCAGGCCCTGTGACCGGACGCACACTGACCGGGCCGGGATGTCGGTGGCGTACGGCAGGATGGGCCGGATGAGCCAACACCGCACGAGCGGCGACGGGACGAGTGACGACCGCGCGAGCCACGCACTGCCGGAGTACGCGGAGCGGGTGCTCGATGTCGCCGACCTGATCCCGCCCGGCCGCGTCATGACGTACGGCGATGTCGCCGAGTGGCTGGGCGAGGGCGGTCCGCGCCAGGTCGGCCGGGTCATGTCGCTGTACGGGGCCGCGGTGCCGTGGTGGCGCGTGGTGCGCGCCGACGGGGCGCTGCTCCCCGGCCACGAGCTGCGGGCACTGGACCACTACCGCGCGGAGGGCACCCCGCTGCGTGAGGCGTCGCGCGGCGCGGAGGGCCACCTGCCGCGCCTCGACATGAAGCGGGCACGGTGGGACGGCGTCACCGCGGACGGGGGCGCGGACCGGGACAGGGGCGGAGGTGCTCACATCTGACAGCTTCGGCCATCCGGCGGCACAGGGGGCGACACCGGGGCCGTACGACGTACCCGACTTCCGGGAAGTGATCCAGGGCTTACGAGAAGTGATCAAGGGTGCACGGAAAGTGATCCATGGTCGAGTCTATGGCCTGTGACGCGACAGGACCGTGGCCGCGCGGAGTGACGGAAAGCACGGCCGGCCGCAGGACCGGGCACGCAACGGCGCCCGCGCCCCGGAACGTGACGAGGCACGCAGCGCACTCGTCCCGGATCGAGCCCGCGCTGGCGTAGCTTCGTAAGTTCGCGGCGCGCACCGCACCCTCATCTTCAGTACACCCACCAGGACCGGCGATCCACGTGAGCTCCTCCTCCTTCACCCGGCACAGTCCGCACCGTCGAACACGGCAGCGGTCCGCGGGCGCGTACCGACTGGTGCGCACCCCGCCGGGCTCCGTGGACCCTCCTCTCCTGGACGCAGCGCAACGCGCGGTGGTTGATCACCCCGGCGGCCCGCTCCTGGTGCTCGCCGGACCCGGCACCGGCAAGACGACCACGCTCGTCGAGGCGGTCGCCGCACGCATCGCACGGGGCGGCGACCCGGCGCGCATCCTGGTGCTCACCTTCAGCCGCAAGGCCGCCGTGGAGCTGCGCGACCGGATGGCCGCCCGCCTCGGCGCCGCCCGCGGACCGCAGGCGACCACGTTCCACTCCTTCTGTTACGCACTGGTCCGCGCCCACCAGGACGCCGACCTCTTCGCCGAACCGATGCGGCTGCTCTCCGGACCGGAGCAGGACGTCACCGTCCGCGAGCTGCTCGCCGGCCAGCTCGAACTGGAGCGGGACGGCTTCGCGCACATCCGCTGGCCCGACGAGCTGCGGGCCTGTCTGACCACGCGTGGCTTCGCCGACGAGGTGCGAGCGGTGCTGGCCCGCAGCCGTGAGCTGGGCCTGGGGCCGGACGCGCTGGCCGCCTTCGCCCGCCGCACCGGGCGGCCCGACTGGGGCGCCGCCGCCGAGTTCCTCGCCGAGTACCTGGACGTGCTGGACGGGCAGGGGGTGCTCGACTACGCGGAGCTGGTGCACCGGGCCGTGCTGCTCGCGGAGCGCCCCGAGGTGTCGGCGCTGCTCGCGGGGGAGTACGACGCGGTGTTCGTGGACGAGTACCAGGACACGGACCCGGCGCAGGTCCGGCTGCTGCACGCGCTGGCCGGCAACCGGGGCAGCGCCCCGGGCGCCGGGGGCGGCCGGGACCTGATCGCCTTCGGCGACCCGGACCAGTCGATCTACGCGTTCCGGGGCGCCGATGTGAACGGCATCCTCGACTTCCCGGACACGTTCCGGCGGGCGGACGGCGCCCCGGCCCCGGTCGGCGTGCTCACCACCTCGCGGCGTTCCGCCGGACGGCTGCTGGACGCCACCCGGCTGCTCACCCGCCGGATGCCGCTGACCCGGCTGCCCTCGGCGAAGGTCCGCGCCCACCGGGAGCTCGCCGCGGTCCGCGAGGGCGGCAGCGTGGAGGCGTACACCTATCCGACCGCGTCCACCGAGCTCGACAACATCGCCGATCTGCTGCGCCGGGCCCATCTGGAGGACGGCGTCCCGTGGAACGAGATGGCGGTGCTCGTACGGGCCGGAGGCCGCACGATCCCCTCGCTGCGCCGGGCCCTGACATCGGCGGGCGTCCCCCTGGAGGTCGACGGGGACGACCTTCCCCTGCGTCACGAACCGGCGGTGGCCCCGCTCCTGACAGCCCTGCGTGCGGTCGCCACGGCGGCTCTGCGCCGGGGTGCGCCGGGCGCGGAGGAGGAAGAGGAGGCTTCGGAGTCGGAGGGTGCTTCGGCGACGGAGGGTGAAGGCGCGGAGTCGGAGGGTGCTTCGGCGGCGGAGGGCGACGGTGCGGAGGTGCCCTCCTGGCTGGACACCGAGACCGCCCTGGCCCTGCTCGCCTCCCCCCTCGGCTCCATGGACGCGGCCGACCTGCGCCGCCTCGGCCGGGCCCTGCGCGACGAGGAGCGGGCCGCCGGGAACCGCGTACCGGCGCCCTCCGGCGACCTGCTGGCCCGCGCGCTCGCCGAGCCCGAACGGCTCGTCACGCACGATCCGGCGTACGCCCGCGGCGCCCAGCGCCTCGGCGCGCTCCTGCGCAAGGCGCGCGAGCTGCTCGAAGGCGGCGGCACCGCGGAGGAGGCGCTGTGGGCGCTGTGGGCAGGCACCCCGTGGCCGGGCCGACTGGATCGCGCCGCTCTGCGCGGCGGCGCGGGCGGCCGCAACGCCGACCGCGACCTCGACGCCGTCTGCGCGCTCTTCGACACCGCGGCCCGCGCCGAGGAACGCACCGGCGGGCGCGGCGCGCTCAACTTCCTGGAGGAGGTCGACGCCCAGGACATCGCCGCCGACACCCTCTCCAGGCGCGCGGTGCGCCCCGACGCCGTACGGCTGATGACCGCGCACCGCTCCAAGGGCCTGGAGTGGCGCCTCGTCGTCGTCGCGGGTGTGCAGGAGGGGCTCTGGCCGGATCTGCGCCGCCGCGGTTCGCTGCTGGAGGCGGACCGGATCGGCCGCGACGGCCTGGCCGAACCGCTCACCCCCGGCGCCCTCCTCGCCGAGGAGCGCCGGCTCTTCTACGTCGCAGCGACCCGCGCCCGCGAACGGCTCGTCGTCACCGCGGTGAAGGCACCCGCCGACGACGGCGACCAGCCGTCCCGCTTCCTCACCGAGCTCGGCGTCGAACCGCGCGATGTCACCGGCCGGCCGCGCCGCCCGCTCGCCGTCGCCGCGCTCGTCGCCGAACTCCGCGCCACCACCGTCGACCCCGAGGCCTCCGACGCCCTGCGCGAGGAAGCCGCCCGCCGCCTCGCCCGGCTCGCCGCGCTCACCGACGACGAGGGCCAGCCGCTCGTACCCGCGGCCCATCCCTACCGCTGGTGGGGCCTGTACGAACCGACCCGCTCCGCCGTCCCGCTCCGCGACCGGGACCAGCCCGTGGCCCTCTCCGGCAGCGCGCTCGACCAGCTCGCCAACACCTGCGCGCTCCAGTGGTTCCTCGGCCGCGAGGTGAAGGCGGACGCCCCGGCGACGGCGGCCCAGGGCTTCGGCAACGTCGTCCACGTACTCGCCGACGAGGTGGCCTCCGGACGTACCCCCGCCGATCTCGCCGTCCTGATGGAGCGGCTGGACTCGGTCTGGGACGGCCTCGTCTTCGATGCCCCCTGGAAGTCCCGGCAGGAGAAGGAACAGGCGCGGGCCGCCCTCGAACGCTTCCTGCGCTGGCACGTCATGGACCGCACCGGCCGTACCCCCACCGCGAGCGAGCACGACTTCGACGTGACGCTGGAGGCGGGGGAGTACCAGGTGCGCATCCGGGGCTCCATGGACCGTGTCGAGCAGGATGCCGAGGGCCGGGCCTACGTCGTCGACTTCAAGACCGGCAAGCAGTCCCCGACCAGGGACGAGGTCGCCCGCCACCCCCAGCTCGCCGTGTACCAGCTGGCCGTCCGGGAAGGCGCGGTCGACGAGGTCTTCGACGGCCGCCGACCCGAGCCCGGCGGCGCCGAACTCGTACAGCTGCGCCAGCCCGCCGCCAAGAAGGAGGGCGGCGAAGCCCTCCCCAAGGTGCAGGCGCAGGAACCCCTCGCCGGTGAATGGGTCCCCGATCTGCTGGCCACCGCCGCAGGCCGGGTCCTGGACGAACGCTTCACTCCCACGACCGGCCAGCACTGCACGCACTGCGCCTTCCGGGCCTCGTGCAGCGCACAGCCGGAGGGCCGCCACATCCTGGAGTGAGCGGGGCGCCGGACATCCGCAGGCCCGGCACGTTGTCGGTGCGTCCGGTTAGCCTCTGTGGGGTGTCCTCACGTATCACCGATCCCGAGCAGCTCAAGGAGCTCCTCGGGATCCCGTTCACCCCGGAGCAGACGGCCTGCATCACCGCGCCGCCCGCCCCGCAGGTGATCGTGGCCGGAGCCGGGTCCGGGAAGACCACGGTGATGGCGGCGCGCGTGGTGTGGCTGGTGGGCACCGGCCAGGTCGCCCCCGAGCAGGTCCTCGGGCTCACCTTCACCAACAAGGCGGCCGGTGAGCTCGCCGAGCGCGTCCGCAAGGCCCTGATCGCGGCCGGGGTCACCGATCCGGACGCCATCGACCCGGACAACCCCCCGGGCGAGCCCAGTATCTCCACGTACCACGCGTTCGCCGGCCGGCTCCTCACCGAGCACGGGCTGCGCATCGGACTCGAACCCACCACGCGCCTCCTCGCCGACGCCACCCGCTACCAGCTCGCCGCCCGCGTGCTGCGCGAGGCCCCCGGCCCCTACCCGGCTCTGACCAGGTCGTTCCCCACCCTCGTCAGCGATCTGCTGGCCCTCGACGCCGAGCTCGCCGAACACCTCGTACGCCCCGAACAGCTCGCCGAGTACGACACCGGCCTGCTGAGCACGCTCGCATCGGCCCGGCTCAGCAACGCCGAGCTGCGCAGGATCCCCGAGACCGCCGAGGCCCGCCGCGAGCTGCTCCAGCTGACCCGGCGCTACCGCGACGCCAAGAAGAGCCGCGACCTCCTCGACTTCGGCGACCAGATCGCGCTCTCCGCCGAGCTGGCCCTCACCCGGCCCGAGGTCGGCACGATCCTGCGCGACGAATTCCGGGTCGTGCTGCTCGACGAGTACCAGGACACCTCCGTCGCCCAGCGCCTGCTGCTCTCCGCCCTCTTCGGCAGCGGCCCCGGGGGCACGACCGGGCACGCCGTCACCGCCGTCGGCGACCCCTGTCAGGCGATCTACGGCTGGCGCGGCGCGTCCGTCGCCAACCTCGACGACTTCCCGCTCCACTTCCCGCACGCCGACGGCACCCCCGCCACCCGCTTCTCCCTCAGCGAGAACCGCCGCAGCGGCGGCCGGCTCCTGCACCTCGCCAACGGCCTCGCCGCACCGCTGCGCGCCATGCACGAAGGCGTCGAGGCGCTGCGCCCCGCCCCCGGCGCCGAGCGCGACGGCATCGTCCGCTGTGCGCTGCTCCGTACCCACGCCGAGGAGATCGACTGGCTCGCCGACTCGATCGCCCATCTGGTGAGGACCGGCAAGGCACCCGGCGAGATCGCCGTCCTGTGCCGCACCGCGGGCGACTTCCCGGAGATCCAGGCCGCGCTGGTGGCCCGCGACATCCCGGTCGAGGTCGTCGGCCTGTCCGGGCTGCTGCACCTGCCCGAGGTCGCCGACCTCGTCGCGGTCTGCGAGGTCCTCCAGGACCCGGGCGCCAACGCCTCCCTGGTCCGGCTGCTCACCGGTCCCCGCTGGCGGATCGGCCCCCGCGACCTGGCCCTGCTCGGCCGCCGCGCCCGGCTCCTCGTCCACCGCGCGGCCCACGCCGACGACGACTTCGACCCCGACCGCCGTCTCGCCGAGGCCGTCGAGGGCATCGACCCGGCCGAGGTGATCTCGCTCGCCGACGCGCTGGACACCTTCCTCGAATCGGGCGGCGGGGAGGACGACGGACTTCCGTTCTCCACCGAGGCCCGCATCCGCTTCGCCCGCCTCGCCGCCGAGCTGCGCGACCTGCGCCGCTCGCTGGCCGACCCGCTGATGGACGTGCTGCACCGGGTCCTCGCCACCACCGGCCTGGAGGTCGAGCTCTCCGCGTCGCCGCAGGCCCTGGCCGCCCGCCGCCGCGAGACCCTCGCCAACTTCCTCGACGTCGCGGCCCGCTTCGCCGCCGTCGACGGCGATGCCACCCTCCTCGCCTTCCTCGGCTTCCTGCGCACCGCCGCCCAGTACGAGAAGGGCCTGGACAACGCCCTGCCCGGCGGCGAGAACACCGTCAAGGTCCTCACCGCCCACAAGTCCAAGGGCCTGGAGTGGGAGGTCGTCGTGGTGCCCGGCCTGGTCACCGGCCAATTCCCCAGCGGCCAGTCCCGCGACGCCTGGACCGCCCAGTCCAAGGTCCTCCCGCACGCCCTGCGCGGGGACCGGGCGACCCTCCCCGATGTCCACTCCTGGGACGCCAAGGGGCTCAAGGCGTTCAAGGAGGAGATGAAGGAGCACCAGCACACCGAGGAGCTCCGCCTGGGTTACGTCACCTTCACCAGACCCCGCACCCTGCTGCTCGGCTCCGGCCACTGGTGGGGACCGTCCCAGAAGAAACCGCGCGGCCCGTCCGGCTTCCTGCACGCGCTGTACGAGCACTGCGCGGCCGGGCACGGCGAGATCGAGGTCTGGGCCGACGAACCGGCCGAGGACGAGGAGAACCCGGCGCTCGACGGGACGGCCGCCGACCATGCCTGGCCGCTTCCGCTGGACGACACCGCGCTGACCCGCCGCCGGGCCGCCGCGGACACGGTGATGGCGCACCTGGAGGCCCTGGCCACGACGGGGGGCGCGCCGGACGCGTACGAGGCGCTGCCCGACGAGGCTCCGGAGCCGGGCGTCGGCGCTTACGACGACGCCCCGTTCCCGGACGACGAGGCGTACCTCGACGACGCCCCGTTCCCGGACGGGGCCCCGTACGCCGACGACGAGGCCGACGACTGGGACGCACTGTCGACGGAGCCCCCTCCCGCCCGCACCTCCGCACCCCCCGCCCCCACGCCGCACGTCCCCGCGGCCCGCACCCCCGAGCCCGCCGGGGCGCACCGGCTCACCCCCGAGGAAGCCCGCACCCTCGCCTCCTGGGACCGCGACCTCGACGCCCTCACCGGCGAACTGCGCCGCGCCCGCGCCACCGTGCGCGACGTCCTCGTACCCGCGTCGCTCTCCGCCACCCAGCTGCTGCGCCTCGCCGACGACCCCGACGGCTTCGCCCAGGAACTGGCCCGGCCCATGCCGCGGCCGCCGCAGCCGGCGGCCCGCCGGGGCACCCGCTTCCACGCCTGGGTGGAGTCCCGATTCGAGGAGCTGCCGCTGCCGATGCTCGGGCCCGACGAGCTGCCCGGCGGTGACGAGAACGACGCCGAGATCGCCGACGAGCGCGACCTCGCCGCGCTCAAGGAGGCCTTCGAGCGCACCCCGTACGCCCGCCGCACCCCGTACCGCGTCGAGACGCCGTTCCAGATCATCCTGGCCGGCCGGGTGATCCGGGGCCGCATCGACGCGGTGTACCGCACCGGGGACACGTACGAGATCGTCGACTGGAAGACCACCCGCACCAACACCGCCGACCCCCTCCAGCTCGCGGTCTACCGTCTGGCCTGGGCGGAACTGCACGATCTGCCGCTCACCGACGTCACCGCCACGTTCCTGTACGTGCGCAGCGGAGAGACCGTCCACCCCGCCCGCCTCCCGGGCCGGGCGGAACTGGAACGGATCCTGCTGGACGAGCCACCGCCCACGGGGTAGGGCCTTGTCCGGCGGATCACGGCCGCCCCCCGGCCACCGCGGGCGGGCGGACCCCATGGGGCGAGGCACTAGGCTCAAGGCCATGAGCGACACCCCGGACAGCGCCGTCCGTACGTACACCGAGCAGCACCGCACAGCCTTCCTGGACGACCTCGCCGCCTGGCTGCGCATCCCGTCCGTATCCGCCCAGCCGGAGCACGACGGGGACGTACGGCGCAGCGCCGAGTGGCTGTCCGCCAAACTCGGGGAGACCGGCTTCCCGGTCACCGAGATCTGGGAGACGCCCGGCGCCCCCGCGGTCTTCGCCCACTGGCCGTCCGACGACCCGGACGCCCCGACCGTCCTCGTCTACGGGCACCACGACGTGCAGCCCGCCGCCCGCGAGGACGGCTGGGACACCGACCCGTTCGAGCCGGTGATCCGCGACGGCCGGATGTACGGGCGGGGCGCCGCCGACGACAAGGGGCAGGTGTTCTTCCACACACTCGGCGTCCGCGCCCACCTCGCCACCACCGGCCGCACCGCCCCCGCCGTCAACCTCAAGCTCCTGATCGAGGGTGAGGAGGAGTCCGGCTCGCCGAACTTCCGCGCCCTGGTCGAGGAGCGGGCCGGCCGGCTCACCGCCGACGCCGTGATCGTTTCCGACACCGGCATGTGGGACGAGTCGATCCCCACGGTCTGCACCGGCATGCGCGGCCTGGCCGAGTGCGAGATCGAGCTGTACGGCCCCGAGCAGGACATCCACTCCGGTTCGTTCGGCGGCGCGGTCCCCAACCCGGCGACCGCCGTCGCCCGGCTCGTCGCCGCGCTGCACGACGCGGACGGCCGGGTCTCGATCCCCGGCTTCTACGACGGTGTGGCCGAACTCACCGACACCGAACGCGCGCTCTTCGCCGAGCTGCCCTTCGACGAGGCCACCTGGCTGCGCACCGCCAAGTCCCGCGCGGCATCGGGCGAGACCGGCTACTCCACGCTGGAACGCGTCTGGGCCCGCCCCACCGCCGAGGTCAACGGCATCGGCGGCGGCTACCAGGGCGCCGGCAGCAAGACGATCATCCCTTGCTCCGCCCTGGTGAAGATCAGCTTCCGGCTGGTCGCAGGCCAGGACCCGGACCGGATCCAGCAGGTGGTCCGGGCCTGGGCCGAGGAGCAGGTCCCGGCCGGTGTCGGGCACCGGATCACCTTCGCCCCCGCCACCCGCCCCTGTCTGACCCCGCTGGACCACCCCGCCCTGCAGGCCGTGGCCCGCGCCATGGGACGGGCCTTCGGCCAGAAGATCCTCTTCACCCGCGAAGGGGGCTCGGGACCCGCCGCCGACCTCCAGGACGTGCTCGGCGCACCCGTCCTCTTCCTGGGCATCTCCGTACCGTCCGACGGCTGGCACGCCCCCAACGAGAAGGTTGAGCTCGACCTTCTGCTCAAGGGCGTGGAGACGACCGCCCATCTCTGGGGCGAACTGGCCGCCGCACTCCGCTGAATCCTCTGAACACCCGATCCATCCCGGGGGAGTAGGAAGCACCTGTGAGCACCTTCGACAACGCCACCGCAGACCGGCCCATCGGTCTCACCGCGCCCAGCGGCATCGACCGCGCCGCGCACCACCGCCTCGACGAGGCATGGCTGTCCGCCGCGTGGAGCCACCCGACCACCCGCGTGTTCGTCGTCTCCGGCGGCCAGGTGCTGATCGACGACACCGCCGACGGCGGTACGGAGATCGTCATGACCCCGGCCTTCGAGGCCCCGGTCACCGAGACCCATCGCTACTTCCTCGGCACCGACGAGGACGGCGTCAGCTACTTCGCGCTCCAGAAGGACTCGCTGCCCGGCCGCATGGACCAGCCGGCCCGTCCGGCCGGCCTGCGCGAGGCCGGTCTGCTGCTCGGCCCGCGCGACGCGGGCCTGATGGTGCACGCGGTGGCCCTGGAGAACTGGCAGCGACTGCACCGCTTCTGCTCCCGCTGCGGCGAGCGCACGGTCATCGCGGCGGCCGGCCACATCCGCCGCTGCCCGGCCTGCGGCGCCGAGCACTACCCGCGTACCGACCCCGCGGTGATCATGCTCGTGACGGACGACCAGGACCGCGCCCTGCTGGGCCGCCAGGTCCACTGGCCCGAGGGCCGCTTCTCCACGCTCGCGGGCTTCGTCGAGCCGGGGGAGTCGATCGAGCAGTCCGTGGCGCGCGAGGTCTTCGAGGAGGCGGGGGTCACGGTCGGCGAGGTCGAGTACATCGCCAGCCAGCCCTGGCCGTTCCCGTCGAGCCTGATGCTCGGTTTCATGGCACGGGCCACCTCGTCCGAGATCAATGTGGACGGCGAGGAGATCGAGGAGGCCCGCTGGTTCTCCCGCGAGGACCTGAAGGCGGCCTTCGAATCGGGCGAGATCCTGCCCCCGTTCGGCATCTCGATCGCGGCGCGCCTGATCGAGCTCTGGTACGGCAAGCCGCTCCCGAAGCCGGGCAGCGTCGGCTGACGCCGGACCCGTACGCGGACGCCCCCTCCGGTGCCGGACCGGAGGGGGCGTCCACGTACTGCGGCAGCGCCGGGATCAGGCGGCGAGCGCCTGCTTCACCTGCGCCAGCGACGGGTTCGTCATGACGGCCTCGGCACCCGTGGAGCCGACCACCAGGACGGTGGGAACGGTCTGGTTGCCCCCGTTGGCCTTCTCGACGAAGGCCGCGGACTGCGGGTCCTGCTCGATGTTGATCTCGTTGTACGCGATGCCCTCGCGGTCCATCTGGCCCTTCAGCCGACGGCAGTAACCGCACCAGGTGGTGCTGTACATCGTCACAGTGCCCGCCATGTCTTCGCGCTCCTTGGTCTCGTCAGTCTTCTCAGACTCGTCTGTCGCATCCGTCTCATCCGTCACGCGGAGAAGCTGGACCCGTGCGTCGCCGCACGGAAAGGGAACGTACGCGAGGCAACCACCATTCCCGTCGGCCACCCCGCATCGGGCCGCGGCCCTGTGCCGGCCGGGCCGCCCAGCACCAGCCGGGCAGTCGCCCCGCATTAGTACGACAGATGCGGCCCCCCTGTGGACAACTTCCGCGTCCGCCTCCTCCGACCTGGCAGCATGGCGGGGTGACAGCAGCAACGCATTCCTCCCTTTTCCCGCAGGTCCCCGAGTCGGCCGACGCCGTGCTCGACGGCCTGGACCCCGAGCAGCGCGAGGTCGCCACGGCCCTGCACGGCCCGGTGTGTGTGCTGGCCGGAGCCGGTACGGGCAAGACGCGTGCGATCACCCATCGCATCGCCTACGGGGTGCGTGCCGGGATACTTCAGCCGACGAGTGTGCTTGCCGTCACGTTCACCAACCGGGCCGCCGGTGAGATGCGCGGGCGGCTGCGCCAGCTCGGCGCGGGAGGCGTCCAGGCACGGACGTTCCACTCCGCCGCCCTGCGCCAGCTCCAGTACTTCTGGCCGAAAGCGGTCGGTGGCGACCTGCCCCGGCTGCTGGAGCGCAAGGTCCAGCTGGTCGCCGAGGCCGCGGCCCGCTGCCGCATCCGGCTCGACCGCAACGAGCTGCGGGACGTCACCAGCGAGATCGAGTGGTCCAAGGTCACCCAGACCGTGCCCGCCGACTATCCGGCCGTGGTCGCGAAGACCCAGCGCGACGCCCCGCGGGATCCGGCCGAGATCTCCCAGATCTACGCGACGTACGAGGAGCTGAAGCGCGACCGCTCGGTGATCGACTTCGAGGACGTGCTGCTCCTCACCGTCGCCATCCTCCAGGACCGCCACGACATCGCCGACCACGTCCGCCGCCAGTACCAGCACTTCGTCGTCGACGAGTACCAGGACGTCAGCCCGCTCCAGCAACGGCTGCTCGACCTCTGGCTCGGTGACCGGGACACCCTGTGCGTCGTCGGCGACGCCAGCCAGACGATCTACTCCTTCACCGGAGCCACCCCCGACCACCTGCTGAATTTCCGCACCCGCCATCCCAACGCGACGGTGGTCAAGCTGGTCCGGGACTACCGCTCCACCCCCCAGGTCGTCCATCTGGCCAACGGACTGCTCGGCCAGGCCCGCGGCCGCGCCGCGGAGCACCGGCTCGAACTGGTCTCGCAGCGCGAGCCCGGCCCCGAGCCCGCCTACACGGAGTACGCCGACGAGCCCTCGGAGGCCGAGGGCACCGCCCGCCGGATCCGCGATCTGATCGCCGCGGGGGTCCCGGCCGGCGAGATCGCCGTGCTCTACCGGGTCAACTCCCAGTCCGAGGTCTACGAGCAGGCCCTGGCGGACGCGGGCGTGCCGTACCAACTGCGCGGCGCGGAGCGCTTCTTCGAACGGGCGGAGGTGCGGGAGGCGGGAGTCGCCCTGCGCGGCGCCGCCCGTGCCGGAGGCAACGACTCCCTGCTCGACGACGCGGAGGGACTGCCCGCGGAAGTGCGCGCTGTGCTTTCCACCAAGGGATGGACCTCGGAGCCCCCCGCGGGCTCAGGGGCGGTGCGCGACCGCTGGGAATCCCTGGCCGCCCTGGTCCGGCTCGCCGAGGACTTCGAGCGGGCCAAGCCGGGCGCGACGCTCTCCGACCTGGTGGCGGAGCTCGACGAGCGGGCCGCCGCCCAGCACGCCCCCAAGGTCCAGGGGGTCACCCTCGCCTCGCTGCACTCGGCGAAGGGCCTGGAGTGGGACGCCGTGTTCCTGGTCGGCCTGACCGAGGGCATGATGCCGATCGCCTACGCCAAGACCGACGAGCAGGTCGAGGAGGAGCGCCGGCTGCTGTACGTCGGCGTCACCCGGGCCCGCCTCCATCTCTCGCTGTCGTGGTCGCTCTCCCGCTCGCCCGGCGGCCGTGCCGGACGGCGCCCGAGCCGCTTCCTCAACGGACTGCGCCCCGGCTCGGTGCCCCTCAGCACGCGTGGCGCGGCCGGTGGCGGCGGGATCGAACGGGGCCCGGGACCGGTCGCCAAGCGCGGCCGTCGCGGCCCGGCCCGGTGCCGGGTCTGCGGCAAGACCCTCACCGACGCCGGCGAGATGAAGCTGATGCGCTGCGAGGACTGCCCCTCCGACATGGACGAGGCACTGTACGAGCGGCTGCGCGACTGGCGGGCGGTCAGGGCGAAGGAGATCGGTCAGCCCGCGTACTGCGTGTTCACGGACAAGACGCTGATGGCGATCGCCGAGGCCGTACCGGGCAGCGAGGGCGAACTGGCGGTGATCTCCGGGGTCGGCGCGCGGAAGTTGGGCCGGTTCGGCACCGCTGTCCTGGCCATTTGCGCAGGTGAGACGGTGGAGGAAGCGCTCGGGGAGGCCGCTGACGAGGTGTGAGAAAAACTCGTCGAAAAAATAGTTTGCGCCTGCCCCAGTCATCACCATAGGTTCTTAACCACGGGAACAGCGACTTCTCTGAAGCCCTGATCCTGTGCTGTACTTATCCGAATACGTAGGACCGGCCTGCCGGTCCGCCCGAGACGCCGAGAGGAGGCGATTGAAGTGATCAGCATCATCGAGACCAACAAAATGACCGATCTTTCGGTCGTCTCCGCCTGCTCGCTCGGCCTCGCGTGCTCTTCCGAGTCCTCGCTCCGTGGCACCGGTCTGTCCGGCATTTCCGCCGCCAGCCCGCTGTCTCCGGCGAGCCTCCCCGTGCGGGAGCGCAATGAGCGACCGGCTCAGGCACCGGCAGCAGCAGTAGCGAAGGGACAGGCCCAGGCCTATGCCTTTGCGGCCGTCGGTGCGGGAGCGGAATCCGGCGCCAAGAAGCAGACGATGCAGCACCACACGATGTGGGCCTTCCGTGGGCCTGAACCCTGGAGTGATCCAGCCTGATCCACCATCAGGCCGGCGCCTTCAGGGCCGCGGAACCCCACTCGGGATCCGCGGCCCTTTTGTTTTGTCCAAACGGACGAGACAGCACGAAGGAGCCTCGGGACAAGCAACACCCGGTACCAGCCGCCACCCGGCCAACAGGCCGGAACGACCAGACGAGGACACCACCCACCGTGCAACTCGAAGCGCACGCCCCGTCCGTACCGCCTTCCGACACGATCCCGCCGCCCGGCCTCACGGAGGACTCCACCTTGATCCCCCTCACTGCGCTCACCGCGCTCGACGACGCCATCGAGAACCTCGGCGTGCCCGTCCCGTGCCGCTCCTACGACCCGGAGGTCTTCTTCGCGGAGTCGCCGGCCGACGTCGAGTACGCCAAGTCCCTCTGCCGCACCTGCCCGCTCGTCGAGGCCTGCCTCGCCGGCGCCAAGGAGCGTCGCGAGCCGTGGGGCGTCTGGGGCGGTGAGCTCTTCATCCAGGGCGTCGTCGTCGCTCGCAAGCGGCCGCGTGGCCGTCCGCGCAAGAACCCGGTCGCGGCGTGACCGCCGGACTGGGGGTCACGGCCCCCAAACCCATGAAGCGCATCGGAACCATCGACCGTCCCCACACCCACGATCCCCGAAATCAGGCAGAAATGTCCGTCCCCACCAATGAGCCCGTCGGCTCCGCAACACCGAACGTCACGATCATCGGCGCGAACGACTCGCGTCAGAACAGGACCCGCGAGATGCAACTCATCCCAGAAGCCTTGGCTCGTGCTCATATGCACGACCGCCTGAGGGAGGCCGACACGCAGCGGCAGGCCGTGCGCCTGGTCAACGCGCGCCGGATGCAGCGCAGGGCCGAGCGCGCCTCGATGCGCGCCCGCCGAGCGCTGGCCATGGCGGTCATGCACTAGTCAGGCCGAACACCAGCAGCACCCGCTGCCGGGCAGCCGCTCTGCCCAGCAGCAATCAGTACCCATAGTCAGTACCCCTTCCGCGGGGCCGGTCCGAACGGGCCGGCCCCGCGGTCGTGCTGTGCGGCAGTACTGCGTGGCGGTGCTGTGTGGTGCCGCGCGGCACGGCGGCGACGGCGTTATCGTCACGAGGTGGACGAGGAGACACAGCACCGGATTCAGCAGCCCGCGCAGAAGGACGCCGCAGTCGTCACCTGTGCTCTGTGCGGTACCTCCGCCGACAGCGAGGCCGCACCGCCGACCTGGATCTGCTCCGTGGAGAACGGCAGGCGCCAGTACTTCTGCGAAGAGTGCGCCCGCACCCACATCAGGGCGATCGAAAGCCGCCTCGACTCCGCCTGGTGGTGACCCTGGCGGTGGCCCTTGTGGTGACCTGCCCGATGGAAGCGCAGTCGGCCGTGGCGCCCTGACCTACGCCCCGGAGGGCACGTCGCCCGCCAACTCCTGCACCGCCGACTCCTGCACCGCCGACTCCTGCTCGTCCTCAGGCAGAAAGCCCGGCAACCAGGATTCGAGCTCGTCGCGCAGTCGCACCGTCGCACCCAGCTGGCACAGCACCCCGATCGTGCTCAGCGTCACCCGGTGTATCAGCAGATAGGCGGGCGGCAGATTCAGCTGCTTGCCGAGCTGGTGAGCGGGGGAGCGGGGGTCCGCGATCCGGGCCGCCTGATTGCGCATCCAGCTCCGGGTGAACGTGAACTCCTCCACCTGCGCCGGCTCGATGATCGGGAGGAGGTAGTCGAGCACCGCATCCGGGTCGAGGTCGATCGAGTCCTTGACGAACCCCTCCTCGCGCAACAGCTCGTACACCACATCCGCCTCGCCCGCCAGCGTTAGCCGCAGGGAGTCCCCGATGGTCTGCGGCAGACCGCCCGGCAGCCGGTCCACCGTCCCGAAATCCAGCACTCCGAGCCGCCACTGCCCGTCGTCACCGGCCTCCTCGTCCGGGGGCAGCAGCCGGAAGTTGCCCGGATGCGGGTCCGCGTGCAGCAGACCGGTGCGCGCGGGCCCCGAGAAGAGGAAGCGCGCCAGCAGCTGACCGGCCCGGTCCCGCTGATCCGGCGTGCCCTCCGCGATCACGTCGGCGAGCGGGACACCGTCCATCCACTCCGTCACCAGCACCTGGTCGGACTGGTGCACCACACCGGGGATCACCACATCCGGGTCGCCCGCGAACTCCTCGGCGTGATCCCGCTGCGACCGCGCCTCCTGCTCGTAGTCCAGCTCCTCCGAGACCCGGTCGCGCAGCTCCGTGATGAGCGGCTTGATGTCTATTCCGGGGATCAACGGGCCGAGCAGTCGGGCGAATCTGCTGAGCTGGGTCAGATCCGAGAGCAGCGCCTCCCCGGCGCCCGGATACTGCACCTTCACCGCGACGTTCCGTCCGTCGTGCCACACGGCCCGGTGCACCTGACCGATCGAGGCGGCGGCCGACGGTCTGTCCTCGAATTCGAGGAACAACTGCCGCCAGTCCTCGCCGAGCCGCTCCTCCAGCACCGCGTGGACGGTACCGCTGGGCATGGGCGGTGCGGCTTCCTGCAGTTTGGTGAGCGCCGCCCGGTACGGTCCGGCGACCTCCTCGGGCAGCGCCGACTCGAAGACGGACAGGGCCTGCCCGAGCTTCATCGCCCCGCCCTTCAACTCGCCCAAGACCTTGAACAGCTGGTCCGCGGTGCGCTGCTGCACCTCACGGGCGACCAACTCCGCCGATCTCCCGCCGATCCGCTTGCCCAGACCCCACGTCGCCCGGCCGGCGAAGCCCAGAGGCAGGGCGGCCAACTTGGCGGTACGGGTGACCGCTTTCCGGGGAAGATCAGACATGAGCCCCTCCAAATCCCAGACTGCCGTACCGCGTGCGGCGGTTACCCGGCCATTGTGTCCTGCCTCGTGTCGGTCCCGGAGGAGCGCTCCCTCCCAGTGTGCCCAGCCGCTCCGCACGAACAGTCGAGGTGCGGTCCCATCCGCTCGGGGCGCCAGTCCAACAGCGGCAGCGCGGCCTCCCAACGGGTTCCCGTACTCGCGGGCAGTTCCCCGTCCAGAAAGGACAGCGCGTGAGCGGCCGCCAGGCCCGCCACCGCCGTCGCCAGTCCCAGGTCACAGGCCTGTACGGCAGTGCGCCGCCCGGACCGCCACTGGGACAGCATCCTGGTCCAGTCCTCGTCCCGGCCCGCGCGCTCCAGCGCCAGACACCCGGCGCAGGCCGTTCCCCCGGGCAGGACCAGGGGACCGACGACTCCCGTCGCCTCCATCACTCCGGCGTAGAGATGAGGAGTCCCCGACGCGATCCACGGTTCGGCCGACCGCGGGTCGGGGGCGTACGTCGCGAGGCCGTCGCGAGGAGCCACCACGATCAGCGACAGCCCCGCCTCGCCACCGGCCGGAGAACCCGCCGTCTCCGCCGCCCGGGGAGCCGAACCCGCGGCGGATCTGCGCACCAACTGCCGGGCGGCGGTGTCCCTGCGCTCCCCGACAGCCGTCGCCGGAAGCCCGCCGGGCGAGACGTCCCACGGCTCGGTGTGCCCGCCGTCCAGAACCTCCACCCGGCCCACGCCGGACCCGGACAGCACTGCCGCGATCGCGGCGCCGACCCGTCCGGCGCCCCGTACCTGGACCCGCATCGCCCGGCGGGCCGCCAGCCGTCGCATCCCGCCGCCCGGTTCGGGATGGACGACGGAGAGCGACGCCAGATCGGGGCGGTGCCGATCCAGGGCGCCGGGCCGGCTCCGCAACACGTCGGTCTCCGGGCCGGCGGCCCGCACATCGTCGATCAGCCCCGCGTTCGCCAATCGTCCCACCAAGGTGTCCACTTGATGGTCCGACAGGTCCAGCGTGCGGGCCTCCTCGCGCAGCAGCGGCAGGCCGCGTGTTCCGTCGAGCAGTTCCAGAAAACTGCCCGTGGCGATATCCAGCGGGCCGAACTTCACCGCATGGGCGTGAGTCACCCCGAATTGCACGGTGCCTCGGCTGCGCCATGCGCGGCGCAGTGCGGGCTTCAACATCGGATGCACGGTTACCCCCGGTCTGTGTTCCTTGATCTCTGTGCGTGGGGCCGCGGCCCCGGATCTCGCGGGATCCGTTGCCAGAATGCAGGCCGGCGCTGAAGTGTGCGGAAAGTTGTCCACAGGCATGGGGTATTAGTCGTTCAAATGGTGCATGCCGTGGAGTGGATCAAGCGTGAACCGTCCCGGAGACGGGACTTCCTCCACTGACACCGGGTAACGTCGTGGCGTGCCCGCCGACCCGTCACCCGGATTCGCCGGGGAGACCCCCACGCGCAGCGCCGGAACCCAGCAGCGCAGCGCGGCGGACCGTCCGCCCCGCGCCTCGGCAACGAGCGCGGTCGAGGTCCGCAGGAGCAATCGCCGCAGCAGAACGGTCTCCGCGTACCGGGAGGGCGACCGCACCATCGTGCTCATCCCGGCCCGGATGTCGGAGGCCGAGGAGCGGCGCTGGGTGAGCGTGATGCTCGACAAGCTCGCGGCGCAGGAGAGTAAACGCGTCTTCGGCGACAGCGAACTCGCCGAGCGGGCCGAGCGGTTGTCCGCCCAGTACTTCGAGGGCCGGGCCCGGCCGGCGTCGGTGCGGTGGGTGACCAACCAGAACACCCGATGGGGGTCCTGCACCCCGGCGGAGGGCAGCATCCGCCTGTCGCACCGACTCCAGGGCATGCCCGAGTACGTCGTCGACTACGTACTGGTCCATGAGCTGGCCCACCTGCTCGTCCCCGGCCACGGCCCGCGCTTCTGGCGGCTGCTGGAGGCATATCCCCGGACCGAGCGGGCACGCGGATATCTGGAAGGCGTGGTGGCGGCCGACCGGCTGCCTCATCTGCCCGCCGCACGCGGTGAGTGACATCCACCGATTCTGTACCGGGTGTGTACCGACTTAGCTCGATGTCGGCGTTTGCGGTTAGCCTGGCGCGACGCATTCACATTCGGGATGGGGGACGGTCGTTACGCATGGCCAGGGAATTCCAACGCGGCCACAAGGCCAAGATCAGCGATCTCACGCCGGGGACGGATCTGTACGTAGGTGTGCAGATCGCCGGTCCGGGACTGACCTTTGACATCAGCTGCTTCGGCCTCGATGCCAATGAGCAGCTCTCCGACGACCGGTATTTCATCTTCTTCAATCAGCCTAAATCGCCCGAGGAGTCCATTCAGCTTCTCGGCACCCAGGCCGGTGACACCGAGTCGTTCCGCGTCACCCTGGACCGCATTCCGGCCAACATCCACAAGCTGTCGTTCACCGCGACGGTCGACGGGGCCGGGCAGATGTCCCAGATCGGCCCCGGATACATCCGGATCGTCGCAGGTGGCGAGGAAGTCGTCAGGTACGCCTTCAACGGTTCGGAGTTCACCACCGAGCGTGCGGTGATGCTCGGCGACTTCTATCTGAAGGACGTCTGGCGGTTCGCCGCGGTCGGCCAGGGCTTCGACGGCGGCCTGGAAGCGCTGCTGAAGAACTTCGGCGGCGAGGTCGCCGAGGAGGCGCCCGCCGCACCTCAACCGCAGGCGGTGGCTCCGTCGTTCGCCCCGCCCGCCCAGGCGGCCGCACCGGCGCCCGCCCCGTCCTTCGGGGCCCCGGTCGCACCGCAGGCGCCCCAGGCCCCGCAGCCGGCCCCGTCCTTCGGACTACCGCCCGCGCAGGCCCCGGCCCCCACACCGCAGCAGCAGATGCATGCCGCGCCGACGATGGCGGCGCCGCTGGCACCGCACGGCGGCACGGTGCCGCCGCCCGCCCCCGCTCCGGCCCCGTACGGGCAGCCGGGCCAGCCGCCCCAGCAGCCGCAGTTCGGGCAGGTCCCCGGCCAGGCACCCCCCGCCGCCCCGTACGGCCAGCAGCCCCCCGGCCCGTACGGTCAGCAGGCCCCGGCCCCGTACGGTCAGCAGCCTCCCGGCATGCAGCCGCCCGGTGCGCCCCAAGGTGTACCGCAGGGCGTGCCGCAGGCCGGTGCCGGTCTTCAGGCGGCACTCCAGCCGTACAAGGAGACGGCCACCGGCCAGCGCTGGACCCCGCAGAACCAGCAGCTCATGCGGGTCGACCTCACCATGGGCGGTATGCCCGTGCTCGCCCGCCAGGGCAGCATGGTGATGTACCAGGGCAAGGTCGACTTCAGCTACAAGGGCGCCGGTTTCGCCGGTCGCATCGTCGGCAACGCCACCGGCCAGGAGATGCAGCTGATGCGCTGCACCGGCCGCGGCCAGGTCTTCCTCGCCGAGGACGGCTCGCATCTGCACGCCATCGAGCTGCAGGGCGACGGCATCTGTGTCTCGGCGGAGAACGTCCTCGCCTTCGACGAATCGCTGCAGCACGAGGTCCGCAGGATCGAGGGCCACGGCATCCCCGGTGGCGCCCTGTTCACCATGCAGTTCCAGGGCACCGGCACGGTCATCGTCAAAACCCACGGCGTTCCCGTCGTCCTGCCCGTCACGCCGACCACCTTCGCCGACTGCAACGCCGTCGTGGCCTGGTCGTCCGCGTCCCAGGTGATCATCTCCAGCCAGGTCCGGCTGCGCCGCAACGCGTATCCGGGACACAGCGGGGAGACCGTGAACCTCCAGTTCCGGGGAGCCCCCGGCAACTTCATCGTCGTCCAGCCCTACGAGGTCTGAGGGAGCCCGTCATGAATCAGCAACTCGCGGGCTACGCCCCGACCCCCGTCACGGCCCGTATGGAGAACCACGGCCGCACGATGCTCAAGGTCGCCATGGCCACCGGCCAGGACCTCTACGCACGTACCGGCTCGATGGTCGCGTACGAGGGCTTCATCCAGTACGAACCCAACCCGCCCGCCGTCCGGCAGATCGCCTCCCAGTGGATCACCGGCGAGGGCGCGCCGATCATGAAGTGCTCCGGCGACGGACTGCTCTACCTCGCCGACTACGGCGCCGATGTGGTCGTCATCAACCTCAACAACGACTCCCTCTCGGTCAACGGCACCAATGTCCTCGCCTTCGACGGTCATCTCACCTGGGGCGTGGAGCGGGTCAAGGGCCTCTCCAAGTTCACGGGCCAGGGCCTGTGGAACGTCTGCATCTCGGGCACCGGGTGGGTCGCCATCACCTCGCGCGGCACCCCGATCGTCGTCGACTGCGGACGCGGCGAGGACGAGACGTACGTCGACCCGGACGCCCTCGTGGCCTGGTCCCCGAACCTCAAGGTGAAGGGCAAGCGCAGCTTCAAGGCATCCTCGCTCATCGGGCGGGGCAGCGGCGAGGCGTACCAGATGGCTTTCTCCGGCCAGGGCATCGTCGTCGTGCAGCCGAGCGAGGACAGTACCGACCGCCTGCGGGTCCGGAACTGACGGGGGAGGAGAACACACCATGCAGAGTCCGCTTTTCAGCTACACGGAACAGCAGTCCCAGGACCGGTACACCGTCCAGAACCCGCAGCTCCTGCGGGTCTCGCTGACCGGCAGCGACGACGTCCTCGCCCGCAAGGGCGCCATGGTCGCGTACCAGGGTCTGATGGAGTTCGACGGCGAGTACCAGTCGCACGGGCAGCGCCGCGCCCGCGCGAACACCGGCGAAGGCCTCGACCTGATGCGCTGCTCCGGGCAGGGCACCGTCTACCTCGCCAACCTCGCGCAGTACATCCACGTCGTGGACGTCGACCGTGACGGCATCACGGTCGACAGCGCCTACGTCCTCGCGCTGGACTCCTCGCTGCACACCGAGGTCATCGCGGTGGACAGCCAGTACGGCATCTCGGGCACCGGGAAGTACCAGCTCAACATCTCCGGCACCGGCAAGGTCGCCCTGATGACCTCCGGCCAGCCGCTGATGATGCAGGTCACGCCGGACAAGTACGTCAACGCCGACGCCGACGCGATCGTCGCCTGGTCCAGCTCGCTGCGGGTGCAGATGCAGGCCCAGACACATTCCTCGGGCGTCTGGCGGCGGCGCGGAAACACCGGCGAGGGCTGGGAGCTCAGCTTCCTCGGCCAGGGCTTCGCCCTCGTCCAGCCGAGCGAGGTGCTGCCCCCGCAGAACCACGAGATCGGCCAGGGCATCCGGGCCCAGTACGGGATGGGACAGCAGGGCACCCACGGTCAGAACCAGAACAACTCCTGGAACTGAGCCACAGCGCACCGGCACGCACGAAACGGGTGAGGGGCGGTCTCCGCGGAGACCGCCCCTCACCCGTTTCGCAGGTCGCTCCTACCGGCGCCGCTCCAGCGCGGCGCGGGCGCGCTCCATCAGCCGTACGACCGATGTGTCGGCCACCGAAGCGACCTCGTCGTACGCGTACCAGCGCAGGTCCAGCGACTCGTCGCTGATCTGCTCCGTCGCGCCCGAGGGCGCCAGCGCCACGTACTGCACATCCAGGTGCCAGTGGCAGGGCGCGGGGATCGGGTGGCGGTCCAGCGTCACCGGGCCGCCCGCGAGCAGGGTCAGGCCGGTGATGCCGGACTCCTCGGTCGCTTCCCGCAGCGCCGCGGCGGCGAGCGAGGCGTCCTGCGGCTCGCAGTGACCGCCCATCTGCAGCCACATCCGCAGCTTGCGGTGGAGGGTGAGCAGGACCCGGCCGCGCTCCGGGTCGACGACCAGCGCGCTGGCCGTCAGATGGCCCGCTTCGCAGGCCTTCCACATGCCGTCGGGATGCCGCGCCAGATGGTCGAGATAGACCTGGCGCAGCTCGCCCCGGTGCGGATCCGCAGGGCTGCCGTACCCCTTCAGTACGAGAACGGCGTCGTCGTGCAGGCTCACCGCTCGGTGTCGCCCTTGCCGTCGTCCTCGCGGCCCTCGGCCTCCCCGGTGCCGGGGGAGTCCTTGCCGTCCGTGTCCGCGGCGGGCTTCTGCGGGCCCTTCGCGGCCTCGCCGAGCATCTTGTCCAGCTCGGAGAAGTCCAGCTGCTCGTGGTGCACAAAGCCGTCCGGATCGTCCAGGTCCTGGGCCGTCGGCAGCATGTCGGGGTGCTCCCACAGGGCGTCGCGCCCGTCGAGACCGCGCGCGTCGGTGAGAGACGCCCACAGGCGCGAGGCGTCACGCAGCCGCCGCGGGCGCAGCTGAAGGCCGATGAGCGTGGCGAACGTCTGCTCGGCGGGACCACCGGAGGCGCGGCGCCTGCGCATCGTCTCGCGCAGCGCGTCCGCCGAGGTCAGGCGGGACTTCGCGGCCTCGTGGACCACGGCGTCCACCCAGCCCTCGACGAGTGCGAGCGCCGTCTCCAGCCGGGCCAGGGCGGCCTTCTGCTCAGGCGTGTCCTCCGGCTGGAACATGCCCTGCTGAAGGGCGTCCTGGAGCTGCTCGGGCTGCGACGGGTCGAACTGGCCGACCACGTCCTCCAGCTTGCTGGTGTCGACCTTGATGCCGCGCGCATACCCCTCGACGGCGCCGAACAGATGCGAGCGCAGCCACGGAACATGGGCGAAGAGGCGCTGGTGCGCGGCCTCGCGCAGGGCGAGATACAGCCGCACCTCGTCCTGCGGCACGCTGAGGTCCTTGCCGAACCTCTCCACGTTCAGCGGCAGCAGCGCGGCCTTGCCCGCGGGGCCCAGCGGGAGGCCGATGTCGGTCGAACCGACGACCTCGCCCGCCAGCACGCCGACGGCCTGCCCGATCTGCTGGCCGAACATCGCGCCGCCCATCGACCGCATCATGCCGATCAGCGGGCCGGCCATCGCCTGCATCTCCTCGGGCAGCACGTCGCCCATGGCGAGACCGACGCGCTCGGCCACCGGGTCGACCAGCTTCTGCCAGGCCGGAAGGGACGCCTCGACCCACTCCGCACGGCTCCACGCCACGGTCGAGACCGAACCGGAGGGCAGCGACGTCGCGCCGTCCAGCCAGAGGTCGGCGAGGCGCAGCGCCTCGTCGACCGCGGACCGCTCGGACGGGCCGACGCTGGCGTCCTTCGTGCCGTCCGGCGTGCCCTGCGAGACCGTCTGGCGGGCGATCTGCTTGGCCATGTCCCAGTTCACCGGACCGCCCTCGTAGCTCAGCATCTGGCCGAGCTGCTGGAAGGCGGCACCCAGGTCATTGGGGTTCATCGAGCCGAACATCGCCGCGAACGGGTTGTCCCCGCCCGCGCCGGGCCCGAAGCCGAACGGGTTCGCCGGCCCGCCCGAGCCCTGCCCACCTCCGGTGGGGTCCTTCTTCTTGCCCTCGTCGCCGTTCTCCGGCTCCTCCGGCGGAAGGCCGAATCCGAATGGGGTGTCACTCACGGGGTTTCCTCGGCTCGTAGGGCCGTCGGCTCGAACCGACGGCGACTGCCCGACATCACCATCCAGCGTAGACACCAAAAGTCCGCTCAGGGCCTCAGTGCTCCGCCGGCTCCCGGCCTGCGGCAGGATGGACGCCACCTGGTACGCACGCGTCATTCGGGTACGTACTGAAGACAACCGCTGGAGACGCCCGGTGAGTTCCCCAGATCCTCAGGTTCGCGCAGCGCGAAACCTGTCCGCCCCCTCGACCGAGAACAAACCAGAAAAGAGCCGCTCCAGGAGCCGTGGCCCCGTCGTCGCGGTCACCGGAGCCGCGGGGGGCGTGGGCGAGCTGCTCACCGCACGCCTCGCGGCATCCGAGGAGATCAAGCAGGTCATCGCCATCGATGAACGCCGCGGAGAGGTCTCCGAGGCGACCTGGCACATCCTCGACGTGCGCGACCCCGCCATCGCGGAGAAGCTGCGCGGCGCAGATGTCGTTGTGCATCTCGCACTCGATCTGGACCTGGAGACCGACCCCGCCGCCCGCACCGCCTACAACGTGCGCGGCACCCAGACGGTGCTGACGGCCGCCGCCGCCGTCGGTGTCCACAGGGTCGTGCTGTGCACATCGGCGATGGTCTACGGGGCGCTGCCCGACAACGACATCCCGCTCGCCGAGGACGCCGAACTGCGCGCCACGGCCGAGGCCACCGGCGTCGGCGACCTCCTGGAGATCGAACGGCTGGGCCGCCGCGCGCCCCGCGCCCACCCCGGGCTCAACGTGACCGTGGTCCGCCCCACCGTCCTGGTCGGCGGCACGGACACCGCGTTGACCCGCTACTTCGAGTCGCCGCGCCTCCTGGTCGTCGCCGGATCGCGTCCCACCTGGCAGTTCTGCCATGTCGACGACCTGGTCACAGCCCTGGAGTACGCCGCGCTGGAGAAGATCGACGGCGAGTTCGCAGTCGGCTGCGACGGCTGGCTGGAACAGGAGGAGGTCGAGGAGCTCAGCGGCGTCCGCCGGATGGAGCTGCCCTCCGCCGTGGCCCTGGGCGCCGCCGCCCGGCTGCACCGGATCGGCCTCACCCCGTCCCCGGCGGGCGATCTGGCGTACACGATGCACCCCTGGGTGGTCAGCGTGAGTCGGCTGCACGACGTGGGATGGCGCCCGAGCTGGACCAACGAGGAAGTGCTCGCCGCGCTCCTCGAAGAGGTCGAGGGCCGGCACACCGTCGCCGGACGCCGCCTCGGCCGCAAGGACGCCACCGCGGCGGGTGCCGCCGGTGCGACCGTGGCACTGCTCGGCACCGCCGCCCTGGTCCGCCGCGCCCGCAAGGCCCGCCGCCGCATCTGAGGGCTGTCGGGGCCACGCCCTCCCGAGGACTTCTGTAGAAGGCTCCAAGGTCAGGGGCGGCCCGCCGGTGGAAAGCGCTATTCCGCCTTGTCGGTGCCGTACGGCACCATGGGCCCCATGGCACCCACCAACGACCACCCCGGCGAGCGGGCGGCAGGCGACCCCGTCCGGCTGCTGGAGATCCGCGACACCCCGCTGTCGGTCGACGAGATCTTCCGGGCCGTAGGGGACGACGCCGCGGGCGGCACGGCGCTCTTCGTCGGCACGGTGCGAAACCACGACGGCGGTCAGGACGTCGGCGGGCTCGGGTACTCCTGTCACCCCTCGGCGCAGGACGAGATGCGCCGGGTGGCCGAGAAGGTCGTCGCGGATTTCCCGGTCCGGGCGCTGGCCGCGGTCCACCGGGTGGGTGACCTCCAAGTGGGCGATCTCGCCGTGGTCGTCGCCGTCTCCTGTCCGCACCGTGCCGAGGCGTTCGCGGCCTGCCGCAAGCTCATCGACGACCTCAAGCACGAGGTCCCGATCTGGAAGCACCAGCGTTTCTCGGACGGCACCGAGGAATGGGTCGGAGCCTGCTGAGCGCAAGCCGGCCGGGAGGCCGTCCGACCCGATTTGCGTAACCCCACCCCTGCCGTGAGCGTTGGTTCCGCAGACGGTTAATCTGCTGATCGGTCTGTTGCGGTCGCTCATGGCGTAGGGAGGTCGTAATGGCAGCACTCGCCTGGTTGTTGATTCCGCTTTTCGCTGCGCTCGGCGCTGCGATATGGGGAAGCTGGGCCGCCAGAAACCGAACGACCGGCGATGTCTCCGAACTCGCCGGCTACGCCAGGTTCCGTGAGGCGATGGAGAAGTCGCACTCCGGTTCCGATGTCGTCTGACGTTTCATCGCGCGTACGCAGTCGCCAATCCCGCATCGCGGCTCCGGCTGCCGATGCCCTCCCGCGCAGCCCGTGCCCGGTTTCCCGCCCCGTACGGACCGGCCCCGGCGGTGCATTGACAGACCCTTCCCGTACTGTCGTTCCATGCCACGCCGCACCGCGACGATGCTCGCCTCCACCCTGATCCTCATCGCGCTGCTCTGCGCAGGCGTGCTGATCAAAGTGCCGTATTCGGAGATGTCTCCCGGGCCGACCGTGAACACCCTCGGCAAGGTCGGCGGCGAACCCGTCCTGCAGATTTCCGGGCACAAGACGTACCCGACGACCGGCAACCTCAATATGACGACGGTCAGAGTCACCGGTGCCGACTACAGCATGAATCTCGTCGAGTCCGTCTACGGCTGGCTGGCACACGACAGCGTGGTCGTGCCGCACAACACCCTCTACCCCGACGGCAAGACCGAACAGCAGTCGACGCAGGAGAACGCCGAGGAGTTCAGCCAGTCCCAGGAGAGCGCCAAGGTCGCCGCGCTGACCGAACTGGGCATCCCGGTGTCGTCGCGCGTCGTGGTCTCCACGGTGGTCAAGGACAGCCCCGCCCAGGGCAAGCTGCACGCGGGCGATGTGATCAAGCAGGTCGATGGCACGCCCGTCGAGCAGCCCGAGGACGTCGCGAAGCTCGTCACCCGCCGCGACCCCGGCGAGAAGGTCACGTTCACGATCATCCCGGCCCGGACGGCACAGGCGGCCGAGAAGGCCGGCAAGGAGCCCGAGGGCAGCCGGAAGATCGTCATCACCACCGCGAAGGCCCCCAAGGAGAACCGCGCGATCGTCGGCATCCAGGCCGGGACGGACCACACGTTCCCGTTCCGGATCGACATCAAGCTCGCCGACGTCGGCGGCCCGAGCGCCGGTCTGATGTTCTCGCTGGGCATCGTCGACAAGCTGACACCCGGCAATCTCACGGGCGGCAAGTTCGTCGCGGGCACCGGCACGATCGACGACAAGGGCAAGGTCGGCCCGATCGGCGGCATCAACATGAAGCTGGTCGGCGCGCGAAACGCCGGCGCCAGGTACTTCCTGACGCCGGACGAGAACTGCAAGGCCGCCGCCTCCGACACCCCGAGCGGACTCACGCTGGTGAAGGTGAAGACGATCGACGACGCGAAGAAGTCGCTGGAGAAGATCCGGGTGGGGGACACGGCCGGCCTGCCGAGCTGCTCGGCAGGCTGACCGCGCCCCCTCGGGGGAATGCGACGGGGTCAGGCCTCGAAGGTCGCGGCCAGCGCGTCGGCCAGGCCCGGCACCAGACCGGCGCCGGTCCGCACCTCGCTCGGGGCGTCCTTCGCGCGAAGCCGTACGGCCGACTCGCGCGTGCCGTCCCGGAGGACCGCCACGGTCATCCGCACCTCCTGACGTTCCGGGTGCTTGGCGACCCACTTGGTCAGCTGCGCGTCGCTGAGCCCTTCGGGCACGGAGGCCTCGGCGGACGGCGGCAGCATCAGCCGCTCCACCGTCATTGCGCACCCGATCACCGCGTCGGGCCAGGCGATCGTGGCGAGGAACTCGTCCAGGGCGGTGCCCGGCGGCAGCTCGTCCTGCTCGATGGGGGTCAGTGAGGAAGTCGGGGATTCGGCGCTGTCCAGACCGAGCTGGGCGGCGAGACCGGGCTCCTGGACGCGCAGCCGGCCGGTGTCGACCAGGGCGAAGAGCCGGGCCGGCTGATCCCAGCCGAGGCCGGAGATGTACTCGTCGATTTCGAGCACGGCGACGGTGAGCGGGCTCGCGGCCATCGGAGGGCCTGAGGGGGAAACGTTGGGCATGCTCAATATCCTGCCTCCTTCCGCCCCGGGAACGGGAACTAGGTAAAGCCTCAGTAAGTTGCATAGGTGGGCTCTACGATCGCTGGGCCCGCTTCACACGACCCGCGAACTTCGAGGTGCGCACGTTGGCTTTCCAGATGCCGGACCGCGGCGGAGGCCCGACCGGGCCACGGATCAGAGTCGGCCGCCCGTCCCGGCGTGCCCGTACCCTGCTCATGACACTGGGCGTCCTGGCGGTTCTCGCCATGGCGTTCGTCATGTTCGCCGGGTTCTGGACGGACTGGCTGTGGTACAGGTCGGTCGCGTATTCGTCCGTCTTCACCACCACCCTGTGGACCAAGATCGGGCTGTTCCTCGTCTTCGGACTGCTGATGGCAGTCGCCGTCGGCCTGAACATCTGGCTCGCGCACCGGCTCCGGCCGCCGCTGAGCGCGATGTCGCTGGAACAGCAGAGCCTGGACCGCTACCGGATGAGCCTCGCCCCGTACAAGAAGTGGGCGCTGCTCGCGATCACCGCGCTCGTCGGGCTGATCGCCGGAGCATCCGCCTCCGGCCAGTGGCGTACCTGGCTGATGTACGTGAACGGCGTGGCGTTCGGGCAGAAGGACCCCCAGTTCCATCTGGACGTGTCCTTCTACGCCTTCGACCTGCCCTGGTACCGCTTCCTGCTGGGCTTCGGCTTCGCGGCCACGGTGCTCTCGCTGATCGCCGCCGCGATGACCCACTACCTGTACGGCGGTCTGCGCGTCACCAGCCCCGGAGCGCGGGCGACCGGCGCGGCCACCGGCCATCTGTCGGTGCTGCTCGGTGTCTTCGTCTCGCTGAAGGCCGTGGCCTACTGGCTCGACCGGTACGGCCTGGCCGTGAAGTCCAGCGACTTCAAGGCCACGGACAACTGGACGGGCCTGCGGTACGTCGACGCCAACGCCTATCTGCCGGCGAAGACCATCCTGTTCTGCATCGCCGCGATCTGCGCCGTGCTGTTCTTCGCGACGCTCTGGCGCCGCACCTGGCAGCTCCCGGTGATCGGCTTCGGCCTGATGGTGCTCTCGGCGATCCTGATCGGCGGGCTGTACCCGGCGATCGTGCAGAAGTTCCAGGTCCAGCCGAACGAGCAGGCCAAGGAAGCCCCGTTCATCCGGAAGAACATCGAAGCGACGCGTGACGCGTACGACATCGACAACGCGCAGGTCGACGACTACTCGGGCAAGAGCACGACGGACGACGACACCAAGCTGCGCGCGAGCGCGAACGAGGCCGCCAGCTACCGGGTGATGGACCCCAACGTCGTCTCCCCGGCCTTCCAGCAGCTCCAGCAGAAGAGGAACTACTACCAGTTCCCCAAGACGCTGGACGTGGACCGCTACAAGGACGCCGCCGGCAAGGACCAGGACACGGTCATCGGTCTGCGCGAGCTCAACCTCGACGGCATCCCCAAGCGCAACTGGATCAACGACCACTTCACCTACACCCACGGCTACGGCGCCATCGCGGCCCGGGGCACGACGACCGGCAAGAACCCGAAGGGTTCCCCGGACTTCACCGAGTCCGGCCTGCCGACCAGCGGTGACCTCGGCAAGTACGAGCAGCAGATCTACTACGGCGAGAAGACCGAGCAGTACTCCATCGTCGGCGGGCCCCAGAAGGAGCTCGACTACGAGGAGGACGGCGAGAAGACCACCAGCTACAAGGGCAACAGCGGGGTCAGTCTCTCCAACGTCTTCAACCGCGCCGCGTACGCCGTCTCGTTCAGTGAGCCGCAGATCCTCTACTCGGGAGCCATCGGCGAGGGTTCGCGGATTCTCTACAACCGCACGCCCAAGGAGCGCGTCGAGGCGGTCGCCCCGTGGCTGACCATCGACGGCGACGCCTACCCGGCGGTGGTGAACGGCCGCATCCAGTGGGTCGTCGACGCGTACACCACCACCAACGGCTACCCGTACGCCTCCCGTACGACGCTCGGCGACACCACGGCCGACTCGCTGACCACCAACCAGCGTGCGGTCGTCGCCCAGCAGAACCAGGTCAACTACATCCGCAACTCGGTGAAGGCCACCGTCGACGCGTACGACGGCAAGGTCAAGCTCTACGAGTGGGACACCGAGGACCCGGTCCTCAAGACCTGGCGCAAGGCGTTCCCGGGGACCGTGGAGCCCAGGGCGGACATCCCGCAGGAGCTCATGGACCACCTGCGTTACCCGCAGGACCTGTTCAAGGTGCAGCGTGAGCTGCTCACCCGCTACCACGTCACGAACCCCGCGCAGTTCTACAGCGGCAGTGACGCGTGGCAGGTCCCGGACGACCCGACCAACAAGGAGTCCGGTGCCGTCCCGCCGTACTACCTGAGCATAAAGATGCCGGACCAGACGGCCCAGAAGTTCTCGCTGACGACGACGTTCACCCCGAAGGGGCGGCCCGACCTCGGGGCGTTCATGGCGGTGGACGCGGACGCGGCCAGCAAGGACTACGGCACGATAAGACTGCTGAGAGTCACCACCACGGTGAAGGGCCCCGGGCAGGTACAGAGCGAGCTCAACGGCAACGACGACGTCGCCGAGTTCGTGAGAAACCTGAAGGGAACCGACTCCGACATCGAGTACGGCAACCTGCTGACCGTGCCGCTCGAAGGGGGCTTCCTCTACATCGAGCCGGTGTACACGCGCGGTGGCACGCAGAACTATCCGCTGCTGCGCAAGGTCGCCGCTTCGTACGGGTCGAAGACCGTCTTCGAGAACAGCCTCGGGGAGGCGCTCAACGCGGTCTTCGGGGTGACGGACTCCGGCACCACCCAGCCGCCGTCGGACACCACCCGGCCCCCGGGCGACACCACGCAGCCTCCGGCCACCGGTGACGCGGCGCTGAAGAAGGCGATCGCGGACGCGCAGAAGGCCTACGCGGAGGGCGAGGCGGCCCTGAAGGAGCAGGACTGGACCGCCTACGGCAAGGCCCAGGCGGATCTGCAGCACGCGTTGGAGCGTGCGGCGGCGGCTCAGCCCAAGTCGGGCAGTGTGAACAGCGCGAGCAGCGCCAACGGCGCAGACAGCGCGAACAGTTCGGACAAAAAGGGCAAACCGGCCAGCGCTGACAGCGGTGGCTGAGTGACCCGGTAAAGGCTCACCCTCGCGTCGTGGTACTGTTTCAACACAACGACGCGGGGTGGAGCAGCTCGGTAGCTCGCTGGGCTCATAACCCAGAGGTCGCAGGTTCAAATCCTGTCCCCGCTACTGAAAGACGAAGGCCCGGATCCTTTCGAGGATCCGGGCCTTCGTCGTGTCATGACGACTTTCTTGTGCAGGGTGCGTGAAGTGCGGTTCGCGGGGCACGAGTTGGGTCCGGACGTGTTTGACTTATCTCTCTGTGGGCATGTCGACAAAACGCTGAAGTGACCTCACTGGCCGCGATATACCAGGTGTACGCGGGTTGCAGGTGGTGCGACGATGGTATTTATGGGGGACAGGGCAACTCTGTTGGAGACAGGGCGGTTTGTACAGCGTCGCGGTCATCGGCCGGATAACGCGATGAATGCGGCTTTTGGTAGTACCACCGCGGAGAACAACGAGACCACTGACACACCTGAGAAGCCCGAGACACCTGAGATCATCAAGGCGACCGAGACTGCCGAGACTGCGGGGTGTGCCGCGACCGTCGAGAGCACGGAGTTCACAGAGAACACGGGAAGCGCGGGGACCGACAGGAGCGCCGGGGCCGTCGGGGCCACGGAGACTCCCGGGAGCGCCGAGAGCCCGGAGAGCGCCGAGAGCGAGGCGCGTCACCGTCGCGCCGCCGACGCCGGGGACACCGCGTCGATGAGCGTCCTCGGCGCCCTGCTGCTGCGCCGCGGTGATCTGGACGGCGCCGAACCCTATCTGCGCGGGGCCACCGCGGACGGCGACCGGGCCGCGGCCAACAACCTGGGCGTCCTCCTCCACCAGCGCGGATACGTCGACGACGCGGCCGGCTGGTGGCGCATCGCCGCCGTCGCGGGGTCCGCCGCCGCCGCGCACGCGCTGGGCCGCCACTACCGGGAGCGCGGCGACGAGCCCGGTGCCGAGTACTGGCTGCGGCAGTCCGCCGAGCAGGGTCACGCGCTGGGTGCGTACGCCCTGGCCGACCTGCTGGAACACCGCAGCGACGTCGGCGCGGAACGCTGGCTGCGGGCCGCCGCCGAGCAGGGGCACCGGGAAGCCGCGTACCGTCTCGCGCGCATGCTGGACCGCAACGCCGCCGACGATCCGCACGACGCCTTCGGCCGCCCGGGGCTGGGCCCCGGCGCGGGCGACCGGCCCGGTGCGCCCGGCCGTTCCGCGGTGCGCAAGGACGACGGCCCGGTGGCGGGTCCGGCGACCGGGCGCGTGGGCGAGGCCGAGCAGTGGTACCGGCAGGCCGCCGCGCGCGGCCACCGGCGTGCCGCCCTCCACCTCGGCGCCATCCTCGAACAGCGCGGCGAACCCAAGGAGGCCGGCCGGTGGTACCTCATCTCCGCGAAGGCGGGCGAGGCACGCGCCGCCTGCGCGCTCGGCTTCCTGCTGCGTGACGCGGGCGACGAGGAGAGCGCCGCCGTGTGGTGGTTGCGCGCCGCCCAGGACGGCGACGGGAACGCCGCCAACGCCCTGGGCGCCCTGCACGCGGCCCGGGGCGAGCAGCAGACCGCCGAGCGCTGGTACCGCGCCGCCATGGACGCGGGCGATGTCAACGGCGCCTACAACCTGGGCCTGCTCTGCGCGGCCCAGGACCGTACGCCGCAGGCCGAGCAGTGGTACCGCCGTGCCGCGTACGCGGGCCACCGCGAGGCCGCCAACGCGCTGGCCGTGCTCCTGCTCCAGGCGGGCGACGCGACCGGTGCCGAGCCCTGGTTCTCCAAGGCGGCCGAGGCGGGCAGCGTCGACGCGGCGTTCAACCTGGGCATCCTGTACGCCGGGCGCGACGAGGACCGTACGGCACTGGTCTGGTACGAGCGTGCCGCGGCGGCCGGCCACACCGAAGCCGCCCTCCAGGTCGGCATGGCCCTGCTGCACCACGGCGAGGAGCAGGAGGCGGAGCGTCATCTGCGCTGCGCGGCGGGCGGCGGCAGCGCGGAGGCCGCCTTCCGGCTGGCCGGGGTGCTGGACTCGCGGCAGCCGCCGCCCGGCCCTCCCGCGCTCGGCGAGCCGATGCCGGAGAAGAGCGAGTGCGAGGAGTGGTACGAGCGGGCCGCCGAGCAGGGGCACCGCCGCGCCCAGGTGCGGGTCGGCATGCTCGCCGCGGCCCGGGGCGACGTGGACAGCGCCGCCCGTTGGTACCGCGAGGCCGCCGAGTCGGGCAGCCGCAACGGCGCCTTCAACCTCGGGCTGCTGCTCGCCCGCGAGGGCAGCGAGCGCGAGGCGGCGCTGTGGTGGAGCCGGGCCGCGAACGACGGGCACGGTCGGGCCGCCCTGCGCCTCGCCCTGCTGGCCGCCCGCCGGGGCGAGCTCACCGAGGGGCAGCGCTGGTGTGCGCGGGCGGTCGAGCTGGGCCCGGCGGAGGTCGCCGAGCGGGCTGCCCGGCTGCGCGAGGCGCTGCACCAGGAGCTGACCGCTTAGAGCCTGTCGGGTGACCTCCGACCGGGCGGCCACGCCCTGGCACGCGCGCTATCCGATCTGAGGTCACCCGACAGGCTCTTAGGGCTGTGCAGGGCTGCGCAGGACCATGCGCAGCCCGTCGGCCCCGGGCGCCGGAACGGATTTGCGCTGGTCGGGAGCGGTGACGTACAGTTCTAAACACAACGACGCGGGGTGGAGCAGCTCGGTAGCTCGCTGGGCTCATAACCCAGAGGTCGCAGGTTCAAATCCTGTCCCCGCTACTGAAGACAGAAGGCCGGATCCTTTCAAGGATCCGGCCTTCTGTGCATGCGCTGCGCGTGAGTCAGAGCTTGTGGCCCACCGCCTCCGCGTACATCGCCCGGTCGACGGCCTTCGCCTCCGGCACCGAGGCGCCCTTCGAGACGCCCGAATCGGCGTACGCCTCCTGCAGTCGGTCCGTCGTGCCTTTCCGTATCTCCCAGTCCATCCGCATCGACGGGGTCGACCGCAGCGTGGCCTGGTCGGTCTTCAGCAGCTTCGCCAGCTCGGCGACGAAGCCGGGATCGGACTTGTAGTCGCCGGCGAAGTAAGTGTTCACCGTCCGGATGTAGGCGCGGAGAAAGGCGACCCCCGCGTCCGGGTCCTTGTTCAGCAGCGTCGGGCCGAAGAGCAGGCCGCCGAGCGGTTCGCCGACGGGCTGGCCTCCCAGGAACGCGTACTTCCGGTCGCCGTCCACCTTGCGCCAGATCGGGTCGAGCAGCCAGGCCGAGTCCACGCCGCCGTTCTGCAGCGCGGTCAGCACATCCGCGGAACCGAGCTGCTGGAAGCTGATCCTGTCGAGGCCGCCGCCGTGCTTCTTCAGGGAGGTGTCCATCGGGTACGCGATGACCGAGCCCTTGCCGATCATGGTGCCCAGTTTCCGGCCCGCCATCTCGACGTGATCGGCGCTCTCGCCGTCCTTGAGACGCACCCACAGGCCGCTCTTGGAGGTGGGGTCGGGGGAGAAGTTCCCCGCGACCCACTTGATGTCGAAGCCGCCGTTGATGCCGTTCATCACGGCTGCCTCGGGAGCCGCCCACTGGGCGTCCACATCGCCCTTGGCGAGCAGCGGCAGGGCGTCCGGGGTGGGCAGTACTCTCAGTTCGACGTCCAGCCCCTCCTTCGCGAACTCGCCCTTCGCCACCGCGACCTGGAGCGGAGCGACGTACTCCGCGCTCAGGGTGCCGGTGGCGACGGTGATCTTCCGCTTCTTCGCCAGGGGCCGGGCCGCCGGGGCGCCCTTGTCGCAGCGGGCCGCCTTCCGGTCGGGGGCGAGGTCGGCCGGGTCGGTCCAGCTGCCGGTGCCACAGCCCGCGACGGGCCTGACGGTGCGCGGCGCGGCGGCGGCGCCGTCGCCGCCGGAGTCGTGCCCGGCGCAGCCCGCCGCGCCGAGCAGGGATGCCGTGACGAGCACGAGGGTGCGGGTGAAGGGGGTGTGGGTACGCACAGTGCCTCCGTACGAGGAGCGTGGGGAGCCGTTCAGGACCGACTGCGGCCGCGGTCGCGCGGGGCCCACGGGGTGAGCAGCCGCCCGGCGATCCGCACCGCTTCGGAGAAGACGACACCGAGAACCGCCACACACACGATGCCGACGAACATCACGTCGTTCTGGAACAGTGCCCGGGAGTCGAAGATCAGATGGCCGAGACCGTCGGCCGCGGCGATCTGTTCGGAGGCGACGATGACGAGCACGGCCACCCCTGCCGCGATCCGTGCCCCGACCAGGACCGCGGGCAGCGACGCGGGCAGCAGCACATGGCGGAACATCTGCCAGGGCGAGGCGCCGAAGACCTGACCGGCATCACGATGGCCGACCGGGACGGCGAGCACGGCCGCCATGGTGGAGATCCAGACGAAGAAGAAGACGGTCGCGGCGACCAGGGCGATCTGCGGCCCTTCACCGAGGCCGAACATATTGAGGAAGACCGGCAGCAGGGCCAGCTTCGGCACGACGTACAGGGCGTCGAGCAACGGCTCCAGCGCCGCCCGTACGAGGGAGAGCGAGCCCATCAGCAGGCCGAGCGCGTATCCCGCGACGGTGCCGATCGCATAGCCGCCGAGGACCCGCTTGAGCGTGGCCCATACATCCGGCCACAGTTCACCGGCGCCCGCCCGGTCCAAGCCGTCCGCCAGGATGGTGGAGGGGGCGGGGTAGACCCGGTCGTCGATCCAGGACTGTGCGGCGGCCAGTTGCCAGAGCAGCACGAGGAGCAGCGGTACGGCGACGGCGAGCGAGATCTCCAGGGCGCGGCGCCTGCGGTGGGTGCGTACCGGATGCAGCTCCTGCGGGCCCGGCCTGCGGAGCAGGACGCCGTCGTCGGGCTTCGTGGCATTCATGGTGACGGTCATGCCGGGACCGCCTCCCTGCGCACCTCGCCACGCAGAAGTTCCCACAACTCGCTCTTCAACGCGGTGAATTCGGGCGCCGACCGGACTGTGCCGGTGCGCGGCCGGTCGAACGGCGGGCGGCGCTCGGCGATGATCCGCCCCGGTCTGGCGGACATCACCAGCACCCTGTCCCCGAGCACGATCGCCTCTTCGAGGCTGTGGGTGATGAAGAGGGTGGTGGTACGGGTGGTCTGGGTGAGGTCGAGCAGCTCGTCCTGGAGGATGGTGCGCAGCTGGGCGTCGAGCGCCGCGAACGGCTCGTCCATCAGCAGTATCTCGGGTTCGACGGCAAGGGCGCGGGCGATCGCGACCCGTTGCCGCATCCCGCCGGAGAGGGCAGCCGGATACGCCCCCGCGAAGTCGGAGAGCCCCATCCGGGCCAGCCAGTCGCGCGCCCTGACGTCGGCCTCCTTGCGTGGTACGCGCTGGATGTCGAGACCGAACCGGACATTGGCGAGCACGGTCTTCCAGTCGTAGATGCCGTAGTCCTGGAAGATCATCGCCGCCGGACGGGGTGAGGCCGTACGGATGGACAGCTCGCCGGAGCTGGGGCGGAGCAGTCCGGCGGCGATCCTGAGCAGCGTGGACTTGCCGCAGCCGGACGGGCCGACGATGCAGGTGAACTCGCCCGGCGAGACGGAGAGATCGAGCGGGCCGAGGGCGGACAGGGCCTTGGCGCCGCGCCCGAACGAGCGGGTGAGCGCGTCGGCGCGGAGTTTGGGACTGGTGGTTGCGGTGGTCGGTGGGGTCGGGTGCAGATCTCCCACGGGTCTCTCCTCGCGCGTATCGAGGTGCGGATCCGCCGCGGGGCGGACGTGATCGCCGCAGACGATATGACTACCCGTCAGATTCGGGAAGGGGGTGCGCACGTGCCGGTGGCGGGGAGGCGTGTCGTCCGCTGCGAGGATCCACGCGAAAGGCCCCGGTGCGCGTGATGCTCGCACCGGGGCCTTCGCCGGGTGGATCAGGTCGTCGCGGCGCAGTTCGGGCAGATGCCCCGGTAGGTCACCTCGACGCCGGACACCGTGAAGCCGAAGCGCTCGGCGCTCGGCAGATCCGCCATCGGGTCGCCGGCCGGGTGCACGTCGCGGATCGTGCCGCAGCTCGCGCAGACGAGGTGGTGGTGGGGTCGGTGTGCGTTCGGGTCGTACCGCTTGGCGCGGCGGTCGGTGGAGACCTCTATGACCTCACCGAGCGTCACCATCTCGCCCAGTGTGTTGTAGACGGTGGCGCGGGAGATCTCGGGCAGCTTGGCCACGGCCCGCGCGTGGACCTCGTCGGCCGTCAGGTGCACATGGTCCCCGTCGAGGACCTCGGCCACGACGCGCCGCTGCGCAGTCATGCGCCAGCCGCGTCCGCGAAGTCGTTCCAACAGGTCACTCATAGAAACAAGCCTAACAGTGAAGGGACCAGGTCCCGAACGGGTGTGACTTTGGATGTTCACTTGACTTGGACTAAGTCCATTGTAGGATCGGCATCGGCATACGCCAAGGGACAGGCTGTGCAGGACAAGACGAATGTGCAGGAACGACGCAGGAGGCGCACGTGACGCAGGGACCGCTCACCACGGAGGCCGGCGCGCCGGTCGCCGACAACCAGAACAGCCAGACCGCGGGCGTCGGCGGTCCCGTCCTGGTGCAGGACCAGTCGCTGCTGGAGAAGCTCGCGCACTTCAACCGTGAGCGCATTCCGGAGCGCATCGTGCATGCCCGCGGCGCAGGCGCGTACGGCACGTTCACGCTGACCCGCGACGTCTCGCAGTGGACGCGGGCGAAGTTCCTCTCCGAGGTCGGCAAGCAGACCGAGACCTTCCTGCGCTTCTCGACCGTCGCCGGCAACCTCGGCTCGGCCGACGCGGTGCGCGACCCCCGCGGTTTCGCGCTGAAGTTCTACACCGAGGAGGGCAACTACGACCTCGTCGGCAACAACACCCCGGTGTTCTTCATCAAGGACGCCATCAAGTTCCCGGACTTCATCCACACCCAGAAGCGCGACCCGTACACCGGCTCGCAGGAGGCGGACAACGTCTGGGACTTCTGGGGTCTGTCGCCCGAGTCCACCCACCAGGTGACCTGGCTCTTCGGCGACCGGGGCATCCCGGCCACGCTGCGCCACATGAACGGGTACGGCTCGCACACGTTCCAGTGGAACAACGAGGCCGGCGAGGTCTTCTGGGTCAAGTACCACTTCAAGACCGACCAGGGCATCAAGAACCTCACCCAGGCCGAGGCCAACAAGCTCGCCGGTGAGGACCCGGACAGCCACCAGCGCGATCTGCGCGAAGCGATCGAGCGCGGCGACTTCCCGTCCTGGACGGTGCAGGTCCAGATCATGCCGGCGGCCGAGGCGGCCACGTACCGCTTCAACCCGTTCGACCTCACCAAGGTGTGGCCGCACGCGGACTACCCGCCGATCGAGATCGGGAAGCTGGAGCTCAACCGCAACCCGGAGAACGTCTTCGCGGAGACCGAGCAGTCGATCTTCAGCCCCGCGCACTTCGTGCCGGGCATCGGTCCGTCCCCCGACAAGATGCTCCAGGGCCGCCTCTTCGCGTACGGCGACGCCCACCGCTACCGCGTCGGCATCAACGCCGACCACCTGCCGGTGAACCGTCCGCACGCCACCGAGGCGCGCACCCACAGCCGTGACGGCTACCTGTACGACGGCCGCCACAAGGGCGCGAAGAACTACGAGCCGAACAGCTTCGGCGGTCCGGTCCAGACCGACCGCCCGCTGTGGGGGCCCACCACCGTCACCGGTGAGGTCGCCACGCACGTGGCTCCGAGCCACGCCGAGGACAACGACTTCGTGCAGGCCGGAAACCTCTACCGGCTCTACTCCGAGGACGAGAAGGCGCGGCTGATCGACAACCTCGCCGGGTTCATCGCCAAGGTGTCGCGCGATGACATCGCCGAGCGCGCGATCAACAACTTCCGTCAGGCGGACGGCGACTTCGGCAAGCGTCTGGAGGCCGCGGTCCAGGCCCTTCGCGGCTGATCCGGCGACTGTCGTCGGCGGTGGGCCGGTCTCCCCTTCGGGGGAGGCCGGCCCACCGGTCGTTCACGGGGGCTCAGCCGATGAGTTGCGCGTGGTGGCGGCGCCTGGTGGGTGCCCAGCAGCGCAGGATGTCGCGGACGGAGACGATGCCCACGGGCCCGTGGTCGTCCAGCACGATCAGGTGGCGGAACCCGCCGTGTGTCATGGCCTCCGCAGCCTCTTCCAGGGTCCAGGTGGGGGCGGCGAAGACCACATCGGTGGTGGTGTGGGTGGCGGCGGTCTCGGTATCCGGATCCTGGCCGGAGCCGACGGCGTTGAGGATGTCGCGTTCGGTGAGGATGCCGAGCCCGCTGTTGTCCTTGTCGAGGACGACCGCGGCCCCGATATGGCGGACCGACATCAGCCGGGCGGCCTGGCGGAGCGTATGGGCGGGGCCGATGGTGAGGACCAGCGTGCTCATGGCGTCACGGACGAGCATGAAAGGAGCCACCTCCTTGGTGAAAAGGCCGCGTGAGCCGATTCACAAATTCACAAGCGGGGGGACTCTCAGAGTTGCACCGATGCGTGGACGGAACAAGGGGGGCGAAGTAGCCCGAAGGGCGCGCGACGGCGCGCGACGCCCTTCGGTGCCGTGATCCGGTGACGTGATCCCGGTCAGCGGTGCCGGTCGGTGGCGCCGGCTCAGTAGCGCTGGTTCAGGTAGCCGAGCAGCTCGTGGTGGAGCAGCCCGTTCGAGGCCGCGGCGTTGCCGCCGCCCGGACCGGAGACCCCGTCCAGGCTGGTGAACCTCCCGCCCGCCTCCTGGACGATGATGGCGTTGGCGGCCATGTCCCAGAGCGAGAGCTCCGGCTCCGCGCAGATGTCCACCGAGCCCTCGGCGACCATCATGTACGGCCAGAAGTCCCCGTACCCGCGGGTGCGCCAGCAGGCCCTGGTCAGATCCAGGAATCCGTCGAGGCGGCCCTGCTCCTCCCAGCCGCTCAGCGACGCGTACGCGAACGAGGAGTCGGCGATCCGCTCGACGTTCGACACCTGGATCCGGGTCGCGGAGGTCAGACTGCGGCCGGAGAACGCGCCCGCCCCCTTCGCCGCCCACCAGCGCCGGTTCAGTGCGGGCGCGGAGACCACGCCGACCACCGGCTGGAAGCCGTCCTCGCCCGCCTCCATCAGCGAGATCAGCGTCGCCCAGACCGGCACGCCGCGTACGTAGTTCTTGGTGCCGTCGATCGGGTCGACGACCCAGCGCCGGGGACCGGTGCCCTCGATCCCGAATTCCTCGCCCAGAATCGCGTCGCGCGGGCGGGCCCGATGGAGGTGGCCGCGGATCAGTTCCTCGGCGGCCTTGTCGGCCTCGCTCACCGGCGTCATGTCCGGCTTGGTCTCGACCTTGAGGTCGAGAGCCTTGAACCGGTCCATCGTCGCCGCGTCGGCGGCGTCCGCCAGAACATGGGCAAGGCGCAGATCATCGTGGTAATCGGGCATGCCGTCACAGTATCGATCACAGGTGGGCAGGGCTACAGGACCCTGGAGCCGCGCGGACCATTGACAGTCCCCGGGAGCGGGTCAACTCTGGGACGCGCAGCCCTCGGGCCTGCCCGGCGCAGGAGGCGACGATGCCCACAGCGCGAGAAGCACTGCTGGACGCCGCCCTCTCGGCGCTGGCGACCCTGCCCTGGACGTCGGTGCGCATGGTTGACGTGGCGTACGCCGCCGGCGTCTCCCGGCAGACCCTCTACAACGAGTTCGGCGGCAAGGACGGCCTGGCCCGTGCCCTGGTCCGCGATGCCGCCGACGGCTATCTGGCCGGTGTCGAGCGGGCGCTGGGGTCGGCCGGCGGTACGGAGGACGGGCTGGCCGCCGTGGCTGCCTGGACCGTCCGGGCCGTACGTACGAACGTGCTGGTCAAGGCCTTGCTCACCGGCTGCTGGAGCGAGCGGTTGCCCCGCCCCGCACCCTCTGCGGCCGGGTGCGCGTCCCCGGTGCCCGGCCGGCGGCGTGCCGATCCGGGGCCGCCGACCCCCGCCGAACTGCTCCGCCGGGCCGGCGAACGCGCGGTGGCAGCCTTCGACGGGGGCCGGCCGACACACGACCCGGAAGCACTGGCCGTGACCTGCGAGATCGCGCTGCGGCTCGCCCTGAGCTACGCGCTGGTGCCCGCGCCTTCGGGGGCGGAGGGCGAGACGGCACCGCTGGTACGCCACGTGGTGGCGGGGGCTCCGGGCGCGGTCAGTGGGACGAGCCCGAGAGCTGGAGCCCGATCACCCCGAGAATCACCAGGGAGATCGAGACCAGCTTGAGGGTGGAGACCACGTCGTCGAGGAAGACCATGCCGTAGATCGCGGTGCCCGCCGCACCGATGCCGGTCCACACCGCGTAGGCGGGCCCCACGTCGAGTTTCTTCAGCGACATCGTCAGCAGCCCGAAGGAGCCGAGGGCGAAGACGCAGAACGCGATGGTCGGCCAGAGCCGGGTGAAGCCGTGCGAGAGTTTCAGACAGACGGCGAAGCCGGTCTCCAGAAGTCCTGCGACCACGACCAGCAGCCACGCCATCGTCAGTGCCCTCCCACGTCGGTGACCGCCTTGCCACACTGGGTGTGATTATGCATTTACCGGCGGCGGTAGATCGCAAACGTGCCCCGGTCAGTCGCCTTCGCGTCGTTCCCGGGTGGACAGCAGCCGGCGCAGCGAGTCCAGCCGGGCCGGATCGGCGTGGCCCTCCGCCACCCAGGCATCCAGGGCGCATTCCGGTTGGTGGCTGTCGTGGGTGCAGCCGCGCGGGCAGCCCTCGGTGCCGGGCTCCAGGTCCGGGAACGCGTGGATCACCCGGGACGGGTCGATGTGGTTGAGCCCGAAGGAGCGGACACCGGGAGTGTCGATCACCCAGCCGCGGTAGTCGGGCAGCGGCAGCGCCAACGCCGACGTGGTGGTGTGCCGGCCGCGGCCGGTGACCGCGTTGACCACTCCCGTCGTACGCCGCCGGTCCTTCGGCACCAGCGCGTTGACCAGCGTGGTCTTGCCGACACCGGAGTGCCCGACGAAGGCGGTGACCCGGTCGTGCAGCTGCTCGCGGACCCGCTCGGCCGCGTCGCCGTTCTCCAGCTCCTCGCGGCTGGTCACGATGAACGGGACGCCCAGCGGGGTGTACGCCTCCAGCAGCTTGTCCGGGGAGGCCAGATCGGACTTGGTGAGGACCAGGAGCGGGGAGAGCCCGCCGTCGTACGCGGCGACCAGGCAGCGGTCGATCATCCGCGGACGGGGTTCCGGATCGGCCAGTGCGGTGACGATCGCCAGCTGGTCGGCGTTGGCGACGACCACCCGCTCGAACGGATCGTCGTCGTCCGCGGTCCGGCGCAGCACCGAGCGGCGCTCACCGATGCGGACGATGCGGGCGAGGGTGTCCTTGTCGCCGGAGAGATCGCCGACGATGGAGACCGTGTCACCCACCACGGCGGCCTTCCGGCCCAGCTCACGGGCCTTCATCGCCATGACCGTACGGCCGTCGACGAGACAGGTGAGGCGGCCGCGGTCGACGGTGAGGACCATGCCCTCCTCGGCGTCCTCGTGCTTCGGGCGGGTATGAGTGCGAGGCCGGTTGCCCTTCGGGTTGGGGCGGAACCGGATGTCGTCCTCGTCGGGGTTCTTGCCGTAGCGGCGCATGTCTCAGGCCCCGAGCATTCCGGTCCACATCTGCGGGAAGTCCGGCAGGGTCTTGGCGGTTGTCGCCACGTTCTCGATCTCCACTCCGGGGACGGCAAGGCCGATGATCGACCCCGCGGTTGCCATCCGGTGGTCGTCGTACGTATGGAAGGTACCGCCGTGCAGCGGCCTGGGCCGGATGTGGAGGCCGTCGGCGGTCTCGGTGACATCGCCGCCGAGCTCGTTGATCTCCTTCGTGAGCGCGGCCAGCCGGTCCGTCTCGTGCAACCGCAGATGGGCGACACCGCTCAGGGTGGACGGCGCATCGGCCAGCGCCGCGACCGCCGCGATGCCGGGGGTGAGCTCGCCGACCTCGCCGAGGTCGACGTCGATGCCGTGGATACGGCCCGAACCGGTGAAGGTGAGGCCGTGCTCGGTCAGCTCGCAGCTGCCGCCCATCGCCGTGAAGATCTCCCGCAGCGCGTCGCCCGGCTGGGTGGTGCGCTCGGGCCAGTCGGGGATGGTGACCCGGCCGCCGGTGACCAGCGCGGCCGCGAGGAACGGCTGGGCGTTGGAGAGATCGGGCTCGATGGTCAGATCACGGCCCAGCAGGGCCGAGTGGGAGACCCGCCAGACGTTCGGCTCGCCACCCGTCTCCGGCTCGTCGACCTGCGCGCCGACCGCCCGCAGCATGTCGACGGTCATCCGGATGTGCGGCATGGAGGGGAGCCTGGCGCCGGTGTGGCGCACCTCCACCCCCTGGTTGTAGCGCGGCGCCGACAGCAGCAGTGCCGAGACGAACTGGGAGGACGAGGAGGCGTCGATCGCCACCGGTCCGCCGTCCAGTGCGCCGCCGCCGTGCACCGTCATCGGCAGCGAGCCGCGCCCCTCGTCGTCGATCCGGGCGCCGAGCACCCGCAGCGCGTCGATCACGCCGGTCAGCGGGCGCTCGTACGAACGCGGGTCGCCGTCGAAGCGGACCGGGCCGTCGGCGAGGGCCGCGACCGGCGGCAGGAAGCGCATGACCGTGCCGGCGTTGCCGACGTCGACCGTGGTGGGGCCGTGCAGTCCGGCCGGGATGACCCGCCAGGCCTCGCCGGAGCCGTCCGGGCCCACGCCCTCCTCGATGCCGACGCCCATCGCGCGCAGCGCCTCGGCCATCAGCAGGGTGTCGCGGGAGCGCAGCGGGCGGCGCAGCCAGCCGGGCTCGGCGGCGAGCGCGGCGAGGACGAGCGCGCGATTGGTGACCGATTTCGATCCGGGCACGGTGACGGTCGCGTCGACGGCCCCGGTCGCATGCGGGGCGGGCCAGAGGGCGGGGTGCACGGAACTATCGGTCATGGCCCTTACTTTAGTGGCTCACCGCAAACCCGAATCTCGATCAAATGGGTCGAAACGGGGGCGTAACGCAGGTGCGGTAGAAGCCGTCGGCCGGAACCGGCGCTCCCGTGCCGCCGGCCCTCACATCCCGAGCAGCCAGCGCCCGCCGCCGATCAGCGAGCAGAGCGACACCGCGTGGAAGAGGAAGAGCCAGAGCGCGGCCGGTACGTCCGTCAGCCGGGACAGCTGGTCCGCGTCCGAGTCCGGCGCACCGCCGTACCGCCGCTTGGACTGGAGCTCGAAGGCCGGGCGCACGCCGCCGAGCAGCAGGAACCAGACCACGGTGTACGCGAACAGCGACTGCCAGGCCGGTGAGGCCAGCCAGGACACCAGCAGGAAGGCCGATCCGGTGAAGATCACCGTCAGCGCCCCGTACACATTGCGGATCATCACCAGCATCACCGCGAGCAGCGCGGTGGCCACCCACAGCAGCAGCGTGATCCTGCCGTCGACCAGCAGCCACGCGCCGCCCAGGCCCAGCAGCGGCGGGGCGGTGTAGCCGGCGGCCGCGGTGAGGATCATGCCGATACCGGTCGGCTTGCCGCGGCTGACGGTCAGGCCGCTGGTGTCCGAGTGCAGCCGGATGCCGGACAGCTGTCGTCCGGTGAGCAGCGCGATCAGCCCGTGCCCGCCCTCGTGCGCGATGGTGATCGCGTTGCGGGTCAGCCGCCATATCGGGTTCGGCACGACCGCGATCAGCGCGAGCGTGCCGGTCACCACCACGAGCCACTGCTCGGGTGCGGGCTGGGTGCCGAACACGCGGTCCCACAGATTGCCCAGATCGGTGCTGTCCATGGTGTGGGCGGCTCCTCGTGGTTTCGGCTTGCGGTATCGGCATCTTGTCGGCGTGGCGGTCGTGGCAGTCTGGCACTTATGTGCGGACGGTATGCAGCGAGTCGGCGGCCCGAGGACCTGACCGGACTCTTCCAGGTCGAGAAGTGGGAACCGGCGGAGGCCCTGGCTCCCGACTGGAACGTGGCGCCCACCAAGGAGGTCTACGCCGTACTGGAGCGTCCTCTGAAAGACGCAGACGATCAGCGTCCGGTTCGCCAGATGCGCGCGCTGAAGTGGGGACTCGTACCGTCCTGGGCGAAGTCGCCGGAGGGCGCCGCACGGATGATCAACGCCCGCGCGGAGACCGTCCACGAGAAGCCGTCCTTCCGCCGTCCCTTCGTCTCCCGGCGCTGCATCCTGCCCGCCGACGGCTACTACGAGTGGGTCACCGGCGCGGATGAACGGCAGCTGGAGGAGAAGGGGAAGAAGAAGCGCCCGCGCAAGCAGCCGTACTTCGTGACACCCGCCGACGGATCGGTCTTCGCGATGGCCGGGCTCTACGAGTTCTGGCGCGACCGGACCCTGCCGGACGACCACCCGATGGCCTGGTGGGTGACCTGCTCGGTGATCACGACCGGGGCGGAGACCACCCCGCTCGCCGTCGCCCCCGCCGACGGCCCGGCCGCGCTCGCCGACATCCACCCCCGGATGCCGCTGATGCTGACTCCGGACCGCTGGGACGCCTGGCTCGACCCGTCGCGCACCGACGTCGAGGAGCTGAAGGCCCTGCTCGCACCGCCGCCGGGCGGGCTGATGCGGGCCTATCCGGTGGCCACGGCCGTCAGCAACGTCCGCAACAACGGCCCAGAGCTGCTGGAAGAGCTGACCGCCCCGGAAGTGAGCACGCTCTTCTGAGCAAGCACGCTTTCCCGTGCAGTCGGCTCCCCAGCAGTCGGCCTCCCGGGCTCTCGGCGGGGAGGATGGGGTGCGTGAGTACTACAGAGACGGGCCGCGGAGCCGAGGCGGCCGAAATGGTCGACACCGATGCCGGACCGGCCAGGATCACCTGGTTCCCCGCGACGGGCACGACGAAGGCCGGGAACGCCCGGCTGGTCCTCGCCCTCGGCCACGGCGCCGGCGGCGGCATCGAGGCCCGCGACCTCCAGGCACTGGCCACCGCGCTGCCCGCCCACGGGGTGACCGTCGCCCTGGTGGAGCAGCCGTGGCGGGTCGCCGGGAAGCGGCTCGCGCCCGCCCCGAAGACCCTGGACACCGGGTGGCGGGGGCTGTGGCCCGCGCTCACCGCCGCCGGGCCGCCCGTCGTCGCGGGCGGGCGCAGCGCCGGGGCCCGGGTGGCCTGCCGGACGGCCGCGGAGCTCGGCGCACACGCGGTCCTCGCGCTCAGCTTCCCGCTGCACCCTCCGGGCAGGCCGGAGAAGTCCCGCGCGGACGAGCTCCTCGGCTCCGGCGTCCCCACGCTCGTCGTGCAGGGCGGCCACGACCCGTTCGGGCGGCCCGCCGAATTCCCGCCGGGGGAGTACGAAATCGCCGAGGTGCCGTACGGCGACCACGGGTTCGCCGTACCGAAGAAAGCCGGTCCGGGCCAGGACGAGGCGATGGGGATCCTGACCGCCGCCGTGACCGGATGGCTGGCCGCCCTCGTGTGACGTACACCCCGGGAATGTTGCGCGGGGGGCCACTGTTGTGGGTGTCATCGGTACATCAACGTCGTACGTGGAGAGGGAGTCCGTCGCATGGGTTCGACCATCTGCCCGCGCCGCTCGAACGCCGCTGACCTGGAGTGGACGGTGCTGCACGCGGCCAAGACCACTCCCGAGCGGGCCGTGGGCGGATCGGATCGACAGCCCGTCTCGAAGCAAGGTCGACTATTCTCCGATTCGAGCGGGTCCGGTTTCGGTTCCGCCACAGCGTTGGAGGAGGTGGGTCCGGTCACTGGGACCGACACAGGGACCGACGACGGCCGCGCACAGGAGACGCCCGCCGAGCGCAACGCGCGCTTCGAACGGGACGCTCTCGGTTTCCTCGACCAGATGTACTCGGCCGCGCTGCGCATGACGCGCAACCCCGCGGACGCCGAGGACCTGGTCCAGGAGACGTATGCCAAGGCGTACGGTTCCTTCCACCAGTTCCGTGAGGGCACCAACCTCAAGGCGTGGATGTACCGCATCCTCACCAACACGTTCATCAACTCGTACCGCAAGAAGCAGCGCGAACCCCAGCGCAGCGCCGCCGAGGAGATCGAGGACTGGCAGCTGGCGCGCGCCGAGTCGCACATGTCGACCGGTCTGCGCTCCGCCGAGTCGCAGGCGCTCGACCACCTGCCGGACTCCGACGTGAAGTCCGCTCTGCAGGCGATCCCCGAAGAGTTCCGCATCGCCGTGTATCTCGCCGATGTCGAGGGCTTTGCCTACAAGGAGATCGCGGACATCATGGGGACTCCCATCGGTACGGTGATGTCCCGACTGCACCGGGGCCGCCGCCAACTGCGCGGCATGCTGGAGGACTACGCCCGTGAGCGCGGGCTCGTCCCGGCCGGTGCCGGAGAGTCGGACGATCGGAAAGGCTCGGGCTCATGAGCTGCGGAGAGCCGCACGAGACGGACTGCTCGGAAGTCCTCGATCATCTCTATGAGTTTCTCGACCATGAGATGCCCGACAGCGACTGCACCAAGTTCGAGGTGCACTTCGAGGAGTGCTCCCCGTGCCTGGAGAAGTACGGCCTGGAGCAGGCCGTCAAGAAGCTGGTGAAGCGCTGCTGCGGCCAGGACGACGTGCCGAGTGATCTGCGGTCCAAGGTGATGGGCCGGATCGATCTGATCCGCTCGGGGCAGGTCGTGCCCGAGCAGGACGTGACGGCCGCGGGAAGCGAACAGCCGACCGCCGCCAAGGAGTGACACCCGGCGGCCGGCCGGTACCGGCCGCCGCCACCGAATCACCCGAATGTGCTAATAGGGCTCATTGACGCTCGACCGGTTGCACAACTCGCTAGCCTGGCGCCTCCATTGACCATGTTGGGGGGCGGGCCGAGCGGGTGAGAGCCACACGCGGGGCGGCGCGCGCGTACATTCCGGCGGTCGCGGTGGGCGCCCTGCTCTGTGTGCTCCCCGCGCTGCGGAGCGGTGTGGGGACCCCGTGGGTCACCATCGCACTGCTCACCGGGCTCTATCTCGTCTGCGAACTCCCCGGGCGCTGCCCCTTCTTCGGCAGCTCCGTGCCGATCCGTGCCGGATCGTTCTTTCCGCTGCTGCTCGCCGCCGCCTTCCTGCTGCCGCCCGCCGCGGCCGCCCTCGTTGCCGTGCCCGGATCGCTCGTCGGCCGGGTGGAACAGCCGCCCGCCATCGCACGGCGCGTCTGGCGGGCCGCGCAGCTCGCCGTCACGGTCTGGGCGGCCTCGTCCGTCCACGGACTGCTCGGCGGCCCCGCCACGCTCGGCGGCATCGGTACCGGCCCGGACCGGATCCCCGACCTTCCCTACGCGATCCTGCCCGCCTGCGCCGCCGCCCTGGCCTTCAGCCTCGCCCTGACCGCGCTGGACGGCTCCATCCTGGTCGCGGCCGAACGGCTGCCCCTGCGGCGGGCCTGGAGCGGGCTGCTGCCCCGCTCGCTGGGGCCGCATCTGGTGCACGGACTCGCCGGGCTGATGATGGCGGTCCTGTGGCGGGGCCCGTACGGGCCGCTGTCCGCGCTCATCGTCCTGCTGCCGATGTACATCTCCTGCTGGGTCTTCGCCCAGTACCACCGCGAGCACGCCGCCCACCGCGCCACCATCAGGGCGCTGGTGCAGGCCGTCGACATCAAGGACACCTACACCCGCGGCCACAGCGAACGGGTCGGGCGGGCCTCCGTCCTCATCGCCCGCGAACTCGGCATGGACCAGGACCGCCTGGAGGTCGTCCGGTTCGCCGGCATCCTGCACGACGTCGGCAAGCTCGGAGTCCCCACCCGGGTGCTCCGCAAGGACGGGCCGCTCACGCCGGAGGAGCGACAGGTGATCGAACTGCATCCGGAGTACGGGCACGAGATCGTCCGCGGCATCGGCTTCCTCGGCGAGGCGCGGGCCGCGATCCTGCACCACCACGAACGGCTCGACGGCAGCGGCTATCCGTACGGGCTCAGCGGGCGCGAGATCCCGGAGTTCGCCCGGGTCGTCGCGGTGGCGGACGCCTTCGACGCGATGACCTCGACCCGTTCGTACCGGCGGGGCAGACCGGTGCCGGCCGCGCTGGAGGAGCTGAAGCGGTGCGCGGGCACGCAGTTCGACCCGCAGATGGTCCGGGCGCTGGTGCGCGGTCTCGAACGGCACGGCTGGTCGGCGGTGACGACGGCCGTGACGGCGGACGAGCCCGAGGTCCCGAGGCCGAGGTGCGAGGACGCGGGGGCCGTCCCCGGCCGCCCGGCGGATCGTCCCGGGCCGCCCGGCGGGCTCGACCGCGTACCCCCTCCGCAGCCGTCGGCGGACGGGCTCGGCGCGGTGTCCGGTCCGCAGTCGCGCGCGGACCGCCGCGGATGACCCGGGCCAGGGCCGGGACACGGCTGCCGCCCGTCGTCCTCACCGTCCGCGCCGCCGCGGCCCTGCTCGCCGTCGCCGGGCTCGGCCACACCCTCTGGGACGGCGTCCACGACCCCGGCCACGCCCTCGCCTTCGGGGTGCTCATCACGGTGGGCGAACTGGCCCGCTGGGGTGCGCTGCCCGGTGAGCGCGAGCCCGCACCGCTCGGGGCCGCCGGAGCACTCGCGTACGCCCTCCTCGGCCGCAGCGGCGGCGAAGCAACCGCGCACGGTGTCCTCCAGGTGATCGCCGTGCTCGTCGCGGCACAGCTGGTCGCCTGTGTGCCCCATGTGGCGCGTGGCACGGGACCCGCACCCGACCGGGTGGCCCGCCGCGTCCTGACCGTCACCTTCGCCGCCGTGTGCTTCCAGCCGCTGTACAACAGCGGCCGCAGCGGGAGCTGGTTCGGCGAAGGGCCGTACTACGTGCTCGTCCTGCTCCTGATCCTCGTCCTGACCGCGCTGTGCGACGCCGTGCTCGCGGCCCTGCTGCTGCGTTCGTACACCCGCCATCCCTATCCGCCGCTGCTCCGGGACGAGCTGCGCGGTCTCATCGGCATCGGGTCGGCGGTCTGCGCGACCGGGGTCGTGATGGCCCTCGGGGTGGCCGTCGCCGGGCTGTGGGCGCTGCCGGTCCTGTGCGTACCGCTGCTGCTGACCCAGGTCTCGTTCCGCCGGTTCGTCGCCGTGCGCACCACGTACCGGCAGACCATCGCCTCGCTCGCCAGGTCCACCGAGATCGCCGGGTACACCCCGCACGGGCATGCCCGCAGGGTCGCGGTGCTCTGCCGGGCCGTCGGCCGTGAGCTGGGGCTCTCCGGGAACCGGCTGACCGCGCTGGAGCACGCCGCCCTGATGCACGACATCGGCCAGCTCTCGCTCGTCGACCCGGTCCCGGACGGGGCGACGGCCACCCTGCCCGCCGCCGAGCAGCGCCGCATCGCGCTGCTCGGCGGCGCCGTGGTCCGCCAGACCGGGGTGGACACCGAGGTCGCCGTCGTGGTGGAACGGCAGGCCGACCCCTATCGCGAGCAGCCGTTGTCCGCCAGGATCGTCAGGGTCGTCAACGCATACGACGACCTCCGCGGGGAAAGTCTCATCGGGCCGCTGGGCGCGCTGGAACAACTCAGGCTCGGGACCGCCCACGACTATCAGCCCGAAGTCGTGGAATCACTGGCCAGGGTCCTGTCCCGGGGCGGTCCGGCCCCGGTCCTGCCCGGGTAACCCATGGGTAATGAGCGGGCGTCCGGTCCGGCATGGTTGGATGCGAAGAAGAGCGGAAAACGAGGGTGTCCAGTCGGGACAGGCGGGAATCGTGAGGATCTTCGGGAAGGTACGGCATCGGCCCTCCGCCTCTTGGCGGCAGGCCACCGACCGCGCGTTCACGCTGATCGGCGACGGCCGGTACGAGGACGCGGGTGCACTGCTGACACGTGCGGCGGACCTGGAACCCTGGCTCTCCGAGTCGTGGTTCAACCTGGCGCTGCTACACAAATTCCGGCATGACTGGGAACAGGCGAGAGCCGCCGGCCTGCGGGCCGTCGCGCTGCTCGACAAGGAATCCGGTGCTCCCGACTGGTGGAACGTCGGGATCGCCGCCACCGCGCTGCAGGACTGGCCGCTGGCCCGCCGGGCCTGGCAGGCGTACGGCCTGAAGGTGCCGGGCGCCGGCCAGCACACCTCGGCGGCCAACAGCGAGCCGGTCGGCATGGAGCTGGGCAGCGCCGCGGTACGGCTGTCGCCGGAGGGCGAGGCCGAGGTCGTGTGGGGCCGCCGGCTCGATCCGGCCCGGATGGAGGTGCTCTCCATTCCGCTGCCGTCGTCCGGCCGCCGCTGGGGCGAGGTCGTCCTGCACGACGGGGTGCCGCACGGCGAGCGGGTCACCGCGGCCGGGCCCTCGTACCCCGTCTTCGACGAGATCGAGCTGTGGGCGCCGTCCCCCGTGCCCACCTGGGTGGTGCTGCTCGAAGCGGCCACCGAGGCGGACCGGGACGCGCTGGAGCAGCTGGCGTCCGATGCCGGGTTCGCCGCCGAGGACTGGTCGTCCTCCGTGCGGCTGCTCTGCCGGGCCTGCTCGGAGAGCCGGATGGAGAGCGACGAGGGCGACGGCGAGCACCTCGACCCGCACGACCACAGCGAACCGGGGCATCCGGGACCGCTGGGCCACCGCACCGCCGGTGAGCTGTGGGTGCCCGAACGGGAGTGCGGGATAGCGGCACCGGCCGGGCTGGTGCGAGGTCTGCTGGACGGCTGGATGGCGGACAGCCCGGACAGTCGTGAGTGGCGGGATCTCGAAGAAGTCTGCTGACCGCTGCCCGTAGGCTGTACGGGCACCGGTCGCGGTGCTCGGGTGCCCGGCCCCGGAACTGTCGGATGACCGGGTTTCAGGTTTTGAGGAAGGCGTACGGCGGACATGGCGCAGCAGGAGACGGACGAGCAGATCAGCGTCGACGACGAGGGTTTCGTCGTGGACACGGAGGACTGTGAGGCGCGCGAGGCGGCATATCGCGAGCGCGGCACCTCCCGTCCGATCACGGTCGTGGGCAACCCGGTGCTCCACAAGGAGTGCAAGGACGTCACCGCGTTCGACGACGAGCTGGGCCGGCTGATCGACGACATGTTCGCGAGCCAGCGGACGGCGGAGGGCGTGGGCCTGGCCGCCAACCAGATCGGCGTCGACCTCAAGGTCTTCGTCTACGACTGCCCGGACGACGAGGGCGTGCGGCACGTGGGCGCCGTCTGCAACCCGGTGCTCGAAGAGCTGGCGCCCGAGGACCGGATCCTGGACGACTCCAACGAGGGCTGCCTCTCCGTCCCGACGGCGTACGCCTCGCTGGCCCGCCCGGACTACGCGGTGGTCCGCGGACAGGACGCCAAGGGCAACCCGGTCAAGATCCGGGGCAACGGCTACTTCGCCCGCTGCCTCCAGCACGAGACGGACCACCTGTACGGCTACCTGTACATCGACCGGCTCTCGAAGCGGGACCGCAAGGACGCGCTGCGGCAGATGGCGGAGAACACGCCGCGCTACGAGATCGTGCCGAACGACTGAGTGCGCAGCCGACTGTCACCGACGGGCCCGGTCCTTCTCGCGAGGAGGACCGGGCCCGTCGGGCTTCAACCCCGGATGGCTGCCAACTGCCATTCATTCGTGGGTAGTTGACGCGCGTCGACTCGTCCGACAGGCTCTCTCCCCATACCTCCGTCACGGTAGGGAGCCCCCATGCTCGGACGTACCGCACGACTCCTGCTCGGACTTGTCATGGCCATGGCTTTCGCCTTGTGCGGTGCCGTGGTGACCGCCGGCACCGCACAGGCCGACGGCTGCTACACCTGGACCCGCACGATGTCCCCCGGTGCCACCGGCAACGACGTCGTCCAGCTCCAGATCCGGGTGGCCGGCTACCCCGGCTACAACTCTGTACTCGCCATCGACGGCTCCTACGGACCGGCCACCACCGCCGCCGTCAAGCGCTTCCAGGCCGCCTACGGCCTCGCCGCCGACGGCATCGCGGGCCCGGCCACCCAGGCCAAGATCTACGAGCTCCAGGACAATGACTGCACCCCGGCGCACTTCACGTACGCCGAGCACAACCAGTGCAACTCGACCTGGGCGGGTGGTGCCGTCGCGGCGGGCACGGCGAAGGCCAACGCGCTGAGCACCATGTGGAAGCTGGAGGCGCTGCGGCACGCGCTCGGTGACCAGCCCATCCGGATCACCAGCGGCTTCCGCTCCGCGTCCTGCAACAGCGCGGTCGGCGGCGCGTCCAACAGCCGCCACATGTACGGCGACGCGGCCGACCTGGGCGCCGGACCGCACGCCCTGTGTACCCTCGCCAAGCAGGCCCGCAACCACGGCTTCAACGGGATCCTCGGCCCGGGTTACCCGGACCACGGTGACCACATCCACGTCAACCGGGGCCCCAGCCACTACTGGTCGGCGCCGAACTGCGGCGTCTGACGTACGGGGCCCTTCCGTGTGCCGCGTCAGGCCACTTCGACCATCGCGCCAGGGCCACGGAAAGTGCGGCGGTAGGCGTTCGGTGTGGTGCCCAAGGAGCGTACGAACTGGTGGCGCAGTGCGGCGGCGGTCCCGAAGCCGGTGCGTCCGGCGATCGTGTCCACCGTTTCATCGGATGTCTCCAGCAGGTGCTGTGCCAGCAGCACCCGCTGGCGCAGCAGCCAGCGGTACGGAGTGGTGCCCGTCTCCTGCTGGAAGCGGCGGGCGAAGGTGCGCGGCGACATGTGCGCCTGGGCGGCGAGCTGCTCGACGGTCATCTCCTGATCGATGTGGCGCTCCATCCAGACCAGCGTCTCGCCGACGGTGTCGCAGGGGGTGCGGGGCAGTGGCCGCTCGATGTACTGCGCCTGACCGCCGTCCCGGTGCGGCGGCACCACCATGCGGCGGGCGATCGCGTTGGCGGCATCGGGGCCGTACGCCTGCCGGACCAGATGCAGACAGGCGTCGATCCCGGCCGCCGTGCCCGCCGAGGTGATGACCTGGCCCTCGTCCACGTACAGCACATCGGGTTCGACGACGGCGCGCGGGAAGCGGCGGGCCAGCTCCGGGGCGTGGCGCCAGTGGGTGGTGCAGCGGCGCCCGTCCAGCAGTCCGGCCGCGCCGAGAACGTACGCGCCGGAGCAGACGCTCAGCACCCGGGCACCCCGGTCCACGGCCCGGCGCAGGGCGCCGAGGACCTCCTCGGGGTACTCCCGGTCCATGAAGTGGCTGCCGGCCGGTACGGCGATGAGGTCGGCCTCCTCCAGACGGTCCAGGCCGTGCGGCGTACTGATGGTGAAGCCGGCGTGGGTCCGCAGCACCGGGCCCTCGGCGGAGACCACGGCGAAATCGTGGACCGGCAGGCCCTCGTCGCTTCGGTCGAGTCCGAAGACCTCGCACAGCACGCCCAGTTCGAAGGGGTGGACCTCGTCGAGCAGCAGAGCGGCGACATTTTTCAGCATAGAGCCAGTGTGGCAGTAATTCGATGTTCCATGACAGTCCTGCCACTGCCGCAATCCGTCCGCGCAGACGAGAGTAGAGCCATGAACGCATTCCAGAACGTCCTGGGCATAGCCGCACTTATCGCTCTCGTCCTGCTGCCCGCCCTCGCCGGACTCTCCCGCGAGCGCCGCATCGACCGCGAGCTCCGTGCCGCGGAACGGGCCCGGAGCGACGGACCCCCGGAAACAGCGGACGCCGCGCAGCCCGTCACGGCTGCGCGGCGCCCCTACCTCAGAAGCTGGGCCAGGATCTAGCCCGCCCTAGAAGTCGTCGTCGAAGGCGACCGAGCCCTCCACCGCCACCTGGTACGCGGACGGCCGGCGCTCGAAGAAGTTCGTCAGCTCCTGCACGCCCTGCAGCTCCATGAACGAGAACGGGTTCTCGGAGCCGTAGACCGCCGGGAAGCCCAGCCGGGTGAGCCGCTGGTCGGCGACGCACTCCAGGTACTGCCGCATCGACTCGGTGTTCATGCCGGGCAGCCCGTCGCCGCACAGATCACGGCCGAACTGCAGCTCCGCGGCCACGGCCTCCTTCAGCATGTCGGTGACCTGCTGCTGGAGCTCGTCGTCGAAGAGGTCCGGCTCCTCCTTGCGGACGGTGTCCACGACCTCGAACGCGAAGTTCATGTGCATCGTCTCGTCACGGAACACCCAGTTGGTGCCCGTGGCGAGACCGTGCAGCAGACCCCGCGAGCGGAACCAGTAGACGTACGCGAACGCGCCGTAGAAGAACAGCCCCTCGATGCACGCCGCGAAGCAGATCAGGTTCAGCAGGAAACGGCGGCGGTCGGCCTTCGTCTCCAGCCGGTCGATCTTCTCGACCGAGTCCATCCACTTGAAGCAGAACTGCGCCTTCTCGCGGATCGAGGGAATCTCCTCGACCGCGTCGAACGCGGCGGCGCGGTCATCCGGGTCGGGCAGATAGGTGTCCAGCAGCGTCAGATAGAACTGGACGTGCACGGCCTCCTCGAAGAGCTGCCGCGACAGGTACAGCCGCGCCTCGGGGGAGTTGATGTGCTTGTACAGCGTCAGCACGAGGTTGTTGGAGACGATCGAGTCGCCCGTCGCGAAGAACGCGACCAGCCTGCCGATCATGTGCTGCTCGCCGGGGGACAGCTTGGCGAGGTCGGCGACGTCGGAGTGCAGGTCGACCTCCTCCACCGTCCAGGTGTTCTTGATCGCGTCGCGGTAGCGCTCGTAGAAGTCCGGGTAGCGCATGGGCCGCAGCGTCAGTTCGAAGCCCGGGTCCAGAAGGTTCTTGTCGGCGTTGGTGGAGCTCATTACTGGCAGGCCTCGCAGGACTCGGGGTTTTCGAGGGAGCAGGCGATCGCGTCCGCGTCGGGCGCCGAAGCCTGCTGTACGGGGATGGGGGCGGCGGTCGCGGCCTGGCCGGAGGCGGCACGGGCGATCCGGGTCGCCGGGCGCGAGCGCAGGTAGTACGTCGTCTTCAGCCCCTGCTTCCAGGCGTACGCGTACATCGAGGAGAGCTTGCCGATCGTCGGCGTCTCCAGGAACAGGTTCAGCGACTGGCTCTGGTCCAGGAACGGCGTACGGGCCGCCGCCATGTCGATCAGACCGCGCTGCGGGATCTCCCACGCCGTGCGGTACAGCGCCCGCACGTCCTCCGGGATCCAGGCGAAGCCCTGCACCGAGCCGCTGGCCTCGCGCAGCGCCTCACGGGTCCGCGCGTCCCACACCCCGAGCTGCTTCAGCTCATTCACCAGGTACGCGTTGACCTGGAGGAACTCACCGCTGAGCGTCTCGCGCTTGAAGAGGTTGGAGACCTGCGGCTCGATGCACTCGTAGACCCCCGCGATCGAGGCGATCGTCGCCGTCGGCGCGATGGCGAGCAGCAGCGAGTTGCGCATCCCGCTCTTCGCGACGCGGGCGCGCAGCGCGTCCCACCGCTCCGGCCAGTTCAGCTCGGTGTCGTAGTGGTCGGGGTGCAGCACACCGCGCGCGGCGCGCGTCTGCGACCAGGCGGGCAGCGGGCCGGACCGCTCGGCCAGCTCGCACGACGCCTCGTACGCGGCGAGCATGATCCGCTCGGAGATCCTCGTGGAGAGCGCGCGGGCCTCGGGGGAGTCGAAGGGCAGCCGCAGCTGGAAGAAGACGTCCTGGAGACCCATGGCGCCCAGGCCCACCGGGCGCCACTTCGCGTTGGAGCGGCCGGCCTGCTCGGTCGGGTAGAAGTTGATGTCGACGACCCGGTCGAGGAAGGTCACGGCGGTGCGGACGGTGGCGTCCAGCCGCTCCCAGTCGATGTCACCGTCGGCGACGAACGCGCCGAGGTTGACCGAGCCCAGGTTGCAGACCGCCGTCTCGCCGTCGTCGGTGACTTCGAGGATCTCGGTGCACAGGTTCGAGGAGTGGACGACGCTGCCCGGCTCGGCGGTCTGGTTCGCGGTCCGGTTGGAGGCGTCCTTGAACGTCATCCAGCCCTGGCCGGTCTGCGCGAGGGTGCGCATCATCCGGCCGTACAGCTCGCGGGCCGGGATCGACTTGCGGGCCAGCCCCTTCGCCTCGGCGGCCCGGTACGCGGCGTCGAACTCGTCGCCCCACAGGTCGACGAGACCGGGTACGTCGGCGGGCGAGAACAGCGACCAGTCGCCGTCCGCGTCGACCCGGCGCATGAACTCGTCCGGGATCCAGTGCGCCAGGTTGAGGTTGTGCGTACGCCGCTGGTCCTCGCCCGTGTTGTCGCGCAGTTCCAGGAACTCCTCGATGTCCGCGTGCCAGGTCTCCAGGTAGACGGCGGCGGCGCCCTTGCGGCGGCCCCCCTGGTTGACCGCGGCGACGGAGGCGTCGAGCGTCTTCAGGAACGGCACGATGCCGTTGGAGTGTCCGTTGGTGCCACGGATCAGCGAACCGCGGGAGCGGATGCGGGAGTACGACAGACCGATGCCGCCCGCGTGCTTCGAGAGCCGGGCCACCTGGTGGTAGCGGTCGTAGATCGAGTCGAGCTCGTCCAGCGGGGAGTCCAGCAGGTAGCAGGAGGACATCTGCGGGTGCCGGGTGCCGGAGTTGAAGAGCGTGGGGGAGGAGGGGAGGTAGTCGAGCCGGCTCATCAGCCCGTACAGCGCCGCTACTTCGTCCACCGCGCGCTGCGAGTCGTCCTCGGCGAGCCCGGACGCGACCCGCAGCATGAAGTGCTGGGGCGTCTCGATGACCTGGCGGGTGTGCGGGTGGCGCAGCAGATAGCGGCTGTGCAGGGTCCGCAGCCCGAAGTAGCCGAAGCGGTCGTCCGCGCCGTCGGCGAGCGAACGCTCCACCAGCGCGTCCAGCACGGCCGCGTGGCGGGCGACGAACTCGGCGGTACGGTCCGCGATCAGGCCCTCGCGGTGCCCGACGGCGACCGAGGCGGAGAAGGAGACCGCGCCCTGGCCGGCCGCTTCGTCCGCGATGGTGAGGGTCAGGAGCCGGGCGGCGAGCCGGGAGTAGGCGGGGTCCTCGGAGATCAGGCCCGCGGCGGCCTCGGTGGCCAGCGAGCGCAGCTCGGCCTCGTCCGCTCGGGCGCTGCGACCGCGCAGCGCGGCAGCGGCGACCCGGCCGGGGTCGGTGTCGGGCAGATCGGCGGTGAGGTCGGTCAGGGTCCGCAGCAGTGCGGTTCCCGGTCCGTCCTGTGCGGCTGCCTCGGACTCGGCTGCTGCGGACACGGCGACTGAAGCCGGATCGGCTGGCGCGATGGTCACGTGGTGCTCTCCCTCGCTCGGCTCGGGGCCGGCGGGGAACGGGGCAGCCCTACGGGCGCGCACCCGGGGCAGGGCAGCACTCCGCACGGCGTCCACCGGCCCAACCGCGAGGCCCGGACGTCTGGGCATCCGGTTCGGTCGAGCCGGATGCGCTGCCGGCAGGTCATCGGACTGACTCGGGGGTGCACAAAAGCGCACTGAATACACCGTTGCGGGACAGTTCCGGATTCGCACCGGATTCCCCTGCGGCGACAGCGAGGATGAGCATACATGTGGGGGCTGCCCGATGAGGCAGCCCCCACATGTTGTGTCGCACCGACCGGGCGAGGCCCACAGAATGAGCCGTACGGCCCTTTCCCGGGCCGCCGGGCCGGATCACGCCGTCGGCCCGCCGCGCCCCGCTGGAGGAGGCCAGGGCCTCTCGTTCGGACCATGCCGGGCTCGCGTGCCCTGGTGCCGCACCTCGCCGCGTTGTCGTCGGTCGCCGACGCGCCGCGTCGACTCCCTCCTCCGCCTTGCGATGTACGGCACCGGACCCCGCTCCCTGATCCGGCCTGATCCGAACGAGAGGCCCTCGACGGGCCGTTGGCGCCGGTCGTCAGTGACCGCCCGGCGCCCCCGCCGTGGCCGGCGGGAGTTCCGTCTTCACGCCCGGGTCGCCCGCGCCGGCCGTGTAGTCGGACGGGGAGGTCTCGTCGATCCCGGCGGGCGCCTTCACGGCGTTCAGGACGAAGGTGAGCACCACCGTCACCACCACGTTCAGCACGAACGCGGTGAGGCCGATGTAGCCGATCTCGCCGATGCCGGGGATCTCCTTGGAGGACCCGCCGAAGTGCGCCTGGGTCGGGCTGGCGACCCCGTACGCGGCCACCGTCCCGTACACCATGCCGACCGCCCAGCCCGCGAGCAGCGCCCAGCGGTGGAACCAGCGGGTGAACAGGCCGCCGACCAGGGCCGGCATCGTCTGGAGGATCCAGATGCCGCCGAGCAGCTGGAAGTTGATCGCGACCGTCTTGTCCATGGTGAGGACGAAGGCGAGCGCGCCGACCTTGACCAGCAGCGACACCAGCTTGGAGACCTTGGTCTCCTGCTCCGGGGTCGCGTCCGGCTTCAGGAAGTCCTTGTAGATGTTGCGGGTGAAGAGGTTCGCCGCGGCGATCGACATGATCGCGGCGGGCACCAGCGCGCCGATGCCGATGGCGGCGAACGCGACGCCCGCGAACCAGTCCGGGAACATGTTCTCGAACAGCTGGGGGATGGCCAGCTGCCCGTTGTCCACCTTGATCCCGGCGGCGATGGCCATGAAGCCGAGCAGCGCCAGCAGGCCCAGCATCAGCGAGTACAGCGGCAGGATCGTGGTGTTGCGCCGGATCACGTTGCGGCTGCGGCTGGAGAGCGTCGCCGTGATCGAGTGCGGATACATGAACAGCGCCAGCGCCGAGCCCAACGCCAGGGTGGCGTAACCCCATTGGCCCGCCTCGCCCGGTGCGAGCGCGCCGCGCGGCTTGCCGGTGGCCGGGTTGGTCTGCGAGAACGCCTCGCCCGCCTTGGCGAAGATGTCGTCGAAGCCGCCCAGCTTGATCGGGATGTAGATGATCGCCACCGCGATGACCAGGTAGATCAGCCCGTCCTTGACGAACGCGATCAGCGCGGGCGCCCGCAGGCCGGACGAGTAGGTGTACGAGGCGAGCACCGCGAACGCGATCAGCAGCGGCAGGTCCTTGATGAACCAGTGGGTGTTCTCGCCGCCGCCGACGCCCATCACGTCCAGCACCGCCTGGATGCCGACGAGTTGGAGCGCGATGTACGGCATCGTGGCGAGGATGCCCGTGATGGCGACCGCCAGCGAGAGGCTCTTCGAGCCGAAGCGCCCGCGGACGAAGTCCGAGGTGGTGACGTACCCGTGCTTGTGCGAGACCGACCAGAGCCGAGGCAGGAAGGTGAAGATCAGCGGGTACACGAGGATCGTGTAGGGCACGGCGAAGAAGCCCGCCGCGCCCGCCGCGTAGATCGCCGCCGGAACGGCGACGAAGGTGTACGCGGTGTACAGGTCGCCGCCGAGCAGGAACCAGGTGACCCAGGTGCCGAACGACCGTCCGCCCAGACCCCATTCGTCGAGGCTGGCCTCGTTCTCGGCCTTGCGCCAGCGCGCCGCCAGGAAGCCCATGACCGTGACGGCCACGAAGAAGAAGATGAAGACGCCGAGCGCGACGCCGTTCACACCGTCCTTCATGCCGACTCACCTCCCTTGCGGGCGCGCTGGTCACGCTGCCACAGCTTGTACGCGGTCATCGTGAGCGCGGTGGAGATCAGTACCCAGAGCATCTGGTACCAGTAGAAGAACGGAATGCCGATGAAGGTGGGGTCCACCTTCGCGTACGAACTCACCCAGAGCATCGCCACGAACGGGGCGATGAGACAGAGGGCGATGACCACCCGGACCGGTGTGACGGTGGGTGGTTTTCCTTCTGGGTCTGCTGGCATGCGGCGACTCCGTCCCCTCGCTGATCACCTTGTAATGCGCAGGAAATCTAGGGGAGGCTTCCGGTCACCGTCACCCCCTGTCCGCATTGCGGTCCGGAAACGGTCCGCAGATCGGGTACGTATGCTCGAAAACCCGTCAGGTGTACGGCATTTGGTCCGTACCAGGACATGCGGAAGGCCCTCGCGGAGTGGTGCGTTCCACGGGGGCCGCGAGCGACGTTCCATACGGGCGGGATGGTTGGGATCCATCCCCGTGCCGGGGTCAGTCCGTGGGTCGATTCAGGCGCGCCACGAACTTGTACCGGTCGCCGCGGTAGACCGAGCGCACCCACTCCACCGGCTCGCCCTGTCCGTCGAGCGAGTGCCGGGAGAGCATCAGCATCGGCAGACCCACGTCCGTGCCGAGCAGGCCGGCTTCGCGCGGGGTGGCCAGTGAGGTCTCGATGGTCTCCTCGGCCTCGGCCAGCCGTACGTCGTACACCTCCGCCAGCGCGGTGTAGAGGGAGGTGTACTTCACCAGCGAACGGCGGAGCGCGGGGAAGCGTTTGGCCGAAAGGTGGGTGGTCTCGATCGCCATCGGCTCGCCGCTGGCCAGCCGTAGCCGCTCGATCCGCAGCACCCGGCCGCCGGTGGTGATGTCGAGCAGTCCCGCGAGCGTGTCGTCGGCCGTCACGTAGCCGATGTCCAGCAGTTGGGAGGTCGGTTCGAGGCCCTGGGCGCGCATGTCCTCGGTGTACGAGGTGAGTTGCAGGGCCTGCGAGACCTTCGGCTTGGCCACGAAGGTGCCCTTGCCCTGGATGCGCTCCAGTCGGCCCTCGACGACCAGTTCCTGGAGCGCCTGGCGCACGGTGGTGCGCGAGGTGTCGAACTCGGCGGCCAGGGTCCGCTCCGGGGGCACGGGGGTGCCCGGCGGCATGGTGTCCGTCATGTCGAGCAGATGTCGCTTCAGCCGGTAGTACTTCGGGACGCGCGCCGTCCGCGTGGCCGCGCCCGTCTCGTTCTCCGTACTGCCCCCGTCGGCACCCATGGCCCGCCTTCCCGACTGCTGCGTTGCTGCCGTCACCGGCTCCTCCGTCTGTCGCGGCTCACATGGTGGCACGGTCCCGTCACGGCTGGTCGTCCTCCCTTAGGTGTCGGTCCTGTAACGGACGCGAGTGCACTTCTTATACACCCTTGACACCCCTAAAGGTCTAGGCCAAGCTCCCGGTACTGGTCTAAACCATTAAAGACCAGGTCCAGCCCCAGCAGTACTCGTCGAATGTCTTCGCGGTGGGCGGGGTTGCAGTATCCCTGAGGAGGGTTTGGCGTGAAGCGCAAGCTCATCGCGGCGATCGGCGTCGCGGGCATGATGATCGGCCTCGCGGCGTGTGGGTCCGACGACGGCGGCGACAGTGGCAAGAAGGCCGGTCCGGACGCGTACAAGGGCCAGACCCTGACCGTATGGACGATGTCCGGCTCGAACCCGGACGGGTGGACCAAGACGGTCACCGAGGAGTTCGAGAAGAAGACCAAGGCCAAGCTGAAGATCGAAGTCCAGGACTGGAACGGCATTCAGCAGAAGGTCACCACCGCCCTCTCCGAGTCCAACCCGCCGGACGTCCTGGAGATCGGCAACACCCAGACCCCGGCGTACGCCAAGACCGGCGGCCTCGCCGACCTCGGTGACCTGAAGAAGGAGATCGGCTCCGCCTGGGCCGACGGCGTCAACCAGCCCTCCATCTACGACGGCAAGCAGTACGCCCTGCCGTGGTACGTGGGCAACCGCGTCGTCATGTACAACAAGAAGGTCTTCAAGGACGCCGGTATCACCGAGACGCCGAAGACCCGCGACGAGCTCTTCAAGGCGTTCGAGGCCATCGAGAAGAAGGGCGACGCCGAGCCGGTCTACCTGCCCGGCCAGAACTGGTACTTCTTCGACGGCCTGCTCGTCGGCAAGGGCGTCGAGCCGGTCAAGAAGGAAGGCGACAAGTACGTCTCCAACCTGGCCGACCCCAAGGTCGGCGAGGCCATGGACCTGTACAAGAAGTACCAGTCCTTCTCCAAGGCCCCCAAGGACAAGGACGAGGCCACCCCGCAGCAGGCCGAGGTCTTCGCCAAGGGCAAGACCGGCGCCATCTTCGCGATGGGCTACGAGGCCGGCACGGCCATCAAGGCCAACCCGAAGCTCAAGGACGACATCGGCTTCTTCACCATCCCCGGTGAGACCGCCGACAAGCCCGAGGGCGTCTTCCTCGGCGGCTCGAACCTCGCCGTGGCCGCGGGCAGCAAGAAGCAGGACCTGGCCAAGGAGTTCCTGAAGATCGCGCTCTCCGAGCAGAACGACGGCGCGCTCATCAAGGAGGCCGGCTGGTCCCCGAAGAGCGAGGCCATGCAGAAGTACACCGTCGGCCAGCCCGCCGCCGAGGCGGCCGGTCCTGCCGCCGCCAAGTCCGGTGGCACCACGCCGCTGATCCCGGAGTGGGCGCCGGTCGAGAACCCGCCGAACCCGATCAAGACCTACATGACGCTGGTCCTGCAGGGTAAGCCGTCCGCCGAAGCCGCCAAGCAGGTCGAGGGCGAGCTCAACAAGCGCCTCAGCCAGCAGCAGTAGTCGCTAGCGCGTCCCGCGCCGGGGGGGGGGGGGGGGGGGGCCCCCCCCCCCCCCCCCCCCCCCCCCCCCCCCCCCCCTCTCCTTCCAACTGACAAAACACGAGACCCACCCTCCCCCACCCTCCTCCTCG
>NZ_JBHVWT010000016.1:68008-71724 GCF_042882135.1 Streptomyces sp. NPDC058240
AAGGGGAGACTGGCAGCAAAAGCCGCAAAGCAGGTAGAGGGAGGGCCAAAAAAACACCCAAGCAAACAGAAGGATTCGCGAGCTCGCCCCGCGCGGGGGGGGCGGGCCCCCCCCCCCCCCCCCGGCTGTACGCACCGTTCCGTGTAGGGCTTTGTTGGAAGAGATGGCGAGCATGGCAGTGCAGACCGATCCCTCGGATGTGGCCAAGACGGCCGCAGTCCGCGGGCAGGACGGGAAACCACCCGTCGGGCAGCACGGGGGAAACAAGCGGAAGCCGGGTATCGGCGCGGCGCCGTACCTGTTGATGATTCCCGCACTCGCGGTGACGGCGCTCCTCCTCGGGTACCCCCTGGTGAAGAACGCCATGCTGTCGTTCCAGAACCTCAATATGGGACAGCTGATCCAGCATGTCACCGAGTGGAACGGCTTCAAGAACTACCAGGAGATCCTCACCGGTGAGGACTTCTGGAAAGTCACGCTCCGCACGATCGTGTTCACCGGCGTCAACGTCGTCCTGATCATGGTCCTCGGCACCCTGGTCGGACTGCTGCTCGCCCGCCTCGGCAAGAAGATGCGGCTCACCCTGATGGTCGGCCTGGTGCTCGCCTGGGCGATGCCGATCGTGGCCGCGTCCACCGTGTTCCAGTGGCTGTTCGCCTCGCGCTTCGGCGTGGTCAACTACGTGCTGGACCAGCTGGGCTGGCACTCGATGGCCGACTACAACTGGACCGGATCGCAGTTCTCCACCTTCTTCGTGGTCACGCTGATGATCGTCTGGCAGTCCATCCCGTTCGTGGCGATCAACCTGTACGCGGCGACCACGACGATCGCCAAGGAGCTGTACGAAGCGGCCTCGCTCGACGGCGCCGGCGTCTGGAAGAGCTTCACCTCGGTGACGTTCCCGTTCCTGCGGCCCTTCCTCTACGCCACGACGTTCCTCGAAGTCATCTGGGTCTTCAAGGCGTTCCCGCAGATCTTCACCATCAGTGAGGGCGGCCCCAACCGCCTCACCGAGACCCTGCCGATCTACGCCTTCGTCGAGGGTGTCGGCAACCAGCACTACGGAATGGGCGCGGCGATCTCGCTGCTGACCATCCTGATCATGCTGGGGCTGACCTCCTACTACCTCCGCATCGTTCTCAAGCAAGAGGAGGACGAGCTGTGAAGCGCTCACTGTTCGGCCGCATCTGGCCCAACGCGACGGCGATCGTCCTCTTCGCCGCCCTGGTCTTCCCCGTCTACTGGATGTTCAGTACGGCGTTCAAACCGACCGGCGACATCATCACCGAGACGCCGGTCTGGTTCCCGACCGATGTCACGTTCGAGCACTTCAAGACGGCGTACCACGCACCGAACTTCCTGACCCTGGTCAGGAATTCGCTCACCGTCACGCTGCTCGCCGTGGCCTTCTCGCTGATCATCGCGCTCTTCGCGTCGTTCGCGCTGGCCCGGATGCGGTTCAAGGGCCGCAAGGGCATGATCCTGGTCTTCATGATCGCGCAGATGGCGCCGTGGGAAGTCATGGTCATCGCGATCTACATGCTGGTCCGCGACGCGGACATGCTCAACAGCCTGGTCCCGCTGACGCTCTTCTACATGGTGATGGTGCTCCCCTTCACGATCCTCACGCTGCGCGGCTACGTTGCCGCGGTGCCCAAGGAACTGGAGGAGTCCGCCATGGTCGACGGCTGTACCCGCCCGCAGGCGTTCGTCAAGGTGATCCTGCCGCTGCTCGCCCCCGGCCTGATGGCCACCTCGCTCTTCGGCTTCATCACCGCGTGGAACGAATTCCCGCTGGTCCTGATCCTCAACAAGGACCCCGAGGCCAAGACGCTCCCGCTCTGGCTCTCCCAGTTCCAGAGCCAGTTCGGTGACGACTGGGGCGCCACCATGGCGGCGGCCTCGATCTTCGCCGTCCCGATCCTCATCCTGTTCGTCTTCCTGCAGCGCAAGGCCGTCAGCGGCCTCACCGACGGTGCCGTGAAGGGATAACGCGCCCATGACCACCCTGATATCAGCCACGGACACCGTCACCCGCGACGCGCTCGCCGTCCTGCAGCCCGGATTCACCGGCACCACCGCCCCGGACTGGGTGCTGCGCCGGGTCGACGAAGGCCTCGCCTCCGTCGCCCTGTTCGGCCGCAACATCCGGACGGCCGAGCAGGTGGCCGCGCTCACCGCCCAGCTCAGTGCCGAGCGCGACGACCTCCTCGTCGCGATCGACGAGGAGGGCGGTGACGTCACCCGCCTGGAGGTGCGCACCGGTTCCTCGTTCCCGGGCAACCTCGCCCTCGGACACGTCGACGACCTCGCCCTGACCCGCGCGGTAGCCCAGGAGCTCGGCCGCCGGCTCGCCAAGTGCGGCGTCAACCTCAACTGGGCGCCGTCCGCGGACGTCAACTCCAACCCGGGCAACCCGATCATCGGCGTACGGTCCTTCGGCGCCGACACCCAGCTCGTGGCCCGGCACACCGCCGCGTACATCGAGGGCCTCCAGGCCGCCGGGGTCGCCGCCTGCACCAAGCACTTCCCGGGGCACGGCGACACCGCGATCGACTCGCACCACGCGATGCCGCGCATCGACGTGGACCTGGAGACCCTGCACGCCCGTGAGCTGGTGCCCTTCCGGGCGGCCATCGCGGCGGGCTCCAAGTGCGTGATGAGCGCGCACATCCTGCTGCCCGCGCTCGACCCGGACCGCCCCGCCACGGTGAGCCCGCAGATCCTCACCGGTCTGCTGCGCGAGGAGCTGGGCTACGACGGCCTGATCGTCACCGACGCCGTGGAGATGCAGGCCATCGCCGCGACGTACGGCATCGAGCGCGGCTCCGTCCTCGCGATCGCCGCCGGGGCCGACGCGCTGTGCGTCGGTGGCGGCCTGGAGGACGACGGCACGGTGCTCCGGCTGCGCGACGCGCTGGTCCGGGCGGTGCACAGCGGTGAACTCGCCGAGGAGCGGCTCGCGGACGCGGCCGCACGGGTACGCGCCCTCGCGTCCTGGACACAGGGGGCCAAGAGGTCCGGTTCGGGGCCGGGTGCGGCAACGCAGGAGGGGACCGCGTCCGGCACCGGAATCGGCTCCGACATCGGCCTGGTCGCCGCCCGCCGGGCAGTGCGGGCGACCGGCTCCGCCGGACCGCTGACCGAGCCCGCGCACGTCGCCGCCTTCACCTCCGCGTCGAACATCGCCGTCGGCGACGAGACCCCGTGGGGTGTCGCCGCGGAGCTGGCCCGGCTGCTGCCGGGCACCGGTACCGACACGTACAGCAGCGAGACCGAGGCGCCCGTCGCGGCCGTGCTGCGGGCGGCGGGGGAGCGGCGCATCGTCGTGGTGGTCCGCGACGTCCACCGCCACGCCTGGATGGGCGAGGCGCTCGACGCCCTGGTGGCACAGCGCCCCGACACGGTCGTGGTCGAGATGGGCGTACCGCAGGCGGCGCCCAGGGGTGCCCTGCACATCGCCACCCACGGCGCGGCCCGCGTCTGCGGCCTCGCGGCGGCGGAACTCATCGTCAGGGGCACGGACGGCCCGACGGCCTGAGCGGTCGGGCGCGATGCGGGGCCGGGGGCCGCATCACGCCCGACCGGGTCCGCGACGGCATAGAGAGGGCCGGGGGACCCCCCCAAAGGCCCCCCGCCCCCCCTGATCTGTCGGGGCGGGTCCAATACCCTCCCCGAAAGGTTCGGCGGTTACGCGGTAAAGGAGGAGGTCCCCA
>NZ_JBHVWT010000016.1:71734-155384 GCF_042882135.1 Streptomyces sp. NPDC058240
ACCGGGGGGGGGGGGGGGGGGGGGGGGGGGGGGGGGGGGGGGACAGCACACCCCCCCTGGGGGCGGGGGAGGGGGGGGGGGGGGCGGGGACACCCACCGGGGGCCCCCCGGCCCTCTCTACGTGTCCGGGACGGCTACAGCCCCTGCCACGACGGCTTAGCCGCGTACGTGGCGCGGAAGTAGTCCGCCAGCTTCAGCTTCGACGCCGCGGCCTCGTCCACCACCACTGTCGCGTGCGGATGCAGCTGGAGCGCCGACGCGGGCACGATCGAGGCGACCGGCCCCTCCACCGTCTGTGCCACGGCGTCCGCCTTGCCCTCGCCGGTGGCCAGCAGGATCGGGTGACGGGACTCCAGGATGGTGCCGATGCCCTGGGTGATCACGTGGTGCGGCACCTGCGCGATGTCGTTGTCGAAGAAGCGCGCGTTGTCGATCCGGGTCTGCTCGGTCAGCGTCTTGATCCGGGTACGGGAGGCGAGCGAGGAGCACGGCTCGTTGAAGCCGATGTGCCCGTCGGTGCCGATGCCGAGGAGCTGCAGATCCACCCCGCCGGCCTCGGCGAGTGCCTGGTCGTACGCCAGGCAGGCCGCCCGGACGTCCTCGGCGGAGCCGTCGGGGCCCATGAAGGACGCCTCGGACAGGCCGAGCGGTTCGACGACCTCGCGCAGCACCACGGAGCGGTAGGACTCGGGGTGGCCCGCGGGTAGCCCGACGTACTCGTCGAGCTGGCAGATGCGGGCGCGCGAGGCGTCGACGGCACCGGAGCGGACCTTGGCCGCCAGCGCCTGGTAGATGGGCAGCGGGGTCGAGCCGGTGGCAACGCCGAGAAGGGCGTCGGGCTTGCGGCTCAGGAGGGTGCCGATGGCCTCCGCGATGAGTTCGCCGCCTGCCTTGGCGTCCGGGACGATGACAACTTCCACGCGGGGCCTGCCGATCTGAAGAGTTGAGTCAGGTGGTATAGACCAATCGGTCTCCAATCTAGCAGACCCCGGCAACGCGGGCACGGGGGATGTGCCCGTCCCGGACGCGGTCCGCTGGCGGCCGTCCGGTCCTGCGTGGTCGACTGGTCCGGACGGCGCTGCCGCGACGCACCGGGACCCCGCTGGGAGGCACTCGACATGTCCGCCACATCTCCGGCCGAGGAGAGCGAGCAGCCGGGCCGGATCATGTCCGGCGAGATGGCCGAGCAGCCCGCGATGCTCCGGCGCATCCTCGACCGGGGCGCCCCCGGGATCCGCGAGGTGGCCGCCGCCGTCGCGGCGAGGAAGCCGCGCTTCGTCCTGCTCACCGCCCGGGGCACCTCGGACAACGCCGCGCTGTACGCCAAGTACCTGCTGGAGATCCGGCTCGGCCTGCCCTGCGGTCTCGCCTCGATGTCGACCACCACCGCGTACGGTGCGAAGCCGGACCTCAGGGACGTCCTCGTCATCACCGTCAGCCAGTCCGGCGGCTCGCCCGACCTGGTGGCCTCCACCAGGGCGGCGCGCGAGGCCGGCGCCATCACCCTGGCCGTCACCAACAACCGGGACTCGCCGCTGTCCGCCGTCTCCGAGTACCACATCGACATCCTGGCCGGCCCGGAGAAGGCCCTCCCGGCCACCAAGACGTACACGGCGTCACTCCTGTCCCTCTACCTCTTCGTGGAGGGGCTGGCCGGCGGCGACGGCTCGGCGGCCGAGGTCCTGCCGGAGCGGGCCGAGGAGATCCTGGCCCGCAAGGACGAGGTCAGGGCCCTGGCGTCGCGCTACCGCTTCGCCGAGCGCATGGTCATCACCTCCCGCGGCTACGGCTACCCCACCGCCAAGGAAGCCGCCCTGAAGCTGATGGAGACCAGTTACATCCCGGCTCTCTCGTACTCGGGCGCCGACCTGCTGCACGGCCCGCTCGCCATGGTCGACAACATCTCCCCGGTGATCGCCGTGGTCACCGACGGCCGGGGCGGCGAGGCGCTCCAGCCGGTCCTGGACCGGCTGCGCGGACGCGGCGCGGACCTCTTCGTGGTCGGCCCGAAGGCCCAGGTGGAGGCGGCGTCCGCGGGCTTCGTACTGCCGACGGCCGGGGTCGCCGAGGAGCTCCAGCCGGTCCTGGAGATCCTGCCGCTGCAGATGCTGGCGTACGAGGTGACGATCGCCCGGGGTCAGGACCCGGACGCGCCCCGCGCCCTGGCCAAGGTCACCGAGACCCGCTGAACGCGGCGAACGGCCCCGGGAACACCCGCGGGCCACGGCGCCGGGACGGGACCCTCGGCCCGTCCGGCACCGCAGCCCGGAGTAAGACCGGCCATCACGGACGGTCTGCTCGGCCGGCGGTGTGCGGTGCCCCCGGCCGGGGAGAGGTACCGACGCGGTCAGGGCAGAGAGCGCGGTACCTCGATCCGCCCTCCTGTGCGGGGAGAGCGGAAGATCTGTCTTCAGCATTGTGGACTAGACCATTCGCCCGTGTCCATCCATAGGAGAGCCGCAATTTTCCGGCCTCCTCCCCTTGCACGCGCGGCCAGGTCGTTCGGTTCGGAACCATTGCCCATCCGCGGGTACGCTCGCACACGTGCCCTCCATGAACGACCTCGTCCGCCAGCACACAGCCCTCAGCGACACCGACCTGGAGTGGCTGCATCTGCTGGTCTCGGAGTGGCAGCTGCTCTCCGACCTGTCCTTCGCCGACCTCGTGCTCTGGGTTCCCACCCGCGACGGCACCCGCTATGTGTCCGTGGCACAGATGCGCCCCAACACCGGCCCCACCTCCTACCAGGACGACATGGTCGGGCACCTGGTGCCGCGCGGCCGGCGTCCACTGCTGGACGCGGCGCTGGACGAGGGCCGGATCGTGCGCGAGGGCGACCCGGAGTGGCGCGAGGAGGTGCCGGTACGGGTCGAGTCGATCCCCGTACGCAGGGAGGGCCGGGTCCTCGGGGTCATCGCCCGCAACACCAACCTCCTCACCGTCCGGACCCCGTCCAGGCTGGAGCTCACCTACCTCCAGTCGGCCTCCGACCTGGCCCAGATGATCGCCGCCGGGTCCTTCCCCTTCCCCGGCCAGCAGGTCGACATGGACGCCTCGCCGCGCGTCGGCGACGGGCTGATCCGGCTCGACGCCGACGGAGTCGTCCAGTACGCCAGCCCCAACGGCCTGTCCGCGTACCACCGGCTCGGCCTCGCCTCCGACCTGGTCGGCCAGCACCTGGGCGGGATCACCGCCGAACTCGCCCCTTCCCGGGGCCCGGTGGACGAGGCCCTGGTCAAGCTGGCCAGCGGCTACGCGCCCAGGGAGTTCGAAGTCGAGTGCGCGGGCGGGGTGATCCAGCTCCGGGCGATCCCGCTCAAGCCCAAGGGCGTCCGCATCGGCTCCCTGGTCCTGCTCCGGGACGTCACCGAACTCCGCCGTCGCGAACGTGAGTTGATCACCAAGGACGCCACCATCCGGGAGATCCACCACCGGGTGAAGAACAACCTCCAGACCGTTGCCGCCCTGTTGCGGCTCCAGGCCCGGCGGATGGACTCCGTACGGGGCCGCGAGGCGCTCAACGAGGCGGTACGGCGCGTCGGTTCGATCGCCATCGTCCATGAGACGCTGTCCCAGAATCTGGACGAGCGGGTGGAGTTCGACGAGATCGCCGACCGCGTCATCGCGATGGTCGCCGAGATCTCACCGGGCAAGGTCACCTGCCGCCGGACGGGACGCTTCGGCATCCTCGACGCCGAAGTGGCCACGCCGCTGGCGATGGTGCTCACGGAAGTCCTGCAGAACGCCCTGGAACACGCTTTCACGCCCGCCGAGTCCGGCACGGTGGAGGTGTCCGCGGTGCGCGGCGGCTCCTCCGCCGGGACGCGGCTGCTGATCACGGTCCAGGACGACGGATGCGGCCTGCCCGAGGGATTCGACCCGCAGCGCGCCGGCAATCTGGGGCTGCAGATCGTCCGGACGCTGGTGGAAGGCGAGTTGGGCGGAACCTTCGGCATGGTCCCGGCCCCCGAGCGCGGCACCCAGGTCGTGCTCGACATCCCGGTCCGGTCCGAGAAGTAGCCCTTCGGGTCCGCCTGCTCGTCCGTTCGCCCGCGTGGACGGACGGGCGGCGGCATGAACGCGGCCATGAACACAGCAGTGAGCCCGGACCGTTGTCACGGTCCGGGCTCACTGTTCATGCATGCGCTTCGGGGGTACTGCGCGCTGCGACTCGGGGGGCGGGGTTGTGCGTACGCTCTGTACGCGCCGCCTGGCCGAGGCTCGTAGCGGTGGCGTCGGTCAGGCGCTGGCGTTACGCGCCCGGTTGCGAGCGGCACGGCGCTTCATCGCGCGGCGCTCGTCCTCGCTGAGGCCACCCCAGACGCCGGAGTCCTGGCCGGACTCGAGCGCCCACTGCAGGCACTGCTCCATGACGGGGCAGCGACGGCAGACGGCCTTGGCTTCCTCGATCTGCAGCAGCGCAGGACCGGTGTTGCCGATGGGGAAGAACAGCTCGGGGTCTTCCTCACGACAAACGGCGTTGTGACGCCAGTCCATGGCTGCTACCTCTCCTTGGTATTACATACTGTTGCTTGTGAATGTGAACGCTTTCACGAATCCCCCCGCGGATGACGGGCCGACGCCCAGATGAACTGGTTGTGGTCCTGTGCAGTGAGGAGGGGTTCTGGCTTTCAGTGGAGGCTGGTGTTGCGGGCCGTCCCGATCGCCATGTAGAGATTCGCAAACCTCAGCGGCGGATACAACCCCTTCTGGAAACTTTTTTTTGATTCCTCGGTGTCGACTAGGTCACAGCCGTACTTCTATGGGGTGGAGCCCAGCCCAAACGTTCGAGTTAAAGGACTTTGGTCCCTTCCACTCACACAATCACACGCAGTGCACGGCGTACGCCTGTGAACGTCACACTTGTGCGCACTCCCAGGTGGTCGCCGTCCATCTGGAAAGGTAGTGGCACCTTTGAATGCAAGGTGAAGTCCGTGAGGTCATGAAGTGAAACGGCGTGCTTGCCGGACGGGCCTTTCTCCGGGCTCGAAGTGAGCAACTGGGTGCCGTAACGAGCGACCGCCGGAGTGGAGAGCCGCTTCAGTCCGAGCACGTCCAGGCCGGTGTCGAAAGTGGCCTTCGGGGACGCGTACAACGGACGATTGCCCAGGTAGGACCAGGGTGCGGTATTGGAGATTATGGACAGAGCCAGGTCGGTGACCGGTTCCTGCCCGGGGGTCTCCAGGGTCATCACGCCCTGTCTGCGGTGCGGCTCGTCGAGGAATTGCCGGACCACCTGGCGTACATAGAGCGCGTGCGTGGAACGCTTGCCGCGTTCGCGTTGCTGTTCGACCCGGCCGACCACGCCCGCGTCGAATCCGAGTCCGGCACAGAAGGTGAACCAGCGCTCCGGGACCGACTCGTCCTCGGTGCCGGGGGTGCCGGCCGCCAGTCCGAGGCCGACCGTGCGTTCGGTCCGGTTGGCGAGCGCGTCCAGGATCGCGCCGGTCGCCTCCACCGCGTCGTTGGGCAGGCCCAGGGCGCGCGCGAAGACATTGGTGGAGCCGCCGGGAACCACCGCGAGGCTCGGCAGGCGATCCAGATCGGGGCCGTTGTGGAGGAGACCGTTGACGACCTCGTTGACCGTTCCGTCGCCGCCCAGGGCGACCACCAGATCGATGTCGTCGGCATCCGCGGCCCGCCGCCCCAGGTCCCGGGCGTGGCCCCGGTATTCCGTGGTCACGGCCTCCAGCTTCATCTCGCTGGCCAGCGCGTGGATGAGCACGTCACGCGTCCGCGCACTGGTGGTGGTAGCAGCTGGATTGACCACGAGGAGTGCGCGCATGACCGCCAGACTACCTACCGCGCGGTATCACTCTGAAGTCCCGCCCCATGACATTCACGCTCGGTGACGACCCGGGTGCTGCGGGGCGGGCCGGACGTCCGTTCCCGTAGCGATTCCGACCCCGGCTTCGCTTTCGCGGCGCCAGGATGCCAACCTGCAAGGGTGAGTACTCAGCAGAACACGCCCGCCTCGTCGCCCTCGCCGAGGCTCGAACCGGCGAAGCCGAGCAGGATCACTCTCGTTGCCGCACTCACCGCCCTGGAAGGGGCGGCGCTGGCCATCGGCGGGATCTACATGCTGGTCATGGGTCTGCTCGGACGCCCCGAGAGCCCGCAGCAGGCGGAGATGGGCGGCCTGACGCTGATCGCGCTCGCCCTGATCCCGTTGTTCGCCGCCCGTGGTCTGCTGCGGCGGCGCAGCTGGAGCCGCGGCCCCGCGCTCATCACGCAGATCATCGCGCTCCCGGTGGCCTGGACGCTGCTCAGGTCGCACGGCGTGCTGATCCCGGCCGGGATCGTTCTCGCCGCGGTGACGCTGACGGCGCTCTACCAGCTGGTCAGGCCGACGACCATCGAGGCACTCGGCATCCGCCGGCCGGGCACCACGCCGGAGGGCTGAGCCGACCGCCCGATGTCCGGGCGGAGCGGCACGGCGGCACCGGACGGCCGCGGGCACGGGAGGGCCCGCGCCCGCGAGCGGCCCTGCCCGCTACTCCTCGACGAGCAGCCGCTCGCGCAGCTGTGCGAGCGTGCGGGCCAGCAGCCGCGAGACGTGCATCTGCGAGATGCCGACCTCCTGCGCGATCTGCGACTGGGTCATGTTGCCGAAGAAGCGCAGCAGCAGAATCCGCTTCTCGCGCGGCGGCAGGTCCTCCAGCAGCGGCTTGAGCGACTCCCGGTACTCGACGCCCTCCAGCGCCTCGTCCTCGGAACCCAGCGTGTCCGCGACCGCGGGGGACTCGTCGTCCGTGTCCGGCACGTCCAGCGAGAGCGTGCTGTACGCGTTCGCCGATTCCAGGCCCTCCAGGACCTCTTCCTCGGAGATGCCCAGCCGCTCCGCCAGCTCGTGGACCGTCGGCGAGCGGCCGTGTTGCTGGGAGAGCTCGGCGGTGGCCGTGGTCAGCGAGAGCCGCAGCTCCTGGAGCCGGCGCGGCACCCGGACCGCCCAGCCCTTGTCGCGGAAGTGGCGCTTGATCTCGCCGACGACCGTCGGGGTCGCGTACGTCGAGAACTCGACGCCGCGGTCCGGGTCGAACCGGTCCACCGATTTGATGAGGCCGATCGTGGCGACCTGGGTCAGGTCGTCCAGCGGCTCGCCGCGATTGCGGAACCGGCGGGCCAGATGCTCCACGAGCGGCAGATGCATCCGCACCAGCCGATTGCGCAGCTCCGCCTTCTCGGGCGACCCGTCGGGCAGCGCGCGCAGTTCGATGAACAGCGCCCGCGCCCCGCTGCGGTCGTGTGGATCGTGGTGCCCGTGCTCGCTCATCTGGCCTGCCCGCTCCGCCTGCGACTGCTCCACCGCGACCGTACGGCCCACAGGCCCGTCCGCCCCGTCCACCGGATGGGGCAGGGCCTGCTGTTCCGGGATGCCTGCTGCGCGCACCACCCCTGGTCGCATCGTTTCGTCCCGCACAGGACCGTCCCCGTTCCCGTTGCTCACGCCGGCCCGGGTCCCGCGCCGCGCTGTTTGTAGAGGCTGATGCTGACCGTACGGTCTTCGGCCACCGAGGAGTCGACCTTCCCGGCCAGTGCGGAGAGCACCGTCCAGGCGAAGGTGTCGCGCTCCGGTGCCCGTCCGTCCGTCGTGGGGGCGGCCACCGTGACCTCGAGAGAATCCTCGACGAGCCGGAAGACGCAGCTGAGGACGGAGCCCGGCACGGCCTGCTGAAGCAGGATCGCGCAGGCCTCGTCGACCGCGATGCGAAGATCCTCGATCTCGTCGAGAGTGAAGTCCAAGCGTGCTGCGAGACCGGCCGTGGCCGTACGCAGCACCGACAGGTAGGCACCCGCAGCGGGCAGCCGGACCTCTACGAAGTCCTGATTCCCGGGCTCGCCTGCGATCTGGGACACCCTCACCTCCAAGGTGGCACAAACTCTTTCGAGGATCCGGGAAGGGTGCCCCGGAGCCATGTGGTACGTCTTCGGTTCTGGTCCGCGACGCTATCGTGACCCATGATGCCGTGTCGCCAGAGCCCCAGCCCATGGCTGTCACTCATGGTAAACCCATGAGTACACACAGTGGCTAGAGGTCTGCGGCGGTCAATTACGAACAACCGGCGCCGGTTTGACGTACCCAGACGTCAGACGATCGAACCGTCCTCGAAGCACCAGCGCCAGCTCTCGCCGGGCTCGAAGCTCCGCATCACCGGGTGACCGGTCTCCTTGTAGTGCCCCGTGGCGTGCTGCAGGGGCGACGAATCGCAGCAGCCGACATGGCCGCAGACCAGGCAGAGCCGCAGCTGCACGGGGTGGGTGCCGGCCGCGAGGCAGCCCGGACAGGTCCCGCTGAGCGGGGCCGGTTCGGGGCGCGGCAGTCCGGACACGTGAGGGCAGTCACTCATGATTGTCAGGTTACGACGGATGCGTGGACCGTGAAATGCGGATGCGAGGACCGTGGAATGGACGTATTGCCGCTGGTGGGACTGGTCGCGGTCAGTGCGGCGGTCGCGGGGGCGGCCCGCCGCACCCCGGTGCCGGCGCCGCTGCTGCTCGTCGCCGTGGGCCTGATCGCCTCCTATCTGCCCGGGGTGCCCACGTACACCCTGGACGCGCACGTCGTGCTGCCGCTGCTGCTGCCGCCGTTGCTCTACACGGCGGCCGTCGACAGCTCGTACCTCGATCTGCGGGCCAATCTCCGGCCGGTCGCGCTGCTCTCGGTCGGTTACGTCCTGTTCGCGACCGTCGCGGTCGGCTGGCTGGCGTACCGCCTGGTGCCCGACCTGCCGCTCACCGCCGCGCTGGTGCTCGGCGCGGTCGTCGCCCCGCCGGACGCGGTCACGGCCGCCGCGATCGCGCGCCGGGTCGGGCTGCCCGGCCGGGTCACGACGGTCCTGCAGGGCGAGTCCCTGGTGAACGACGCCACCGCGATCACCGCGTACAAGGTGGCGCTCGCAGCCGCCGTGGGCGAGGGCATCAGCTGGGGCGCGGGGATCGGCGAGTTCTTCCTCGCCGCGGTCGGCGGCGTCGTGGTCGGCCTGGCGCTGATGGTGCCGCTGCACTGGCTCCGCACCCACCTCAAAGAGGCGCTGCTGCAGAACACGCTGTCACTGCTGATCCCCTTCGTGGCGTACGCGGCGGCCGAACGCGTGCACGCCTCCGGGGTGCTCGCCGTGGTCGTCGTGGCGCTCTATCTGGGGCACCGGTCCTGGCAGGTGGACTTCGCGACCCGGCTCCAGGAGGCGGCAGTCTGGAAGATGGTCGCGTTCATCCTGGAGTCCGCGGTCTTCGCGCTGATCGGGCTCCAGCTGCCCTTCGTGCTGAAGGGGCTCGGCGCGTACGCCGTGGGCGAAGCCGCCCAGTACGCGGTGCTTGTGTTCCTCGCCGTGGTCGTGGTCCGCTTCATCTGGGTCTACCCGGCGACGTATCTGCCCCGGTGGCTGTCGAAACGGATCAGGGAACGCGAGCCCGACACCAACTGGACGGCGCCGCTGATCGTCGGCTGGGCCGGGATGCGCGGGGTCGTCTCGCTCGCCATCGCCTTCTCCATCCCGTTCGCCATGTCCGACGGGAGCCCCTTCCCGGCCCGCAACCTGGTGCTGTTCCTGACGTTCACCACCGTCATCGGCACCCTGGTCGTCCAGGGGCTCAGCCTGCCGCTGCTGGTGCGGGTCCTGAAACTGCCGGGGCGCGACGCGAAGGCCGAGACGCTGGCAGAGGCGCAGGCCCAGAGCGAGGCCTCCGCGGCCGCCGAGGCGCGGCTGGAGGAGCTGCTCGCCGATGAGCGCAACCAGCTGCCGGGACCCCTCGCCGACCGGCTGCGCACCGTTCTGGAGCGCCGCCGCAACGCCGTGTGGGAGCGACTGGGTGCGGCCAATCCGGTGACCGGGGAGTCGGCGGACGACACCTACCGGCGCCTGGCCAGGGAGATGATCGACGCCGAGCGCTCGGTCTTCGTGACGTTGCGGGACGAGCGGCGGATCGACGACGAGATGCTGCGGACGCTGCTCAGACGGCTCGACCTGGAGGAGGCGGCGGCCTACCGGGAGGAGTCGGACGCTCCTTGAGAGCCGCCCGTGACGACCGCCGCGACCGTGGTTCCCGGAGGGAACGCACCCTCCTCGGCCAGTTCGGTGAGCGCGTACAGCAGCTTGGCGACGTAGAGCCGCTCGACGGGCAGGCCGTGTCGCTGCTCGAAGTCGTCGGCGAAGGCGTGCAGGGCCGGGGTCGTACGGGCGTAGCCGCCGAAGTGGAAGCGTTCGTCCAGGGACCACGACCCGGCCGGGCCGCCGAAAGCCTCCTCCTGCAGTTCCCGCACCGCGTCCCCGAGGAAGCCGCCGCGCAGCACCGGGACGCCGAGCGCCCGCTGCCCCGGCGCGAGGCCTGCGGCGAGACCGGCCAGGGTGCCCCCGGTGCCGCAGGCCACCGCGACCACATCGGCCCGGCCACGCAACTCGCGCCCCAGCTCTGTACAGCCCTGTGCGGCCAGGGCGTTGCTGCCGCCCTCCGGGATGACACAACACTCCCCGAAGGCGCTCAGCAGCCCCGCCAGGACCTCTGGATCGCCCTTCGCGCGGTAGGTCGCGCGGTCCATGAAGTGCAGGGTCATCCCGTCGGCGGCGCACCGGGCGAGCGAGGGGTTCAGCGGGCGGCCGGCCAGCTCGTCACCGCGCACGACTCCGACGGTGGGGAAGCCGAGCAGCCGCCCGGCCGCGGCGGTGGCCCGCAGATGGTTGGAGTACGCGCCGCCGAAGGTCAGCACGGTGCGCCCGGCGGCGGCCCGCAGGTTGAGGGAGAGCTTTCGCCACTTGTTGCCGGGCAGGTCGGGGTGGATGAGATCGTCGCGCTTGAGCAGCAGCCGTACGCCGTGGCGTGCGAAGCGCTCGTCCTCGACCGGCCGCAGGGGCGAGGGGAGCACCGGCCGCAGCCGGGAGAGGTCGAGAGCTTCGGAGGGCATGCCGCAATTGTCGCCGGGCCGGGCGGGCACCGGTCACTTGAGGCGCTCGTGGATCCGGGATCGCATGGAGTCCATCGTGAAGCCGCGCGGGTCGACCTTGCCCGGCTGCCACTCCTTGTGGCCGATCACCGAGCGGGAGCCCCAGTCGTGGTGACGGCAGATCGCGGCGGCGGTCTTCTCGACGGCTTCGAGCTGGACGTCGGGCCAGGGGTCCTTGCCGTCGCCGAGGTTCTCGCACTCGAAGCCGTAGAAGTGCCTGTTCCCGTCGGTATTGGCCTCGTTGTCGCCCGGGAGGCGCTTCTCGGCGACGACGGCGCGCAGTACGTCGTCGTCGCCGAGTCCGGCGTGGTTGGCGCGGCCGTAGCCGACCAGATGGACCCGGCCGTCCTTGGCGATCACGCCGTGGCAGAGCGGGCCGGGCAGATCCGGGTAGCCGTCATGGCAGATGCGCACGGTGGACTCGGTGCCCTCGGTGACCGTGTGGTGGATCATCACGCCGTTGACCGGGCCCCAGGGGCCCTTGTCGTCGCGGTTGTGGGTACGCCAGTCGCCGACCTGGACGACGGTGAGCCCTTCGTTCATCAGGACTTCCAGGAACCTGCTCGCGGACATGGGGGAGGACATGGCCGTCTCCTTCGTGCGTGGGGGGAACCAGCCTTGATCCGCTTTTACCGGAATGTCGCTCTCCGGACCATCCCTTCGGCGGTTGTTCGGGCTGTGTGCGATCCGATCCGGTCAACTCCGCGAGCAGTGGGCCGGATTCAGTCCTGGGCCAGCCACATGTCGGGGCCGAACACCTCGTAGTGGATGTCGGTCGCCGGGATGCCCTTGGCCAGCAACTGGGTGCGTACGGCGCGCATGAAGGGCAGGGGGCCGCAGAGATAGGCATGGGTGCCGGGGGCGACGGCGAGGCCGCTCAGATCGACCTGGCCGGTGCGGTCGGCGGGGTGGCCGGTCTCGGGGTCCTCGTACCAGAAGTGGGCGGCGGCGTCGGGGAGTTTGCCGGTGAGCAGGGCGTGGTCGGTGCGCATCGCGTGGGTGGCGGGGGAGCGGTCGCCGTGCACGACGGTGACCGGGGCGCGGTGGCCGGTCGCCGCGAGGTGTTCCAGCATCGACAGCATCGGGGTGCAGCCGATGCCCGCGGAGGCGAGCAGGAGCGGTGCGTCGGTGGAGTCGAGCACGAGATCGCCGTACGGGGCGGAGACCCGCAGCACGTCACCGGCCGCCACCTCGGTGTGCAGATGGCGGGAGACCTCGCCGTCGGGCGAGCCGCCGCCGTGCACCCGCTTGACGGTGATCGAGCGGAGCCGCGAGCCGGGGGCGCAGGAGAGGCTGTACTGGCGTATCTGGCGGGCCCCGTCAGGGAGTTCCACCTGTACGGAGACGTACTGGCCGGGCCGGAAGGCGGGCGCGGGCGCTCCGTCGGCCGGGCGGAGCTGGAAGGTGGCGACGTCGGCGGTCTCCTCGATCCGGGCGGCCACCTCCCACTCGCGCCACACGTCGCCGGCGACGACGCCCTGCTGCGCGTACAGCCGCTCCTCGATCGAGATCAGGGCGCCGGCCATCAGCCAGTAGACCTCGTCCCAGGCGGCGGCGACCTCCGGGGTGACCGCGTCGCCGAGCACCTCGGCGATGGCGGCGAACAGGTGGGTGTGCACGACGTCGTACTGGGCGGCGTTGACGCCGAGCGAGGCGTGCTTGTGCGCGATCCGGCCGAGCATCACGTCGGGGCGGGTGTCCGGGTGCTCGATCAGCTGGCTCGCGAAGGCGGCGATGGAGCCCGCGAGGGCCTGCCGCTGGGCGCCGGACGCCTGGTTGCCGCGGTTGAAGAGGTCGCGCAGCAGTTCGGGGTGGGCGTCGAAGAGCTTGCGGTAGAAGAGATCGGCGATGTCTCCGACGGCCGCGCCCACGGCGGGGAGGGTGGCACGGACGGTGACGGTCGACGTCTCGGAGAGCATCGGGACTCCTTGGATGTTAATTGGTATTTGAGATTCGTATTTTTGGGCAGTGTGGAACCGGGCAGCGCGAAACCGGGTGGAGCGAGGTTGGGTGGAGCGAGGCCGGGCGTGGGGCCCGTGGTGTGGTCGGCGGCGGCTCAGAGCCTGTGGCTCTGAGCCGACAGGCTCTCAGCCGGTGTCCGGGCGGCCGCGGCTGATGCCGATCAGCAGCGGTCCGGTGGGGGATGCGACGAGTTCGGTGATGGTCAGCGGATCGAGGGCGGCGTAGAAGGCCTCCTCCGCGCGGCGCAGGGCGCCGCGCAGCCGGCAGGCCGAGCGCAGCGGGCAGGGGGTGGTGCCCTCGCAGTCGACGACGTCTCCGGGCCCTTCCAGCTCCCGGACGAGCCCGCCGATCGAGGCGGAACGGCCCGCTCCGGTGAGGCTGAGCCCGCCGCCGCGGCCCCGTCGCGCCTCGATGAGGCCGAGGTGCTGGAGCCTGGCGACGACCTTGGCGGCGTGGGTGTACGGCACCTGCATGGTGGCCGCCACCTCCCGGGTGGTCGGCGGGTCCTCGTTCTCCGCGACGGCGAGGCGCATCAGTACGCGCAGCGCCACGTCGGTGAATCTCGTCAGCCGCATGACAATCACCGTAGATAAGTTGCATCGAGGATGCAAATTAAAGTGTCGCGCGGGTATCGCTGTGCGTGGTGCCCAGCCCAAAGCCGATTAATCACACTCTTTTGTGTAATGGCGTGGGTGCTCTCCGTGCTGAAAGGCTTCTTCTCGCAGGTCAGCCGAAATCGAGAGGACCACAGATGTCCGTTGGTGAAGAGGTTCAGAACGCGTCGGTGCCGCCGCAGCAGAGTCTGGGGACGGCAGCGGCGCGGAACCTCGCGACGACCACCAAGTCCGCCCCGCAGATGCAGGAGATCACCTCGCGGTGGCTGCTGAAGATGCTGCCGTGGGTGCAGGTGCAAGGTGGTACCTACCGGGTGAACCGCAGGCTGAGCTACTCGGTCGGGGACGGCAGGGTGACCTTTGTGCAGACCGGTGACCGGGTCGCGGTCATCCCCGCCGAGCTAGGAGAGCTCCCCGCCCTGCGGGACTTCGGCGACGAGGAGGTGCTGGACGAGCTCGCCCGGCGGTGCGAGCAGCGCGAGATCGCGGCGGGACAGGTACTGGCCGCGTCGGGGGACGCGGCGGACAGCGTCCACCTCCTGGCGCACGGCAAGGTCGAGAGGATCGGCACCGGCCCCTACGGGGACGAGACGGTGCTCGGGGTCCACGCCGACGGGGCCTACTTCGGGGACCAGGCCCTGGTCGACGGCGACGCCGTCTGGGAGTACACGGCCCGTGCCGTCACCGCCTGCACGGTGCTGACGCTGAGCCGGGCGGACGTGCTGAACCTCGCCGAGCGCGCGGACTCGCTCCGCGAACATCTCGACGGACTGCTCAGCATCCCGGAGCAGCGCACCAACAAGTACGGCGAGGCGGCGATCGACCTCTCCGCCGGCCATGTCGGCGAAGCCGTCGTCCCGCACACGTACGTCGACTACGACGCGGCGCCACGGGAGTACGAACTGAGCGTCGCCCAGACCGTGCTGAAGGTCCACAGCCGGGTCGCCGACCTCTACAACCAGCCGATGAACCAGACCGAGCAGCAGTTGCGGCTCACGGTCGAGGCGCTGCGCGAGCGCCAGGAGCACGAGCTGATCAACAACCGCGAGTTCGGGCTGCTCAACAACTGCGACTACGGGCAGCGCCTCCAGCCGCACGACGGTGTGCCCAGCCCCGACGACATGGACGAGCTGCTCTCGCGCCGCCGCGGCTCGAAGCTCTTCCTCGCCCACCCGAGGGCCATCGCCGCATTCGGCCGCGAGTGCAACAGGCGCGGCCTGGTGCCGGAGAGCGTCGACATCGGCGGACACCATGTGCCGGCCTGGCGGGGGGTGCCGATCTTCCCGTCCAACAAGATCCCGATCACCGACGCCCGGACCACGTCGATCATCTGCATGAGGACGGGTGAGGCCGAGCAGGGCGTCATCGGACTCCAGCAGTCCGGCATCCCCGACGAGATCGAGCCCAGCCTCTCGGTCCGTTTCATGGGGATCGACGAGCAGGCGATCATCTCCTACCTGGTGACGGCCTACTACTCCGCGGCCATCCTCGTGCCGGACGCCCTGGGCGTACTGGAAAACGTCGAGGTCAGCCGCTGGCGGTAGCCCCTCGGGGGCCCGGACGACGATGTCCGGGCCCCCGTCAACCTCCGCCACCGGGCAGCCGTGCCCGGGGCGGCCTCGGGAGGACGCCCCAGTGAAGACCCACCACGCACCCCAACCACCCACACCCCGGGCCCCGGGCGACAACGCCCCACCCGTCAGTGCCCCGACCGCCCCCGCGGCGCAGGGCCAGGAGGCCGAGGTCCTCCTGGAGCAGACCAGGGCCCTCGTGGATCCCCAACTGCGCGCCGCCGTCGAATCCCTGCCCGGATCGATCCGCCGCGTCGCGATGTACCACTTCGGCTGGCAGGAGGCCGACGGCAGCCCGTCCTCGGGACCGGCGGGCAAGGCGATCAGACCCGCACTGGTCCTCGCCGCCGCCCGCGCACTGGGCGGCGACCCGGCACAGGCGGTACGGGCAGCCGTCGCCGTGGAGCTGGCCCACAACTTCACCCTGCTGCACGACGACGTCATCGACGAGGACCGGACCCGTCGGCACCGGCCCACGGCCTGGGCGGTCTTCGGCATCCCCGACGCGGTCATCGCGGGCGACGCCATGCTCGCCCTCGCCCAGCGGCTGCTCGCCGAGGATCCGTCCCCGGCCGGGGCCCGTGCCTCGGCACGGCTCTCGACCTGCGTCATCGAGCTGTGCGCGGGCCAGCAGGCCGACTGCGCCTTCGAGGACCGGGGCCCAGACGAAGTCACGCTGGACGAGTGCCTGACCATGGCCACCGCCAAGACCGGCGCCCTGCTCGGCTGCGCCTGCGCGCTGGGTGCGTTGTACGCGGGCGCGGGGGAGCGGGCGGTCGGCGCGATGGACGGATTCGGCCGGGAGGCGGGCCTCGCCTTCCAGCTCATCGACGACCTGATCGGCATCTGGGGGGACCCGGCACGGACCGGGAAGCCGGTCGGGGCGGATCTCGTCGCCCACAAGAAGTCCCTCCCCGTAGTCGCCGCGTTGACCTCCGGCACCCCGGCGGCGGCCGAACTCGCCACGCTCTACCGGGGATCGATGAGCACACCCGGCGAGGTGAGCAGCGCCGCCGACGCCGTCGACCGGGCCGGCGGCCGGGACTGGGCGCAGATCGCCGCGGCGGACCGGATGGCCCGCGCGGTCCACCACCTGTCCCGGGCGGTCCCCGACCTGGCCGGTGCCGGCGACCTCCTGACCCTGGCGGAGTTCGTCACCCGCCGGACGCACTGAGAGCGGGGAGCGGAGAGCAGAGCACGGAGCCGAGAACGGTGAAGGGGGCGGAGGAAGGAGAACGGAACAAGGTGCCGAGGTCACAAGGCCCGTGAGCCGAAACGGAGGGCGAGAGGGCGACTGTCATGGGCACGGGCTACAGTCCGTGCCCATGACAGATGAGTCATGGGCAGGGTGGTACCGGGACCGACAGGGTTCCGACGCCGTCGTCCTCACCACCGACGGACAGCAACTACGCCTCCGGACAAGGGGCATCGACTTCGAGGGCGCGAGCTTCGACGGCCTCACCCCGGCCGATGGCACGCCACCGGCCGACGACCGGTTCACCCTGGTGGACGGTGCGCTGAGCGACTGCGTCCTGGAGTGGGACCTCCCGCTCCCGGTCATCTGGGAGGGAGCCGTCCACCAGGCCACGCTCAGTTGCCTGTTGTCGCTGCGCCGCCCCGATTCGTACCTCGGCCTGGAACTGCAGTTCGGCGGTGCGGCCTACACGTCCCATCGCGCCGAGAACGACTTCGCGTCCGCGCTCGCCACGATCCAGCGCGCCCTGCCGCCCGGCGTGCGCCTCCAGACCTGCATCGCCTGCGCCTTCTCGGACTACTTCCCGGCCCCGGCCGCGGTGCGCGGACTGTCCGGCGGCCTGGCATGCTTCCGGGGCGCCAAGGACGCCTACCGCGGGGCGGCAGGTGAGGGCGATGTCCTGGACCTGTGGGACCGGCGCACGGGATTCGTCCAGGAGATCTGGAGCTGCCGCGAGTACGAGCCCCGCCCGGAGCAGGGTGCCGGTACGGGGCACCGCGGCGCGTTCCCGTTGGAACACGCCTGATCGTCCCGGCCCCGGGCCGTGACCGACTGCCGGGTTCGGCCCGGCAGTCGGTCCGTGGGCCCGGCCCGGCCGGGAGGACGGCGTGGTGCCGTGCCACCTGACCCGTACCGCGTTCGGAAGCCGGTGGGCAGGGCGGAGGGGCCACCCCGTCCTACGAGGTGGCCCCGATGGTGCGACGCGTCCGGACCGGGGTCAGGAGGCGCTGCGCGCGAGTGCGGCCGCGAAGCCGTTCTGCCACAGGTAGTTGACCTGGCTGCGCTCGTTCGCGTCGGGATACGGGTTGGTGCAGGACGGGCCGGGGCCGCCGCCCGACATCAGCTCGCTGCACGGACCGGAGTAGTGGTCCGGAAGGCCGAGCACATGCCCGGTCTCGTGCGTGGTGACGCGGGTCGAGTCGTACTGCTGGTTCTGCGCGTAGTCCAGGAAGATGTATCCGTTGCCGTGCCCGTCGGTGCTCGCGTACGAGCCCCTGGAGTCATTGCCCTCGTAGTAGGTGAAGTCGGCGTTCGAGCCTTCCTGCAGCCGGACGCTGGAGACGGAGCTGTTCCAGATCTGCGCGCTGTTGGATATCTGGGTGCGGAAGCTCGGCGCGTTGGCGGTGCTGTAGACGACGGTGACCGACTGGGCGCCGGGGTTCGCCGCACGCTTCTTCGCCACGGACTTGGCGACCGCCTCGAAGAACGCCTTGTTCGCGGCGGCGTTCTCGTGCGACCCGGCGTAGGCGGTGTAGCCCGCCCGGACGTCCGACGTGGTGGTGACGGGTGCTGCGGCGGGGGCCGAGGAGGCGATCGCCGGTGCCGTGCCCAGCGCGGCCGCGAGGCCGAAGCCGAGGCCGACCACGGCCGACATGACGGTCCTGGGGTGTCTCATGGGGGGTCTCCTACCGTTACCGGTCCGATGAACCCGTCCGATGATCGGACTCGGACGGGTGCGGTACGGAGAGAGTGTCGGGGAGCGGAAGCCGTGGCGGATGATGTCAACCGGCGATAGCACCGAACTATCGCCAACTCCGGTACCGCCGTCGAAGAGTCCCACAACTCCAGGTGAATTAACGGACTTTGGTGCGATTGGGGAGTCTGGTGCGACAGCCGCCCGCCGCCCTACGCTCGACCGTATGGAGCTTGAGGTGAGACACCTCAGGGCGCTGTGCGCCATCGCGGATACGGGCAGCCTGCACCAAGCCGCCCGCAGGCTGGGCGTGAGCCAGCCCTCCCTGACCACCCAGCTGCGCCGGATCGAGAACACCCTGGGCGCCGAGCTGTTCCGCCGTGAACGGACCGGCTGCCGCCCGACGTTGCTCGGCCGTTCCGTTCTCAGCCGGGCCCGCCCCCTGGTCGACGGAATGACCGCGCTGGTCAGCGACGCGAAGGCGGAGGCGGATGCGGATGCGGTCCGGGCCTCCGGGCCCCGGCTGCGCATCGGCTGTACGGCGAGCCGGGTCATCGGCGGCTGGCTGCGCAGGCTGCGGCTCCGGCTGCCCGGTACGGACATCTCGCTGCGGGTCGACGTATCGGCCGGCGCACTGCTGCGCGATGTCGGGGCGGGCGGGCTCGACGTCGCCTTCGTGCACGAGGTCGAGGGCTGCCCGCTGGCCGTCCCCGACGGCCTGGAACAGCGCGTACTCCTGGACCGCGAACCGCAGTTCATCTCCATGGCCCGGGACCACCCGGCCGCCGCCCGCCCCGTGGTCGACCTCGTCGACCTGGCGGCCGACCGGTGGATGGTCGACCCCACGGTGGACGGCGAATGGGACGGGCTGCGCCGGGTGTTCGGCGAGGCCGGCCTGGCACCGACCGTCCTGCACGGCGACTACCTCACCGCCGCCTCCCTCGTCGTGCTCGGCGAGGCGGTCGCCCCCTGCCAGCCCACCTCCGGACCGCGCGACGACATGGCGATCCGCCCGCTGCGCGACGACCCCCTCGCCGTACGGCTGCTGCTGGTGTCCCGGCCGGGCACCGACACGGCCACGGTGTACGGGGAGTTGGAGGCGGCCTACCGGGAGGCGGCCCGGCGCGCGGCCGGGTACCACCAGTGGCTGCTGCGCAACCGCAGCCCGCTGGCCCGCACGCCGTGAGGGACCGGTTCCCGATTCCGCCGAGAGCGAGGACCGGTTCCCACCGGGCCGCCCGGCGGGCAGAGTCGGTCCCATGAGGCTTCTGATGCTGGGTGGTACGGAATTCGTGGGGCGCGCCGTCACCGAGGCGGCGCTGGCGCGCGGCTGGGACGTCACGGTGTTCCACCGCGGCCGGCACGCACCCCCGCCGGGCGTGACGGAACTCCTCGGCGACCGCACCACCGAGGACGGCCTCGCGGCCCTGGCCGGATCCGGCGAGGGCCCCGGCGGGTACGCCTGGGACCTGGTGGTCGACACCTGGAGCGGTGCCCCCTCGGCCGTACGGGACGCGGCCCGTCTGCTGGCCGGCCGGGCCGCCCGGTACGCCTATGTCTCCAGCCGCTCCGTGTACGACTCCCCGGCCCCGGCCGGTCTGCCGGAGGAGGGCCCGGTGGTGTCCGGCGCCTCGCCCGACGCGGGCGGGGACGTCTCGTACCCCCTGGCCAAACGCGGCGGCGAACTGGCCGCGCTCGACGCCTTCGGCGACCGGGCCCTCCTCGCCCGCGCGGGGCTGATCCTGGGTCCCTGGGAGAACATCGGCAGACTGCCCTGGTGGCTGCTGCGGATCGCCCGCGGAGGACCCGTACTGGCCCCGGGCACACCGGATCTGATGCTTCAGTACATCGACGCCCGCGACCTCGCGAACTGGCTGCTGGACGCGGCCGGCAGCGGTCTGCACGGGCCGTACAACCTGGTCAGCCGCTCGGGCCACGCCACCATGGGGCAACTGCTGGACGCCTGCGTACGGGCCACCGGCTCCGACGCGGCACTGCGCTGGACGCCCGCGGAGAAGATCCTCGCGGCGGGTGTGGAGCCGTGGACCGATCTGCCGGTCTGGCTGCCGCCGGGCGAGCTGTACGACACGATCCACGGGGGTGACGTCGGCAAGGCGTACGCGACCGGCCTGCGCTGCCGCCCGGTCGAGGAGACGGTCGCCGACACCTGGAAGTGGCTGGAGGAGCTGGGCGGGAAGCCCCCGCAGCGACCGGACCGGCCCGCGGTCGGCCTGGACCCGCGCGTGGAGGCCGAACTCCTGGCGGACTCGGCCTGACGCACCGCCGGACACCATGGGCACGCTGCCGGGGACGGCCCGGCGCGCGCTCGCACGCACGGGCGTACCCGGTCGCGGCCCCGTGTATCCGGGTGCATAGGGCTCGATCCGGGCGTGGCATTCCTGTCACTTGGTACACAAAGCTGCATATTGCCCCTTATGGCAACACAAGTGCGGAGGCGCGGCAAAGGTATCCGAGCGGCGGTGGCCACGGCGGCAGCCGCGGCCATGGTGGGCACGACGGCGTCCATCGCTCTCGCCGACCCGCTGCCCGGCGGGCTCGGCCCGTGTCTGGGCAGCGACTGCCCGACGACCTGGCTCGATCCGAACAACGGGCCCGTCACCCATCACGACAGCAACATCAACATCTTCGTCGGCGGCGACTTCCTGGTCCGGGAGGCCGCCGCCGAGGCCGAGGGGAAGATCGTCACCCTCGGACAGTTCGACATGAACAAGCGCGAAGGCGCCTCGCAGATCTACAACGTCGGCGTGGCGGGCGTGGGCTCCCGGGTGCCGCCCCCCAACGGCTCCGACCATCTGACCGTGGGCGGGGACCTGACCGTCGCGAACGGGCAGCGGCTGCTCGCCGAGGAGGGAGCGAACCACGGTGTGGTCAAGTACGCCCGGAACGTCGGCGGAACGGTGATCCCGGCCCCGGTCCGCGACCCGGCCGCCACGGACCCGTACACGGCGCTGCGCGACCAGCTGACCGCGGCCAGCCACTGTTACGCGTACGACGACAACCAGGACCACCGCCGTCCCGCCACGGGCGCCGTGGTGAACTCCGGTTTCGAGACCGTCTTCACCGGTGACGGCACTTCGCCCCTCCAGGTCTTCGCCGTGGACGCGGATGTGGTGTCGGCGCAGGGCGGCCAGCAGGGCATCTCGTTCAACGCCATCCCGGACGGTGCGACGGTGCTCGTCAACGTCTACGGGAGCAGCCGCAACATCAACACGCTGATGGGCTCGCTGCCGCAGGCCGGACTCCGCGAGCACCTGCTGTGGAACTTCCCGGACGCCACCGAGGTCGGGCTGCACGGCACCGGTCAGTTCCAGGGCAGCGTGCTGATCGGCCAGCAGTCGAGTACGGCCACCTTGGACATGAGCGGCACCAACGGCCGCTTCTGCACCGCCGGTTCACTGACCCACACGTCGGCGGGCGAGTCGGGCGGCCAGGAGCTGCACGCCTACCCCTTCGACGGGGACCTGCCGACCTGCGGCGAGGAGCCGACGGACACGCCGACCCCGACTCCGACGGACACGCCCACGCCGACCCCGACCCCGACCCCGATCCCGACTCCGACGGACACCCCCACCCACACGCCGGGGCCGAAGCCCACGCCGACCCACACCTGGCCGCACAAGCCCGACGAGCTCGACGAGCCCGGCACCTGGCCGCACAAGCCCCATCCCGGAGGGGAGCTCCCGCACACGGGTGCGCACGGCGGTGAGTGGATTCTCGGCGGGATCGCCGCCGTTCTGCTCGTGGCCGGATCGGCGGCCACGCTGATGGCCCGCAGGGCGCGTCGACGCGGCTAGTTTTGGCCCATGGCCGAACTGCTGCTGCACCTCACCGAAGGCCCCCTGTGGGAGGCGGCCCGCGGGATCGGGACGTACGAGATGTCCACCCGCGGCCGCACCCTGCACGAAGAGGGCTTCATCCACTGCTCGCTGCCGCACCAGCTCACCGGCGTGGCCGAGATGCTGTACGGCGCCGGGAGCGGGGCCGGGACCGGCGACCAGGAACTCGTGGTCCTCGTCATCGATCCCGACCGGCTCCCGGTGTCCGTACGGTACGAGTCCGTCGCGCCCGGCGGCGAGGAGTTCCCGCACATCTACGGCCCCGTCCCGGTGGACGCGGTCGTGGAGGTGCGGCCCTGGCCACGCAAGGAAGGTGACCCCGCATGAACAACCCACCCCCCACCGTCCCGGAAAATCCGGGCGCCCCCATCGTCGCGGTCACCGGCGCGAGCGGAGCCGTCGGCGGCCGTGTCGCCCGGCGCCTGGCGCGCGCCGGAGTGCCCGTGCGGCTCCTCGGGCGCGACCCGTCCCGGCTGCCCGAACTGCCCGGCGCCGTCGCCGCCCCGCCCGCCCCGTACGGCGACGGGGAGGCCATGCGCCGTGCCCTGGCCGGGGCGCACACGCTGTTCCTCGTCTCGGCGCACGAGAGCCCGGACCGGGTGCGCGAGCACATGACGGCCGTGGACGCGGCGGTCGCCGTGGGCGTCGAACGCATCGTGTACGTCTCCTTCCTGGGCGCGGCACCCGACGCCACGTTCACCTTCGCCCGGGACCACTGGCACACCGAGGCGCACATCCGGGCCGCCGATGTCCGCTACACCTTTCTCCGCGACAGCCTGTATCTCGCCGGGATCCCGGCCATGACCGGCGCCGACGGGGTGCTGCGCGGCCCCGGCGGCGACGGCCGGGTGGCGGCGGTGGCGCACGACGACATCGCGGACGTCGCGATCGCCGTCCTGCTGGCCGACACCGAGAGTGCCGACACCCGCTACGACGGGATCACCTACGATCTGACGGGCCCCGAGGCGTTCACCCTCGCCGAGGCTGCCGAGGAGCTCGGCAGGGTCACCGGCCGGACCATCACCTACGTGGCGGAGACCCGTGAGGAGGCCTACGCCTCCCGGGCGCAGTACGGTGCCGAGGACTGGGAGGTGGTCGGCTGGGTGACGTCGTACGAGGCCATCGCCACCGGCGAGATGGCCACGGTCTCGGACGCCGTGCCGGACCTCACCGGCCATCCGGCGACGAGCCTGGCCACCTTCCTGAGGGAGCATCCGGACAGCTACCGGCATCTGCTGAAGACGGACTGACCCCACAGCGGGCGGTGCCGGAGAGGGAAAGGGGCCTGCGGCCATGCGTACGGAAACTCCGTGGGGTCCCTGGGATCCGCCCCCGCCGGACGAGGCCGCCCGCCTCTTCGCGCCGTTGCGCGTCCCCTGGTGGATCGCCGGGGGATACGCGGTCGAATTCGCCGTGGGCCACACCTTCCGGGACCACGGCGACATCGACGTGCTCCTGCTCCGCCGCGACCAGCTCGCCGCCCAGCGTCTCCTGGCGGGCTGGGAGTGGTGGGCCGCGGACCCGCCCGGCACCCTGCGTCCCTGGCTCGCCGGCGAGGTGCTGCCGCCGTACGTGCACGACATCTGGTGCCGCCCGGGGCCCGACGAACCCTGGCGCGTCCAGCTCATGCTCGACGACGCGGAGGGCGACGACTGGCTGTTCCGCCGCGATCCCCGCATCCGCCTGCCGCTCGACCGGCTCGGCCGCGTCTCCGGGGACGGCGTTCCGTACCTCTGCCCCGAGGTACAGCTCCTGTACAAGGCCGGGTCCCCGCGCCCCAAGGACGAGGAGGACTTCGCGAAGGCGCTGCCGGTCCTCACCGCGGACCAGCGCGCCTGGCTGACCGCGACCATCACCCTGGCCCAGGGCGCCGGGCACCCGTGGGCGGTCCGTCTGCGCGCCCACCCGGCGGGCTGACGGGGCGGCCTGCCGTCAGCTCACGTACGCGCCCGACCGTGCCGCCGCCTCGGCGGCCTCGGCGGCACGGTCGGCCGCCGCTTCGTCGAGCGGGTCGCCGCTGGCCAGCAACCGGTAGTAGAGCGGTGCCGATACGGCGCGGATCACCTCGTCCGGGTCCGTCCCCGCGGGCAGTTCCCCGCGCTCGACGGCCTCGGTGACACAGCCGGACCACTCCTTGATGCGGATCGCGTAGAACCGGTGCAGCGCCTCGGCCGTGCGCGGGTCGCAGGTGGCCGCGGCGATCACGGACTTGAAGAGCGCGCCCTGCCGCGGGTCGGAGAGGGTCGTGACCACCAGCCGCGCGTTGGCCCTGAGGTCCTCGGCCAGGGAACCCGTGGCCGTACGGGGCGAGGACTGCTCGGCCATGTCGTCGAGCAGGTCCGCGATCAGACCGGTGGGGGTGGACCAGCGCCGGTAGACGGTCGTCTTGCCGACCTCCGCCCGGCGCGCGACATCGGCGAGGTCCAGGCGGTCGAAGCCGTGCTCGGCCAGGGCGTCGCCCGCCGCGCGCAGGACCGATTCGCGGACCCGGGCGGTACGCCCACCGGGCCGGACGCTGCCCGGCTCCACACCCTCAGAAGCCATAACGGGTCTCCAGTTCCATTAGTAACTCTTCCTCTGCTACGGTGACTCCACCTTAACGGAACTCAAGCCCCGTTAAAACCTCTCCCTGAGGAAGACCCATCATGTCCGCACCCAGTCACGCCCCGTCGGATACGACCGGCCTCGCCGCTCCCGCCGTTTCCCCGTCGAAGACCCGCATGACCGGACGGCAGAAGCTCGTCCTCGCACTCCTCCTCGGCGCCCAGTTCATGATCGCCGTGGACTTCTCGATCCTGAACGTCGCACTGCCCGTCGTCGGTGAGGGGCTCGCCTTCTCCCTCTCCCACCTTCAGTGGATCGCCACCGCGTTCGCGCTCGCCGCCGCCGGCTTCACGCTCCTCTTCGGCCGGATCGCCGACCTCGTCGGCCGCAAGCGGCTGTTCCTCGTCGGCATGGCCGTCCTCGGCCTCTCCTCCGCCCTCGGCGGGCTCGCCACCTCGCCCGAAGTGCTGCTCGTGGCACGGGTGCTGCAGGGACTCGCCACGGCGGCCGTCACCCCGGCCGGACTCGCGCTGCTGACCACCGCCTTCAAGGAGGGCCCGCTGCGCGAACGCGCCCTGGGTCTCAACGGGGCGCTGATGTCCGCCGGATTCACCGCCGGCGCCATCCTCGGCGGCCTGCTCACCGATCTGCTCTCCTGGCGCTGGGCGTTCTTCATCAATGTGCCCGTGGCCGCCCTGGTGGTCGCCCTCGCCCCGTCCGTCATCACCGACGCGCGGCCCGCCGGGCGCCCCCGGCTCGACATCCCCGGCGCCGTGACCGTCACCGGCGGCCTGCTGCTGCTCGTCCACGGTCTGACGCAGGCCGGCGAGTCCGGCTGGACCACGCCCACCACCCTGGCCGCACTCCTCGCGGGGCTTGCGCTGCTCATCGCCTTCCGGGCCGTCGAGAAGAGGGCCGCGGCGCCGCTGGTCCCCGTACACATCCTGAAGCGGCGCAGCGTCATCTGGGGCAACACCGCGGGCCTGATCGCCTTCGTCACCGAGACTTCGCTGGTCTTCCTGCTCACCCTCTATCTCCAGGAAGTCCTCGGCTACTCACCGCTCGCCACCGGCCTCGCCTTCGGCGTCCTGGGCATCGGCACCGTGATCGGCGGCACGCTCGGCGGCCGTGCCGTCGGCCGGTTCGGGAGCCGTACGACCATCGTCACCGGCGGAGTCGTCCAGGCCGTCGCGACCCTCTCCCTGGTGGCGCTCGGAACGTCGGGGGAGTGGATCACGCTTCTGCTGGTGGCCACCTTCGTCGGTGGCATCGGCAACATGCTGATGATCGTCGGCTTCATGGTCACCGCGACCTCCGGACTCCCCGACGAGGAACAGGGGCTGGCCACCGGCCTCGCCACCATGACCCAGCAGGTCGGCATCACCATGGGCATCCCGGTCATGAGCGCCGTCGCCACCGCCCGGATGTCCCGCCCTCGGCGACACCGGCCCCGAAGGCGTCCTCTCGGGGGTCTCGGTCGCGATCCTGGTCAACTCGGCGCTGGTCCTGGCCGGTGCGCTGCTCGCGGGCGCCTTCCTCGGCCCACGACGTGCGAGGAGCGGCGCGCGGCGGTGACGGCGGGTGGAGCGCCCACCGCGCCACCCGCTCACCCTCGGCGCGGAGATGCCGGCCGGATCCACCGGCTTCCGTCGGATCCGTCCTCCGGTATCTCCGCGTCCGCGCGTCTCAGCCCTCGTCGTGCGCCTTCCGCAGCGCGGCGACGTCCAGCTTCTTCATGGTCATCATCGCCGCGGTGGTCCGCGCGGCCTTCTCGGCGTCCTGATCGCCGATCAGGTCGATCAGCGCCTCGGGGACGACCTGCCAGGAGACGCCGTACCTGTCCTTCAGCCAGCCGCAGGGTCCCTCCTCGCCCCCGTCGGTGAGGCTGCTCCAGTAGTAGTCCACCTCGTCCTGGTCCGAGCACCGGATCTGGAACGAGATGGCTTCATTGAAGGTGAACTGCGGCCCGCCGTTCAGCCCGACGAACTTCTGGCCATTGATCTCGAACTCGACCGCCATCGCCGATCCGGCAGGCCCGGGTCCCGCTTCGGTGTAGCGGCCGGTCCTGCCGAGGCGGGAGTTCTTGAAGACCGAGAGGTAGTACTCCGCCGCCTCCTCTGCCTGCCCGTCGAACCACAGACATGTGGTGAAGCCCTCGGTGGTCATCGCTGTCTCCCCTCGTGTACGCAGCCCCGACGTCTGCGCATGTCCACCCATATCGACCGATCCTGCCCCGAGAACTCATCGGTGGTACGAGGAGCGAATCGACGGGGGACCGCCATCGGCCGACTTCATATGGTCCCCTCGGGAGAGGCGAAACCTTCGGCGACACGGCCGCGTTCCAGGTAAACGGCTTCGCAAACACCTTCGCGAACGGCTTCGCACACACCCCCGCACACGCCTTCGTAAACGGCTTTCTCGGGCTGGGGAGTTGCCCCTACGATCACCGTAGCGGGATCGCGCGGTCCCACAGACTGCGGCGCCGTGGCAGAGCGGCCCATTGCGATCGGCGTCCGGAGGTCACCCGTACGCCGACTGAGGGGAACAGGGCGGACCTGCCCTCCCCGTCCGCGGGTTCGAATCCCGTCGGCACCGCAGTCGACTCCAGGCTCCGTCCGGGCCCTCGATCCGGGTGGCGCTCACCGCAGGACCGGCGGCCGATGGCCGGCGCGGCCATCGAAGCAGTGGATTACGCCCACCTGCGATCGGGCGAATAGGACCGCACCCGGTCCGTCATGGACGCCGTGCTCGGCGGCCTGCGGGCCGGGTGCGGGGAGGTGGGCGATGCGAGCCGCGAAACCGCGGGTCGGACAGCCCGGCCGAAGATCAGGCCTTCTTGGTCTCCCAGAAGATCTTGTCGATCTGGGCGATGTAGTCCAGCGCCTTCTGGCCGGTCGCCGGGTCCGTGGAGGCCTTCGCGGCCGACAGGGCCTTGAGGGCGTCGTTGACCAGCTGGTGCAGCTCCGGGTACTTCTCGAAGTGCGGGGGCTTGAAGTAGTCGCTCCACAGCACCGAGACGTGGTGCTTGGCGAGCTCGGCGCGCTGCTCCTTGATGACCACCGCGCGGGCCCGGAAGTGCGGGTCCTCGTTGGCCTGGTACTTCTCCTGGACGGCCTTGACGGACTCCGCCTCGATGCGGGCCTGGGCCGGGTCGTACACGCCGCAGGGCAGGTCGCAGTGGGCGCTGACCTTCACCTTGGGGGCAAACAGGCGGGAAAGCATTGAGCTGTCCTTCCTCGTGATCGTCTTCTCAGGTGGGACATTACTCCGTGAGAGACGTGTTTTCGTGGGTGCCCCCATGGGCTTAGGCCAAAAGTCCAGGGCGAGGATGGGACCAGTGGCCGAATGCGCGGAACGCTGTACAGGACGTGTACTGGACGGACCGGGGAGGTGCCGGAGAGATGCGGGAGGTGCCGGAGGTGCCTGAGCTGACGCAGGAGCAGCCCGGCCGAGGGTTGGCGGCGCGGGTGCCGTTCCAGGTGGTGGAGGTGACCGGGCCGTCGATGGTGCCGACGCTCCATCACGGGGACTGGCTGCTCGTGCAGTACGGGGCGACGGTGCGCCCCGGTGACGTGGTGATCCTGCGGCATCCGTTCCAGCAGGACCTGCTGATCGTGAAGCGGGCCGCCGAGCGCCGTCGGGGCGGCTGGTGGGTGCTGGCCGACAACACCTTCGCGGGCGGGGACAGTACGGACTACGGGGCGGTGCCCGAGGAGTTCGTACTGGCCAGGGTCCGGGCGCGCTACCGGCCGCTGAAGAAGGATCAGCGGTCGGTGCGGGGCGTGGTGGCCTGGGCGGTCTCCGCGCTCCGGCCGGTGCCGGCCGCCCGTTCCGTCTCCAGGCGCTTGCGGGCCCGGTAGGCGGCCACATTGGCGCGGGTCGCGCAGCGGTCCGAGCAGTAGCGGCGGGACCGGTTGGTCGAGGTGTCGAGGTAGGCGTTTCGGCACGGCGATGCCTCGCACAGGCCGAGCCGGTCGACCCCGTACGAGGTGAGGTGGAAGGCGAGGCCCATCGCCGCGATGGCGGCGTACCCGGCCGTCGCGTTCGACGGGTGGTCGGCCAGGTGCATGTGCCAGTCCGGCTTGCCGTCCTCGTCGCGGATGTCGTGCCCGGAGATCTGCGGGCTGACCGGGAACTCCAGCAGCAGCGAGTTGAGCAGGTCGACGGCGAGCGTCTCGTCACCGCCGTCGGCCGCTTCGAAGACCGAGCGCAGCCGCCCCCGTACGGACCTGAATCGGGTCACGTCCGCGTCGGTCGCCCGCCGGGCCGCCTGGCCGTTGGCGCCGAACAGCTCGCGGACCGCCTCCACGGAGGTGAGGGAGTCCTTGTTGCGGGCCGGCTCCTCGGTGTTGACCAGACGTACGGCGTAGTCCGAGTAATAGGCCAGTTCCACTTGTAGTCCTTACGGCGTCGGTCTATGGTCGATGCAGCGAACGGTGTAATGGTTGTTTGTGGTTCCAGGGTATTACATGGAGGTTCCTGGTGGCGGAGACATCGACAGGTACGGACTGGCGGGCCTGGCAGGAGAGCTGGGACCGGCAGCAGGAGTGGTACATGCCCGACCGCGAGGAGCGGTTCCGGGTGATGCTGGACATGGTCGAGGCCCTCGTGGGGCCGCGGCCGAGGGTGCTCGATCTCGCATGCGGTACGGGAAGTATTACGGACCGGCTGCTCAAGCGGTTCCCGGAAGCCACCAGCACCGGGGTGGATCTCGACCCGGCGCTGCTCGCCATCGCGCGAGGCTACTTCGACGGCGACGAGCGCGTCACCTTCGTCACCGCCGACCTCAAGGACCCCGAGTGGGCGGGGCAGTTGCCGTACGACTCGTACGACGCCGTGCTCACCGCCACCGCCCTGCACTGGCTGCACACCGAACCGCTCACCGCGCTCTACGGCCACATCGCCGGGCTCGTCAGGGACGGCGGGGTGTTCATGAACGCGGACCACATGATCGACACCGCGACGCCCCGGATCAACGCGGCCGAACGCGCCCACCGGCACGCCGCCATGGACCGCGCCAAGGCCGCGGGCGCGGTCGACTGGGCCGACTGGTGGGCGCTGGCCGCCAAGGACCCGGTCCTCGCCGGACCGACCGCCGAGCGGTACGAGATCTACGGTGAGCACGCGGACGGCGACATGCCCTCCGTGCACTGGCACACCGACACCCTGCGCGAAGCGGGATTCGGTGAGGCGCGGGCCGTCTGGGCCTCGCCCTCGGACACCCTGGTGCTCGCCGTGAAGTAGCGGCGGCACCCGCGAGGAGGGGCGGTACGGGCCGGTTGCCCGTACCGCCCCTCCTTTTCTGTCCTCTGCTGCAACCCGCCGCGCCTCCCGCCGCACTGGAAGGGTGAGACGGTCCGCACCCGCGGACCCGGAGAGGGGCGCCGACGATGCGGATCGATGACGATGCCGCGCTGCACGCCTTCGTCGAAGGCGGACGAACCGCGCTGTTCCGCAGCGCGTACCTGCTCTGCGGCGACCGGCACGAGGCCGATGACCTGGTCCAGGCGACGCTGGTCAAGGTGGTGCTCGGGGGGCGGCGGTACGGACGGCTCGACAACATCGAGGCGTACGCGCGCAAGACGTTGATCAACACCTTCATCGCATCCCGTCGCCGGTTCTGGCGGCGCGAACAGTCCTACGGCGAACTGCCCGACCGCGCCGACCGGGCGCCGGACACGGACACCGGGCTGGCGGTACGGGCGGCACTCGCCCGGCTCACGGACAAGCAGCGGGCCGTACTGGTGCTGCGCTACTGGGAGGACCTGAGCGTCGAGGCCACGGCCGGACTGCTCGGGATGCGGGAGAACACGGTCAAGAGCCACGCGGCTCGGGGGTTGGCGGCGCTGCGCGCCGAGATGGCGGAGGAATTGGTATGAACAACGACGTGCACGAGCTGCTGGGGCGGGCCGCGGAGGACGCGGGGCAGCCGGCCACCTCCACCCGGACGGTGTACGCCGGAGCCGCCCGGGTGCGGCTGCGGCGCCGGGTCGGCGTCTCGGTCGCGGCAGTCGCCGTGGTCGCGGCCGGTGCCGTCGCCGTGCCGAACCTGGCCCCGAAGGGGGACACGCAGGAGACCACGGTGGCGGCCCCGGTCGAGCTCGCGGGGAACGGCGGCCGGGCGAAGGAACTGGTGAAGGTGCTGCCCAAGGGCGTCGGGGACGTCGAGCAGGTCTCGCTCTCCGTCATCCTCAAGGGCGACACCTCCGAACAGGAGATGCCGCATCTGGCGGGACCGCTGGACGGGCACTACTCCGTACGCAAGGACGGCGGCGTCGGCTATCTCGTCATCGGCTACCTGGACACCGGGAGCCGCGTCGCGGGGAGTGATCCGTGCAAGCCCGCCCACGGGGTGCCGGGCATGGCGGACTGCGTGAACGAGAAGGTGCCGGGCGGCGGGGTGCTGACGATCTGGAGCGACCCGATGAACTACGACGGTGCGCCGAAGTGGGGACGGGAGCTGGTCGGCCGGCTCGTGCTGAAGGACGGCGGTGTGCTGAGCATCCGTGACAGCACCGGCTTCAAGGGCGAGCAGGCGCAGGGGCCTGTCATGAAGACGCCGCCGCTGACCCGTGCCCAGTTGCGGGCGCTGCTGCTCAGCCCGGAGCTGCTGCCCAAGAAGTAGGAGGTACGGAAGAGGGCGGTACGGACGCCGGGTCCGTACCGCCCTCCTCCCGCGCTCCTACAGCACCTTCGACAGGAACGACTTCGTCCGGTCGTGTTGCGGGTTGGTCAGCACGTCGCGCGGGTGGCCCGACTCGACCACCACACCGTCGTCCATGAAGACCAGCGCGTCGCCGACCTCACGGGCGAAGCCCATCTCATGCGTCACGACGATCATCGTCATGCCGTCCTCCGCGAGACCGCGCATGACGTCCAGGACATCGCCCACCAGCTCCGGGTCGAGCGCCGACGTCGGCTCGTCGAAGAGCATCAGCTTCGGCTCCATGGCCAGGGCGCGGGCGATGGCCACCCGCTGCTGCTGTCCGCCGGAGAGCTGGGAGGGGTAGTTCTTCGCCTTGTCGCCGAGGCCGACCCGGTCCAGCAGCCGCTCGGCCCGCGCCCTCGCGACGGCCCTGGACTCGCGCCTGACCTGGACGGGGGCCTCCATGACGTTCTCGATCGCCGTCATGTGCGGGAAGAGGTTGAAGCGCTGGAAGACCATGCCGATGTCCCGGCGCTTCAGCGCGACCTCGCTGTCCTTGAGCTCGTAGAGCTTGTCGCCCTTCTGGCGGTAGCCCACCAGCTCGCCGTCGACGTACAGCCGGCCGGCGTTGATCTGCTCCAGGTGGTTGATGCACCGGAGGAACGTCGACTTGCCGGAACCGGACGGGCCGATCAGGCAGAAGACCTCCTGCGGCGCGACCTCCAGGTCGATGCCCTTGAGGATGTGCGCGGCGCCGAAGGACTTGTGGACGGCCTCGGCCTTCACCATGGCGGTCATGCCATGCCTCCCTTCGGGCGGCCCAGGGACAGGAGATTGGCCCTGACCTTCTGGAACGGGGTGGGCGGCAGGCTGCGGCTCGAACCCCGCGCGTAGTACCGCTCCAGGTAGTACTGGCCGATGCTCAGCACCGAGGTCATGATCAGATACCAGGCCGCGGCCAGGAAGTACATCTCGACCGGGGCTCCGGACGCCTGCCCGATGTCCTGGGCGTTCTTGAACAGTTCGTAGAACTGCACGGCCGCCACCAGCGACGTGGTCTTGAGCATGTTGATCACCTCGTTGCCCGTGGGCGGCACGATCACCCGCATGGCCTGCGGGATCACGACGCGGCGCAGGGTCTTGCCGTGGCTCATGCCCAGCGCGTGCGACGCCTCCGTCTGGCCCTCGTCGACCGAGAGCAGACCCGCGCGGCAGATCTCGGCCATGTACGCGGCCTCGTTGAGACCCAGGCCGAGCAGCGCCGTCAGCAGCGGCGTCATGAAGCTCGACCAGTAGTCCTTGTAGATCGGCATCAGGTCGATGTACTCGAAGACCAGGCCCAGGTTGAACCAGACGAACAGCTGGACCAGGACCGGGGTGCCGCGGAAGAACCAGATGTAGAACCAGGCGATCGACGAGGTCACCGGGTTCCTGGACAGCCGCATCACGGCCAGCAGGATGCCGCCGACGATGCCGATGACCATGGACAGCGCGGTCAGCAGCAGGGTCTGGCTGACGCCCTTGAGGATGCGGTGGTCGAAGAAGTAGTCGGGGACCGCACCCCAGTTGATCTTGCCCTGGCTGAAGGCGTAGACGATCGCGGCGAGTGCCCCGATCGCGACGACCGCCGAGACGTACCGGCCGTAGTGGCGGACCGGAATGGCCCTGATCGCCTCGGGTCCGGATGGTGGGGTGGAGGGTATGGGTGGCTGGTCGGCCGGCCCCGTCTTCTCGATGTCAGTCACAGGAAGAACCTTTCAGCGCCGGTGCCTGCTCAGGATCCGCCGTTCAGCTTGGCCTCGGTGACCGCGCCGGCCCCCACACCCCACTTGGAGATGATCTTGTTGTACTCGCCGTTCTTGATGATCGCCTCCAGGGCCGCCTGAATGGCCTTGGTCAGCTGGTCGTTGCCCTTGGCGACCGCGATGCCGTACGGGGCGGCCTCGACCTGCTCGCCGACGATCTGGAAGTCCTTGCCGCCGCCCGAGGTCTTCACCGCGTACGCGGCCACCGGGAAGTCGGAGGAACCGGCGTCGACGCCACCGCTGCGCAGCCGGGTCTGGGCCTCCAGGTCGTTGTCGAAGGTCTCGATGGCGATCTTCTTGCCGCCGGTGCACTTCTTCGACTCGGCCTTGGCGAGGTTGTGCGAGACGGTGCCGCGCTGGACCGCGATCTTCTTGCCGCAGAGGTCGGCCCAGGTCTTGATGGACTGGTCGTCGCCCTTCCGGGTGTAGATCGAGACACCTGCGGTGAAGTAGTCGACGAAGTCGACGCCCTCGCCGACCTTCTTCTTCGTCTCGGAGTCGACGCCCTGCTGGCGGTCCTTGGTGTCGGTCATCGAGGACATCGCCAAGTCGTAGCGCTTGGAGCGCAGGCCGGTGATCAGTGTGTCGAACGTGCCGTTCTGGAACTGGAGGGTCACGCCGAGCTGCTTGCCGATCGCGGCGGCGATGTCAGGGTCGATGCCGACCGTATTGCCGGACTTGTCCTTGAACTCGACCGGTGGATAGGCGATGTCCGAACCGACCTTGATGACTCCCTTGTCCCTGATCTCCTTGGGCAGGAGGTCGGAGAGCGGGGCCGACGAGCGGTTCGTCGACCCGTTCTTGGTCTGGTCGCCACAGGCGGCCAGCAGCATGGTGCCGGCGACCGCGATGGCGCCGACCGCTGCGATCCTGGATTTCGCGGCCGGGCGACGTGTGGTGCTTGCGGTCATGATCGGGGTTCCTCCGGCAGGTGAGGGTGGTGTTACCAGGCGGTATGGGCACACGACTGTGGACTCGCCCCCCTGTGTGATTAGGGCATCTTGCCATTCGGACTGGCTCAAACTTGCCGCTGCTCATATCAAAATCGGATAACGGGCGATCCCCGAACCTCAGGAGGCCGGTACGCGAGGCCGGACCATCCGCGGGGTTTCCCTCTTCACGCCGGAAGATCTGTGGCGCGTCTCGACTGGTGGACGCTTTCGTCGCTCGGCGGACTTGTCCAGATATTCGACTATGAGTCACGTCACCGAGTCGATTTGGACTCGTCCATGACGTGGTCCTTCGGGTAAGAAAGACCTTTACACCCCTCATCCGGGGCTCAGGGCGCGTGTGCGGCGCGCCCGCGCGTATGTATTTCCCCCTGCCGGGGCGGGCCAACCGTCGACGCGGGGCACGTACGCGGTGCCCGCCCACCCCTCCTCAACCAGGAGTGGCCACCCTCAAACGATGAAGACTTAAGGGGTCAACACCATGGCAGCGGAGATCGTCAATCCTCGCAGCGACAGCACCACTGACAGCACCACCGATGAGCCGTTCGATCCGGCCTTCGCTCTCCACCGCGGGGGGAAGATGGCCGTGCAGGCCACCGTTCCCATCCGTGACAAGGACGATCTGTCCCTCGCCTACACGCCCGGCGTCGCCAAGGTGTGCAGCGCCATCGCAGAGAATCCCGAGCTGGTCCACGACTACACCTGGAAGTCGCAGGTCGTCGCCGTCGTGACGGACGGCACCGCGGTGCTCGGCCTCGGTGACATCGGACCCGAGGCGTCCCTCCCGGTGATGGAGGGCAAGGCCATCCTCTTCAAGCAGTTCGGCGGTGTCGACGCGGTGCCGATCGCGCTCGCGACCACCGACGCGGACGAGATCGTCGAGACGGTCGTCCGGCTCGCGCCCTCCTTCGGCGGCGTGAACCTGGAGGACATCTCGGCGCCGCGCTGCTTCGAGATCGAGCGCAAGCTCCAGGAGCGGCTCGACATCCCGGTCTTCCACGACGACCAGCACGGCACCGCCGTCGTGACGCTCGCGGCCCTGCGGAACGCCGCGAAGCTGTCCGGCCGCAGCCTCGGCGATCTGCGCGCCGTCATCTCCGGCGCCGGCGCCGCCGGGGTGGCCATCGCGAAGTTCCTGCTGGAGGCGGGGCTCGGCGATGTCGCTGTGGCCGACCGCAAGGGCATCGTGAGCCGGGACCGCGAGGACCTGACCGAGGTCAAGCGCGAGCTGGCCGAGCTCACCAACCGGGCCGGGATCTCCGGCCCGCTGGAGAGCGCGCTGGCGGGCGCGGACGTCTTCATCGGCGTCTCCGGCGGTACGGTCCCCGAGGCGGCCGTCGCCTCGATGGCGCCCGGCGCGTTCGTCTTCGCCATGGCGAACCCGAACCCCGAGGTCCACCCCGACATCGCGCACAAGTACGCGGCCGTCGTGGCGACCGGGCGGTCCGACTACCCGAACCAGATCAACAATGTGCTGGCCTTCCCCGGCATCTTCGCGGGCGCCCTCCAGGTCCGGGCCTCCCGGATCACCGAGGGCATGAAGATCGCCGCGGCGAACGCGCTGGCCGACGTCGTGGGCGACGAGCTCGCGGCGGACTACGTGATCCCGTCGCCGTTCGACGAGCGGGTGGCCCCGGCGGTCACCGCCGCGGTGGCGGCCGCCGCACGGGCGGAGGGCGTGGCCCGGCGCTGACGTCGGGGCGGGTGGGGTGCGGGTTCCCGGGTGCGGGGTGCGCCTGCGGCGGGCTTGTTCCCCACCCCGCACCTTCCCATAACCGGGGGCTCCGCCCCCGGACCCCCGCTCCTCAATCGCCGGAGGGGCTTGAATGCGCGGCGCGCGTCACACCCGTGGCCGGTTACGCCCGGCCGCGCCCCGGCCTATCGTCGGGGCCATGTTCGCCGCCTACGCATCCCGCATCGACCGCGACCAGCCCCTCAACGGCCTTGAGCTGGGTGAACGCCCGGCCCCCGAGGCACGCCCCGGCTGGACCACCGTCAATGTCCGGGCCGCCTCCCTCAACCACCACGACCTCTGGTCCCTGCGCGGCGTCGGCCTCGCCGAGGACAAGCTGCCGATGATCCTCGGCTGCGACGCGGCCGGAACCGACGAGGACGGCAACGAAGTCGTCCTGCACTCCGTCATCGGCCAGACCGGTCACGGCGTCGGCCCGAAGGAACCCCGCTCCATCCTCACCGAGCGCTACCAGGGCACCTTCGCCGAACAGGTCACCGTCCCCAGCTGGAACGTGCTGCCCAAGCCGAAGGAGCTCACCTTCGAGCAGGCCGCCTGTCTGCCGACCGCCTGGCTCACCGCGTACCGGATGCTCTTCACCAACGCCGGGGTGCGCCCCGGCGACTCGGTCCTCGTCCAGGGCGCGGGCGGCGGCGTCGCCACCGCCGCGATCGTGCTCGGCCGGGCGGCCGGGCTGCGGATCTACGCCACCAGCCGCGACGAGGCCAAGCGCAAGCGCGCCGTCGAACTCGGCGCGATCGAGGCGTTCGAGCCGGGCGCGCGGCTGCCGCAGCGCGTCGACGCGGTCATCGAGACGGTCGGGGCGGCCACCTGGTCCCACTCCGTGAAGTCGCTGCGCCCCGGCGGCACGCTCGTCATCTCCGGCGCGACCAGCGGTGACCGGCCCTCGCACGCCGAGCTGACCCGGATCTTCTTCCTGGAGCTGAAGGTCGTCGGCTCGACCATGGGCTCCAAGGACGAGCTGGAGGACCTGCTGGCGTTCTGCGCGACCACCGGTGTGCGGCCCGTCATCGACGAGGTGCTGCCGCTGGACCGGGCCCGCGAGGGGTTCGAACGGCTGGAATCGGGCGACCAGTTCGGAAAGATTGTGCTCACCTGCTCTTGAGGTGTGATGGGTGAGCTGCTCTGATCTGCGCCATGCGAATGCGGACGCGGATGCGGATGGGCAGCGTACTCACCTCGATCGTCACTTCGTTCGTGCTCGCGGCGGGGGCCCTCGCCCCCGCCGCCGACGCACACCCCGCACCACCGGAACAGCGGACCGGCATCCCCCGCCTCACCGACGACGAGGGCCGCACGCTCACCCTGCGCGGCTGGAACGTCGAGGACAAGGCGAACCGCGGCGACCAGGCGCTGACCGCCATCACCGAGAAACACTTCCGGGATCTGCGGGCCAAGGGCTTCGATTTCGCCCGGCTGCTGATCTTCTGGGACGACCTGGAACCGCGCCGGGGCCACTACAGCGCCGCCTATCTGCGCCGTATCGAGCGGATCCTGGACTGGGCGCGGAAGTACGACATCCAGGTGCTGCTCGACGCCCACCAGGACGTGTTCGGCCCGGCGTTCGGCCATCGCGGCATCCCGGCCTGGGCGACCCGCACCGATGGTCTGCCCTTCGCACCGCACCCCGACGACTGGTTCGCGGAGTACTTCGAGCCGGCCGTGCAGCGCGCCTTCACTCATCTCTACGAGGACCCCGACCTCCAGCGCGCCCAGGCGCGGATGTGGCAGGTCGTCGCCGAACGCTTCGGACACCACCCCGCCGTCCTCGGCTACGACCTGATCAACGAGCCGATGGGGGAGCTCGGGCAGGGCGAGGACCTGGCGACAGCCGCCCGCCGCATCGAGGCCCGGCAGCTCACCCCGATGTACAACCGGCTGGCCCGCGCGGTCCGTTCGGCCGACCGCACCAACTGGCTGTTCGTCGAACCCACCCCCATCGTCGGCGAGGGCGTCCCCACCGGGCTGGGAGCGATCCGGGACCAACGGACCGTCTACGCCCCGCACTTCTACAACACCGCGATGGAGGCGGGCGCCGACTACGACCCCTCGGCCCGCTGGATCGAGTCGTACGAGGCCGCCGTCACCGCGTACCCGGAGCAGCGGCACATCCCGGTCGTCGTCGGCGAATGGGGCCCGCTGAACAACGGGCTGCCGATGATGGGCCGCTTCTACCGGGACGCGATGGCCTCCCTGAGCCGCTACACCTCGGGCTGGGCGGGCTATGTGTGGTGCTACGGCGGCGGCTACTGCGCCCTGGACGAGAACGGCGCCTTCGCGGCCAACAAGGACCGGACCGCCACCCCGTACGCCCCCGCCGTTGCCGGAACCGTCCACTCCGACACGTACGACGACGACGCGCGCGTCTACCGGCTCACCTATACGGCGGGCCGCCGCGGCACCACGGAGATCTCCCTGCCGCCGACGGCCGGGCGGTGGCGGGTCTCGGTGGACGGCCGTGCCGAGGTCCGCAGGCACGGGGGAGAGGTGCGCGTCCACGCCCGCAAGGGGTCGCGTGTCACGGTGACGGTGACCGGGACCGTGACACGGTGACGGTGACCGGGACCGCGCGCGGCTGAGACGTTCGTACGACAGGGCTGTCAATCACGGTTGACAACCCTGCCGTGTCAACGTAGGTTGACAGCATGACTGAAGCGACGGATCTCGCCGCGCGCGCCGGTGACCGCGACCCCCGGGTGGGGCTGCGGGCGGTCGCCGCGCTGCGCCGGCTGCTGGAGCAGCTCGAAGCCGTACAGGTCAAAAGTGCCCGCGTGCAGGGCTGGTCGTGGCAGGAGATCGCGGCCGAACTGGGCGTCAGCCGGCAGGCCGTGCACAAGAAGTACGGGAGGCATTGATGTTCGAACGTTTCACCAGGAGCGCCCGGGAAATCGTGACCGGCGCCGTGGCCCATGCCGAACGGACCGATGCCGCATCGGTCACCGAGGAGCATCTGCTGCTCGCGCTGCTGGACCGTCAGGAGGGCCGGGCCGCCTTCGCCGCCGCCTCGCTGGGCCTCGCCGACCGCCGTGCGGACGTGGCGGCCGATCTGGTCACGGCCCGCCGCCACGGCGGGCTGACCCGGGCCGATACGGACGCGCTCGCGGGCCTCGGCATCGATGTGACCGAGATCGTCGCCCGTGTCGAGGAGGCCCACGGGGAGGGTGCGCTGGACAGGGCCCGGCGGCGTGGCGCGGGGCGTCGCCCGTTCACCCGCGGGGCGAAGGACGTCCTGACGAAGTCGCTGCGGATCGCGGTGGGGCGCCACGACCGTTGCATCGGCGACGAGCACCTCCTCCTGGCGCTCACCGCCTGCCCCGGCGTGGTCGCCGACGTGCTCGCCGCACATGGCGCGACGTACGGAACGGTGAACCGCGCGCTGTACGGGGGCGGGGACGGGGAGGGAGACGCGGGGCAGCTCAGGAAGGCGGGCTGAGCCCCGGGGCCGGGGCCACCCGGGTCGTGCCCCGGGGTCGGCGCCCGCCCCCGCCCCGTCACTTCTCCCCGCCGTCGCCCTTCCGTAGCAGGGCCCCGATGTGGGCCGCCGCCGTCGACAGATGGTGGCGGGCCTCCTTCAACTGCTCCTCCGTGACACCTCGGTCCCGGGCCGCGTCGCGGATGTCGTCGCGGAAACGGTCGAGCAAGCGGTCCAGGTCGCGGGCCGGGTCGCCGGTGCCGGCGGTGTCCTTGCCCCAGTCGGGGTCGGCGGGCTCCGGCTTGATGTACGGGGGCCGGCCGCCCGACCTGGCGAGGCCGCTCAGCTGGCCGGTGATCTCGGCCAGCCCCTCCCTTACGCCCGAGGGCCAGTCGCCCCGGGCGAAGTGCTCCTGGACCTGACGGGCGGCGTTCTGCATCTGCTCACGCGCCCGGTCCTGGGCCTCCTTGGCCTGGCGGCGGGCCTGCTGGGCCTCCTCGCGGGCGCGGCGGGACTCGTCCTTCGCCCGGCGGGCCTGCTCCTTCCACTCCTGCTTGGCCTTGCGCAGCTCCTCCTTCGCGGCGCGCCACGCCTCCTTGTCGCCGAAGTCCCCGAGGTCGCCGAAGGCGGACTCCCAGTCACCCTTGCGGCCGGAACCGGAACCGGAACCGGAACCCGTGTGCCTGGTCTCGTCCGCCGCGGCCCGCATCTCGCTGCGCAGCTTCCCGGCGGCGCCGCGTACGTCGTCCCGTATCTCGGCGGCCAGCTCGGAGACCGAATCCCGGATCTCCAGTTCCAGATCGGCCAGTTCGCCCGTACGGCCGGCCAGTTCGGCGCGGCCCGCGTCGGTGATCGAGTAGACCTTGCGGCCGCCCTCGGTGGCATGGGTGACGAGGCCCTCGGCCTCCAGTTTGGCGAGGCGCGGGTAGACCGTGCCCGCCGAGGGGGCGTACAGCCCCTGGAAGCGCTCCTCCAGGAGCCGGATCACCTCGTAGCCGTGGCGGGGGGCCTCGTCGAGAAGTTTCAGCAGGTAGAGGCGGAGGCGGCCGTGGGCGAATACGGGGGGCATGTCAGAGCACCTTTCCGGTCGGCTCGGCATCGTAGGGACCGTCCTCGGCCGGCGGGCGGCGCAGCAGGGCGATCGATCCCGAGACGGTCGTCGCCCTCAGCTTCCCGGTCCCGGCGCCGAGCGTGCCGGTGATCTTCTTCGCCCCCCACTGGCCGCTGACCCGCAGGTCCTCGAACCCGTTGGAGACGGAGCCGCTCGCGGTGTTGGCCTCGACCGTCGCGTCCGCCGGGTGCGGCAGCCGGATGGCGACCTCGCCGGAGACCGTGGTCAGCCGGATGTCCGTGGGCTTCCCGGTCGGGTCCAGGTCGATCACCATGTTGCCGCTGACCGATTCCGCCCGTACCGAGGCCCCGGCGCCCTCGACGACCGTCAGATCGCCCGAGACCGAATGGAAGCGGAGCTCGCCGGTGACCGACTGGGCCTCCACGCTGCCGGAGACCGTCTCGGCCAGGACCGGCCCCGCGAGCCCGACCAGCGTGGTGTCGCCGGTGACGCCGCGGACGTCCGTACGCCCGCGGATCCCGGACACGACGGCGCCCGCGCCCACGACGCCGACCTCCACCGCCGACCCGGCCGGGACGGCGAGCGAGACGACCGCGCTACGGTGCCAGCCCTTGTGGTCGAACCACTTGAGGAAGTTCTGCCAGGGCAGGTCCTCGTACGCGACCGTGAGCGTGCCGTCCTCCTGGGTCACGATCAGCGGCGGTCCTTCGATCCCGGAGATCTCCAGCCGGGCGGTCGGTTCCTCGGTGCCGACGACATTGACGGCGCCTCCGACGATGCGCACGCTGAGTGACGTCACGGGGTCGTCGAAGGTCAGCTTCTGGGGCTCGGCGATGGCCCATGTCGACACAGGCATGGATCTGACCTCCCGGGGGGCACGGAATGACGCAACATATCGCGTCTCTTGCTGAACACGATATATCGCGGATTGGGGAAGTCAAGGCGCGTCGTGCGGTCGCCGATGGACCAAAGAGCGCCAAATATGGGCAAATTGCCCTAGCGTGTGGAACATGAACGCGACATCCCCCGCGGGGGCGCTGCTGCTGTGCCGTGCCGAACCGGAGACCGTACGGCCGGTGGCCCATCTGCTGCGCGAGCGGATGCTGCTCGCTCCCGCCGGAGACGGCTGGTCCGTCCTCGTACCCGAGGGAAAGCCCTGGCAGGGCGGTGCCGGTGCCGGTGATACGGACGTGGAACCGGTCGACCGGGTCGTGGCCGGCTGGGTCACCGCGCTCGCGGTCGGCTCGACGTGGCCCGTGCTCGCCCTGTGGTGGGACGGCGACCGGGCAGGCTACACGCTCGCGTCCGGATTCCGCCGTCCGGTCGGCTACGTCTGGCTCGCCGACGGCACCCCGGCCGGCGAGGACGAGGCCATGCGTACGTTCGCCGAGCGCCTCGGCCTCGATCCCGTGCTGGACGTCCAGTCGCTCGAAGGGCTGACCCGCCCGGACCCGGACGTCGACGCGCGCATCCGGCTGCGCGGGCTGCTCGCCGTCCTGACCCGGATCGGGCTGGTCCTTCCGCCCGGCCTGGACCCGGACACCCCCGGCGACCGGCTGTACGCGGCGGCCGACGACCGGCCCGAAGCGGAACCGCTCGTCTGGACCGGGTGGCGCGAGGTGGTGCGGGCCGAACTCGACGCGGTCGAGAGCAGCCGCCTCGGCCCCTGGATACGCGGCCCCAGGGCCCGGGCGCTGGCCGGTGCCCAGATCGCGGCCGGACTGCCGCTGGCCCTCTGGGGGCTCCGCCACCGCGGCGGCGGATGGGTGCTCGCGGGGGCGCTGCTGCTGGCGCACGGGGCGCTCGGGCTCGCCTACGACCGGATCAGGGATGCCGAGGACGGGCGCGGGTGACTACTCGTCCTCGTCCTCGTCGTCGAGCCGGGCCAGCCAGGTCGCGAGGCGCTCGACCGGCACCTCGAAGTCGGGGTTGAGATCGACGAACGTACGGAGCTGCTCGGCGAGCCACTCGAAAGTGACCTCTTCCTCGCCTCGCCGCTTCTCCAGCTCCTCGATACCGCGGTCGGTGAAGTACATGCGGCCAGCCTAATGCCTGGTGACAGCCCCGCGAAGGCCGGGAGCGGGACCCCGGGCCGCGGTTCCCGGCAGCCGCGCGAGCCCGCCGAGAACCGGCCCGCACCACCCCCGCGTCCTGGTCCATGTACCTCGCATCGGGCGCGTACTGCCGTTAACCTGCGGGTAGTTGGGGAACGGGGGGTTTCATGGGTGACAGTGACGCCCGTATTACGCGCATTGAGATGCCCGACGGCACGGAGGTCTGGGCGCGGATCTCCGGTGCCGAGGAGGAGCTGGCGCAACCCGGCTCGGGCCCGTCGTTCACGGACATCGGCGCCGGGAACATCGCCGATCGGGTGCAGGCCCGGGTCGAGAGCCTGCAGGGGGTCGTGACCAGCGTCGCGCGTTCGCTCGCCGAGCCGCTGCGGGCCGTGCGGCCCGACGAGGTCAGCGTCGAATTCGGCATCGAACTCACCGCGAAGTCCGGCAAGGTCGTCGGACTCCTCGCGGACGGCGAGGCCAAGGGGTCCATCAAGGTCACGCTGACGTGGAGCGGCGGCGGGCCGCCCCTCGACCCACCGCCGCCGGCACAGGTGCCCGCGCAGGCGCCGGGGCAGCAGCCGGCCGCCCCCTCCGCCTCTCCCGCTCTTTCTGCTTCTCCCGCTCCTCCCGCTCCTTCCGCCGGGGCACCCGCCGGCGCATCGGCGCACGCGAGCGGCACCGGGCCGGACGACGGAAGCGGATCGTGACGCACCCGCCGGGCGGGGGCGCGTGGCAGGGGCCGAACGACGCGGAATCCGCGCTGATGAGCCTCGTGAAGGACGCGACGGTGCGCATCCATCGTCCGGAGCCCGGGTATGCCCCTGAAGGATCCGACGGCGACTTCCTGGGGAGCGGCTTCTTCATCGCCCCGAACTGGGTCCTCACGTGCGCGCATGTCGCGATGGAGGGGAGGGGGCGTCAGGTGAACGTGGTGTACAAGACCGCCCGCGGCGGCGACGCCGTCCGGGTCGGGGGCACGGTCAGGGCGGCCCTGCCCGAGGAACGGCCCGGCACGGGCGGCTGGCCGGCCCCCGACCTCGCCCTCATCCAGCTGCTGCGCCCCGTCGAACACCCCTGTGTGTACCTCAGCGAGCGTTCCACGGGCATGAACCGCGGCGCGTACTACTTCGCGGGCTGGGCGGACGGCGGCGCGGGCACGCTCAAGCGGCTCGGCCGGGAGTGCCGGGTGGTGGGCACCGTCGACGACTGGGCCGACGGCGACGAACAGGTCCTGATCGAGGCGAGCCAGCTGTACGCGGGCATGTCCGGCGGACCCGTCGTGGACCTGGTCCGGGGCGAGGTCGTCGGCGTACTCAAGTCGCGCGCCACCGATACGAACGGCGGTACGGCGATCGGCGTGGAGCGGCTGCGCACGCTGCCCGTGCCGGAGCGGGCGGCGACGGCCGAGTCCGACGACCCGTACCAGGCCGTGTTCCACGCCCACGACCGCTACCACGCCGACCGCCACAACAACCCCGTCGACGACGAGGAGACCTGGGCGGACGTCCAGCGGGACCTGGGCTCCGTGGCGGGCCCGGCGCTCACCCCGCAGCAACGCGTCGACCTGCTGGGGCGGCTCGCCAAGCTCCCTCCACCGGTCAGTACCCGCAGCCTTCTCGACATCCTCGGCGGCCTGGGCCACGGGTACCGGACCGTCGGCGTCCCGGCCCCCCGCGGCTGGCGCGACGGGCTGGGCGTCCTCTACGACGCGCGCGAGGGCGACGAGGCGCTGGAGCGGATCCTGCGCTACTGCATGAGCGCCATCGCCGCCGAACGCCCGTACGTGGTGCCGTCCACCAAACTCGCCGAGGACGCCCTGTGGGACTGGGTGAAGGAGACCGCCGAGGACCGGCTCCGGCGGCCGTTCCGCCGTGAGATGGCCCGGCTCCGGTACCAGGGCCGGTACGACCGGGGCGCCGAGCACCTGCGAACCCCCGAACCGGCCGACGAGCCGGTCCGGCCACCGCGCTCCCCGTCGTCCGTCGTGCTGTACCTGGAGCCCCGCGCCTGGCAGCCGGACCACTACGACTGGCGGGTCGTCGCCCGCCTGTCCGCCGACGACCTGCCCGTGACGGAGAACTACCAGGGCACCAGGGCCGACGAACTGCCGGCCAGGCTCGCCGCCTCCCTCGGGAAGGCGTTCCGGATGTGCGACGAACCCGACAACCCCGCGATCCTCCAGGTCGTGGTGGAACCGGCGCTGCTCGACCTGGAGATCGAGAAGTGGCAGCTGCCCGGGGACAGCAGGCCGCTCGGAGTCCAGCGGCCGGTCGTCATCCGCTGCTCGGACGAGCGTTCCGCCCCGTCCGAGGACGCCCTCCCGGAGCGCGAAGCGCGCTGGAAGCGCATCCACACCGGCCCGATGCGGGCCGCCGTCGTCGACTGCGACGACGGTATGCGGGTACCCGTGCCCATGATGGCGGAGCTGCGCGGACTGGCGTACGAGACCGTCCCGGTGCTCTGCCGGTACGGCGGACGGACCGACGCCCAGAGCGTCGCGGGGTTCGGGCGGGTGCTCGACGGCGGGTTCGGCGTGGTCCTGTGGCGGCGCCCGAGGACCGAACGGGCCGCGTCCTGCACGGAGTTCCACCTCCGTGTCGTCGACACGGTCGACGGGGCGGGCGTGGCCGACCGGCTCCCGCAGAAGATCCATGAGCTGAGAAGAGGGGTGCGCGAGGGCCGTACCGACATGTTCTGGTCGGACGGCATTGCCCTGATCTACGGCAATCCGCAACCGCCGCCGCCCGGACCGTTGTTGCAGGCGCCGTGAATCCCCTTACGGGGTGTGGACCGGATGGCTACGGTGAACCACGTTCGACTGCTGCCCCTGGCGGAAGAGTGATGACGAGGAACACGTTATGAGTGAACCCAGCGAGTGGCTCATCTACCGAGGGGCCGGCGAACCGCACGAAGGCATCGAGCAGTTGCCGCCGCCGCCGCCCTGGCGCGACTTCGCGAGCCGCGGCACCCCGGCCCCCGACGAGTCGGACGGGGACGGTTCCGCCGACCGCCGCCTCGGCGGCCACCGGCACATCGCCGAACTCCACCGGCCGGGCGCCGAAGAGCTCGAAATGATCAACGCCGCGCTCTATCTGCGGCGCCCGCTGCTGGTCACCGGCACCCCCGGCGCCGGGAAGAGCACCCTGGCCCACTCCGTCGCCCATGAGCTGGGGCTGGGGCGGGTCCTGCGCTGGCCGATCGTGAGCCGGACGACGCTGCTGGACGGCCTCTACCACTACGACGCGATCGCCCGGCTCCAGGACGTGCAGATCGCCGCACACGGCGCGGCAGCCGGCACGGGCGGTGCCGAGGCCGCCGACGGCGTGGGCAGCTACATCCGGCTCGGGCCGCTCGGTACCGCGCTCCTTCCCTCGGACCGGCCCCGGGTCCTGCTCATCGACGAGCTCGACAAGAGCGACATCGATCTGCCGAACGACCTGCTCAACGTGCTGGAGGAGGGCGAGTTCGGCATTCCCGAACTGGAACGGATCGCCGACCGGCTGCCCGACGGCGAGGCCGAGGTCCTCGACGACGACGGCAACAAGGTGAAGGTGCGGGGCGGCCGGGTGCAGTGCACGTCCTTCCCGTTCGTGGTCCTCACCAGCAACGGCGAACGGGACTTCCCGGCGCCCCTGATGCGCCGCTGCATCCATCTGGAGCTCGGACGCCCCGACCACCAGCGTCTCGCGACCTTCGTACGTGCCCACCTCGGCGACGAGGCGGCGCGCTCCGGGGACGATCTCATCGCCCACTTCCTGGAGCGGTCCCGCAGCGAACTCCTCGCCACGGACCAGTTGTTGAACGCGATCTACCTCACCGACGCCGCCGCCCCGGCCGGCCGCGACCGCCTCGCCGACCTGCTCATCCAGCGACTCGACCGGCCGAGGTGATGTGCTGATGGCGGGCGCCGGACCCGAGGGCTCCCCCGACGCGCGTGGCGCCGACGACGCGGGGCTCTACCCCGCGTTCGTGGCACGGCTGCGCGAGGCCGGGCTCGACCCCGACGTCGAGCAGCTCCGCGACGCGCTCTGGCTGGCCCGCTGGGCCCGCCACCCGGACGCACCGCCGGAGGACGACGAGGTGCGGGGGAGTGCTCCGCTCCTCCTCCTTCCCCCGGAGCGGGCGGACGGGCGGCCCGCCGACCCCGGGCCCGACGCCGTGGGACCCGCGCGCTCCGCGCCGCGCGAGGAACCTCCGCCGCGCGCGGACCCCGGGGACGCGGACCGGATCACTCTCTACCCCGTACCCCGCAACGGCCCCTCGGGCCACGCCCGTACCGGCGGCCCGTCGGGGGCGGGCCCGGGTGCCGCCCGGGAGGGCCGGACGGCCGCCCTCACCTTCGGCGTGCCCGCCGCCCCGGCACTTCCCGCACCCCTCGAACTCCAGCGGGCACTGAGACCGTTGCAGCGCTACCACCCCGCCTCGCCACCGCTGCGCAGCACCCTCGACGAGACGGCGACCGCCGAACTCAGCGCCAGGGCAGGCGGGTTGATCCTGCCGGTGTTCCGCGGTGTGTCCCGGCGCGAGGCGGTCCTGCAGTGCGTCATGGACGCCTCGTCCTCGATGCTGGTGTGGGACCGCATGTTCGGTGAACTCCAGCAAATATTCGGCCAGTTGGGTGCCTTCCGGGACGTCCAGGTGCGCTATCTGCACCAGGGGCCCGACGGCGCGGCCGCGGTGAGCCGCAGTCCCGACCCGGCCGCGGCGCCCCTGCACTCCGCGGACCGGCTCAGCGACCCGACCGGCCGCCGCGTCACCGTCCTGGTCAGCGACTGCGCCGGTCCGCTCTGGCACAGCGGACGGGCCCACCGGCTGCTGCACCAGCTGGCCGCACAGGCCCCGGCCGCCGTGCTCCAGCCGCTGCCGCAGCGGATGTGGAACCGGACCAGACTGCCGGTCACCCACGGTTCGCTGTCCCGGGGCGACGGACCCGGCGGAGCCGCCGTGCTCAAGGTCGTGGAGCAGCCGGGCACGGGTCCCGCCGTGCACCCGGGGGCCCTCGCCGTACCCGTGCTCCCGCCGGTCGAAGGGGCGCTGGCGGCCTGGGCGAGACTGCTCTCCGGCACCGGCTCGGGACAGATCTCCGGCGCGGTCGGCTGGGTGCGGGCCGATCATCCGGCGGCGGCCGCGCAGCGGCCGGGCGGCGGACTCTCCTCGCTCCAGCTGGTCAGCCGCTTCCGTGCGGCGGCCTCACCGACCGCCGGGCAGCTGGCCGTCTACCTCGCGGCGGCCCCGCTGCACCTGCCGGTGATGCAGCTGGTGCAGCGCACGATGCTGCCCCACTCGGGCCCTTCCGAACTCGCCGAGGTGCTGCTGAGCGGTCTGCTGTCACGGAGCAGGAGCGAGGGCGGCGGCGCGTACGACGGCCAGTGGTACGAATTCGTGCCCGGCGTCCGGGAGGCGCTGCTCGGGCCGCTGGGCCGCGACGAGGCGCTGCTCGTGCTCAAGCACTGTTCGCAGTACATCGAGCAGCGGTTCGGCAAGGGCGGGCCGAACTTCCCGGCCCTGGCCTTCGCCCAGCTCGGCGAAGGCAGGTACGCGGCCCCGTCGGCCGCCCGCGGCACGGACCCCATGCAGAACGGCGCACCCGACGAGGAGATCGAGGAGGGTGGCGAGAACGGGGAGGGCGACGCAGGCGGCGGATCGCGCGTCCCGCATCCCTTCGCCGAGGTCGCGGTCCGCGTACTGGAGCGTTTCATGCCACTGCCCGAGCAGTTCGTGATGCAGACCGGACGGGGCGGCCACCGCGGCCCCGACCGGACCCCGAACGCAGCAGTGGAGAGCGCCCGCGCACTCCTGCGGCAGTTCGAATCGGACAGCATGGTGCAGTACCTGATCGACGCCGTGCAGCTGCTGCGCGGCGCCACCGAACGCGAGGAGCGGCCGGGCGCCGACCCCGGACTGTGGGCGGAGTACTCCCGCTGCGTGCTGCGGCTGTGGGAGGTCCAGGGCGACGCCGAACTGCTCCGCGAGGCCGAGTACGCCGCCGAACGGGCCGCCGCACACCCCGCCGCCGTGCGCGAACGGGCGGTACTGGCCAAGGTGTTGCACGCCGCGGCCGACGACCGGCGGCGGCGCGGCGACCGGCGCGGCGCGCTGGAGCTGCTGCGCCGCGCCGACCGCGAGTACACGGCCGCCTGTGCCGCCCCCGGACTGGAACCCGCCGAGGCCCTCCGGCTGACGCTGGAACGGGTCCGGGCCCTGGAGGCACAGTGGCGGCTCGACGGCGACACCGCCCTGCTCCAGGCCGCGTGCGGCATGCTGGAGGCGTTCGCCGATGTCTGGCCCGACCAGGAGAACCGCCCCACCACCCTGCCCCTGGCACACGGACGGACCCTGCTGAAGCTGGCCGGGGCCACCGTAGACACCGAACAGTCCCGGGTGTACGCGGGCCAGGCGGCACGCTCCCTGCGCACCGCGTTCGAGCAGGGCGGCGGCCGGCACACCATGGGCACCGAGGTGCGCATCCTGCTGGACCTGGTGGACGCCCTGCTCGTCTCCGGCGCCGAACCGGACGAGGCCGCGACCCTGATCCAGCAGGCCCTGGCGACCGTACGCGAACAGCGGCTGCGCGCCTCGCTCCAGATCAGGGCGGGCCGGGTCGGTGTCGCGCGGTACGAGCACACCGGTGAACCGGACGAACTCGTCGAAGCCGCCGACTGGTTCGCCCGCGCCGCCCGGGGCGTCCCGCGCGACTCGCGGGCCCACGCCGACCTGCTCGCCGAATGGGGCGGCACCCTGCTGCGCCGGGCCCGGCTGCCGGACGGGCGCCCGCACATCGGCGCCGCGATCCGGGTGCTGCGCGACTGCCGTACGGAGACGGCTGCGGGGAGCGCGCGCCAGGCCGAGCGGCTGCTGATGCTGGGCCGGGCACTGATGCTGCGGCACCGGGCCACCGAGGACCGGGTCGATCTCAGGGAGGCCGAGCATCTCTTCGGCCTCGCCGCCCAGGAGGCGGCCGACCCGCTGACCGAGGCGCGCTGCTGGCTGGAGCTGGGCCGGTCCCACCTCGACGCCTCCCGGGTGCTGGACCGTCCGGCCCGGCTGGACGAGGCGGCCGAGGCGTTCCGGGGCGCGGCCGAGGCGGCCGGCACGGCGGAGGCGGAGCTGGACAGTCCGCAACAGTTCGGACAGGCAGTCGAGTTGAGTGCTACAGCCAACCACTGGCGGGGTATGACGTACGAGAGGGCGGGACGCCCCCGGGCCGCACGCGAGGCGTACCGGGCGGCCCACCGGGAATGGCGCAAACTGCCGGACGGCGGCGGCGCGGCGGGTGAGGCGACCGCCGAGCGGCTGGCGGAACTGGAACGCTGAGCCGCTCGAAGGAGAGCACCCGGCGGAACGGTGCTGCCGGTGCGCGGGTGTGCCGCCGTCGTACGACCGGCGCACGACCGGCGCCGGTGGACGGCATGCTTCACGAGGCGTAGGCCCGGTCGTGCGGGGCATCCGTACAGGGGCGGCCGGTGCGGGCGGGATCCGCACCGGTGCACGGGTCAGGGACGCGGGCTCGACGGGGTGCGCTCAAGGGCGAGCACACCACCGCGAGCACGATGCGGTGTTACGGGGAGGAACGATGAGCGAGACGGCACACCAGGGCATACCCGACGGCAGCGCGTCCGGCGGGCCGGGCGCGCTGCCGGATCTGCTGGGACTCGATCTGGAGTCGCTGCGGACGCTGGACCATCCGGTGCTCGCCGAGGTGGTCGCGGATCTGCGTGGGCGGGCCGAACAGCCGCGGGAGATGCTGTGGGGTTTCACCAACGCCTTCTGAGGCCGCACGATTTCGGTCCGGGGCCCGGTTGAACAGGACATCGTGGTGAGGGACGGGTTTGCCCCTGTGGCAGGCCAGGGATACTCGCCTCGGGACGGCGACGGGGGCCGTACCGGCGGATGTGAACGGCGCGGGGGTGCGGGAGTGTCTCGACAGGCGACGCCGAAACCGCGCCCGTGTGCTGAGGGCGGCCGACTTCCGTTCCCCTTCGGGCAGTTCATCGTCAAGGTGCACGGCCGGTGCAATCTCGCCTGCCGCTACTGCTACCTCTACGAGGGCCCCGACCACACCTGGCGCGACCGTCCGGCCGCCGCCGCACCCGCCGTCCTCGACCGCACCGCGCACCGCATCGCCGAACACGCGGCGACCCACGGACTGCGGGACGTGGCGCTGGTCCTGCACGGCGGCGAACCCCTCCTCGCGGGCGCCGACCGGCTGGCCGCCTTCGCCGACCGGGTACGCGGCCTGACGCCCGGCGACTGCACCGTCCACACCACCGTCCAGACCAACGCCACCCTCCTCACCGAGGCCCGCGTCGCCACCCTCGCCCGGCACGGCATACGCATCGGCATCAGCCTCGACGGCGGCCGGCCCGCCCACAACAGTCGGCGCACCGACCACGCCGGACGCCCCTCCTGGCCCGCCGCCTCGCGCGGCGCCCGGCTCCTCGCCGACCGGCACCCCGACGCGTACGCGGGCATCCTCACCGTCGTCGACCCGGACACCGACCCGATCGAGATGTACGAGTCGCTGCTCGAACTGCACCCCCCGGCCCTGGACCTGCTGCTGCCGCACGGCAACTGGACGACCCCTCCACCGGGCCTGCCGCTCGCCGGACCCGGCCGCCCGACCCCGTACGGCGACTGGCTCACCACCGTCTTCGACCGCTGGTGGCGCACCGGACGGCGGGAGACCCGGGTCCGGCTCTTCGAGGAGTGCATCGCCCTGCTGCTGGGGCTGCCCGGCGCCACCGAATCCCTCGGCCTCGACCCGGTCGACGCGATCGTGATCGAGACGGACGGGGCGATCGAACAGGTCGACTCCCTCAAGTCCGCCTACGACACGGCCGCCGCCACCGGGCTCGACGTCTTCCGCCACACCTTCGACGACGCCCTGCGCCACCCCGGCGTCGCCGCCCGCCGGGCAGGCGCCGACGCACTCGCCGCAGCCTGCCGCGCCTGCCCGCTGCTGACCGTCTGCGGGGGCGGCCACTACGCACACCGCTACCGCGCAGAGAACGGCTTCGCCAACCCGTCCGTCTACTGCGCAGATCTCGAACGGCTGGTACGCCATGTCGCCGCCCGGCTGTCCGACGCAACCGCAGGAGAACGCCGATGATCCCCCCACTCCCGGACCACATGCTGCGCCAACTCGGCCGCACCGAGGGCGACTCCGACACCCTTCAGGTCCTCGTACGCGATCAGGACATCCGCCGGCTCCTCCTGCTGAGGGCCCTGCTCGACGCGGCCGAGGCGGCCCCCGCGGCCGTCTGCCCGCCCCGGTCGCTCGACCGCCTGCGCCAGGACTGGGCGCTGCTGGAGACGGCCGAGCGCGCCGACCGGACCGCCGTACGCACCGTCCTGCTCCACCCCCTCGCCGGCCCCTGGGCGCAGCGCTGCCTGCGCGGCCTCTCCGGCTCCGGTCCCCTCGCCGGACCCGGACCCGAACTCCGCGCCGACCTCGACCACCTGAGCGCCCTGGCCGCCGCGGCCGCGATCCGTGCCGGAATCCCGTTCACGACCCGGCTCACCGCACACGACGGGCTCCTGTCCCTGCCCACCCTGGGTGCGCTGCGCACAGCGTCCGAGGCAGTCGACATCACCTTCTCCGACGGCGACCTGTCGATGCGCCAGGAAGCGGGTGAACCCCTGTCGGCACACACGCAGCCGGACGGCACGACCGGATCGGCCGACCCGCGCTGGCTGCCGGTGCTCGCCCTGCCCGCCGTGCAGTCCGGCAGCGGCCCCGTACCCCTGGACGACGTCGACCCGTACCGCACCGACGGCACTGGACTCCAGCCGCACGGACTGAGCGCCGCCACCCACATCGACGACCACGAACGCAAGGCGTGGGCCGATTCCTGGACCGGAGTGGCGCCCCTGCTCCGCGTCGGCGGCGAACACCGCCTCACCGAAGCGGCGGTCCTGCTGCGCTGCCTGGTGCCGCTCGGCCCGCCGCCCGGCTCCGGGCCCATGGGCGAGAGCGCGGCACACTGCAGCGGCACCAGGCGCGAGGCGTTCGGCGCCGTCCTCAGCAGCAAACCGGCCACCCCCGCCTACTTCGCCTCCACCCTCGTCCACGAACTCCAGCACACCAAACTGGCCGCGCTCGGCGCCCTCGTACCGCTGCACCACGAGGACCCGGAGCCACGTCACTTCGCACCGTGGCGTTCCGACCCCCGCCCCTTCGACGGCCTCCTCCAGGGCGCCTACTCGCACATCGCGCTCGCCGACTACTGGCAGCGGTTCGCGCTCTCCGCGCGGCGCGTCACCCACCGCGACCTGGCCTGGGCCGAGCACGCCCGCTGCCGCGAACAGGTCGGAGCGGTCCTGCCCGTGCTGGCCGGATCGGCGGCGCTGACCCGCGAAGGCCGGGTACTGGTCAACGAGATGATCACGCTCTACCACCGTCTGGACGATTGCCCGCCTCCTACGGGGCACCTCGCGCGCGCGGAGGCGTACGTGGCCACCGCCAAGGTGATATGGCAGCAGAGGAACGGTCCGCACAGGCCGTGAGAGACCCCGGGATTGTCCGCCGGAACGACCATGCTCCGGTGTATGTTGACAAGGCTCGAATCGAGGCAGGGAGACGGTTGAATGCCCGGAACGCGTAGGCAAGTTGGAGCAACCGGGGCGCAAACCGTCACCATCAGTTTCGCCGGTTTCAACCGGGCCTGGGCGACGTGGATCGGGGACCGTCTGGAGCGGCGCGGGGTGACGGTCGTCCAGCAGCGCTGGGACCCCCCGGTGGAGATTCCGCTGGAGGAGTCCCTGCGCGATCTGACGCTCTCCCGGGGCCGCGTCCTGGTGATCCTCAGCGACTGGTACTTCCAGCTCGGCCCCCGCAGCCACGACGAGTGGAACAGGGCACTGCGCGAGGTCGTCGCCCCCGACCCCGACCGCTTCACCGCCGTCTGCGTCACCACGTCCGTGCTGCCCGGCGCCACCGCGGCCCTCGGTGCGGCCGACCTGACCAACGTCGGCGCCGACGAGGCCGAGCGACGGCTCCTGGTGCGCCTGGGCCTGCCCACCGACCCGCTGCCCGAGCCCGTCGAGGCCAGGCAGGCGCCCCGCTATCCGGCCGACACCCCCGAGGTGTGGGGCGGGGTGCCGCGCCGCAACACCCGGTTCACCGGCCGCGAGGAGCTGCTCAGCAAGGCGTACCAGGCCCTCCAGGACGCCGGGCCCGGCGCCGGGGTCGTGGCCCTGCACGGCATGTCCGGGGTGGGCAAGACCCAGCTGGCGGCGGAGTACGTCTACCGGTTCGGTTCCGAGTACGACGTCGTGTGGTGGGTGCCCGCCGACCGCCGCGCCCTCTACCGCCAGAAGCTCGCCGAACTCGCCCCCGAACTGGGCCTGTCCACGGGCGCCGAGTACGGGGAGCGGCTGCGGGCCGTCCGGGACGCGCTGCGCCGCGGCGAACCGCACTCCCACTGGCTCCTGGTCCTGGACGGCGCGGACGAGCCCGAACACATCTGGGACCTGGTACCGACCGGCCCCGGCCATGTGCTGATCACCTCCCGCAACCCGGAGTGGAGCGAGCACAACAGCAACCTCGTCGAGGTCCCGGTCTACGAACGCGACGAGTCCGTCGCCTTCATCCGCCGCCGGGCACCGCGACTGACCCCGGACGACGCCGACCAGCTGGCCGAGGCCCTCGAAGACCTCCCGCTCCTCCTCGACCAGACGGCGGGCTGGCTCAACGACTCCGACATGTCCGTCGAGGAGTACATCGAACTCCTCGAAGGCGGCATCGACCAGGACGTCGTCAAGGTCTCCGCCGACTTCCCGCTCGCCTTCCAGACCGCCTGGTCGATACTGCTGAACAAGCTCAAGGAAACCGTCCCGGAGTCCGTCGACCTGCTGCGCCTGTGCAGCTTCTTCGGCCCCGGCTCCATCCCCGTGCGGCTGCTGAGGGAAATGCCTCCCGGCGAACTGCCGGAACAGCTCTCCGGCCTGATGAACGACCCGCTGCTGTGGAACAGGGCGATCGGCCAGCTCCGCCAGTACTCCGTGGTCCGCCTGGAGTCCCACGAGACGGCCGTCGAGGAGGCCTCGTCCGGCGAATCGCTCTACATGCACCGCATGGTCCACCAGATCGTCCGCAAGGACATGCCGGAACGCGACCGCCACGAGTTCATCGACGTGGTCCGCAGGGCCCTCGCCGGCGCCGACCCCGGCCGCCCCACCGACACCCGGCTGTGGCCCGCCTACGCCGAGATCACCCCGCACCTGAAGTGGGCCGACGTACTCAAGAGCACCGACCCGGCCGTGCACACCCTGGTGCTCAACTGCCTGCGCTACATGTATCTCTCCGGCGAGTACCGGGCCGGCATCAAGCTGGGCGAACGCGCCATGAAGGCCTGGCGCGAACTCCTCGGCGAGGACCACCCGAGGGTCTGGGACCTCAGCTACAACTACGCGAATCTGCTGCGCGCCGTCGGCGACTACGCCGGCACCGAAGCCATCGAACGCGCCGCCGTCGACCACCTCCGCGTCGAGCGCGGCGCACAGGACCTGGAACACCTCCGAGCCGCCGGCGGCCTCGCCGCAGACCTGCGGGGCCTCGGCCGGTACGACGAGGCGCTGGAGATGTCCGGCTGGATCCTCGCGTCGTACCGCGAACTGCTGGGCGACCAGGACTCGCGCACGCTCAACGCACAGAACAACCTGGGTACGTCGCTGCGTCTGCTGGGCCGGTACGAGGAAGCACTCGAACTCAACCGCCGCACTCTGGAGGCCCGCCGTCAACTGCTGCGGCCACGGCACGGCTGGACGCTCTACTCCGAGATCAACTACGCCACCGACCTACGGCTCCTCGGCCGCTACAGCGACGCTCTCTCGCTCCAGAACCAGAGCGTCCGGGTGCACCGGCTGGTCATGGGACCCGACAACCCGCAGACCCTGCGCGCCGAACACAATCTCGCGCTGTGCCAGTACCGCGCGGGCGAGCGCGCCAAGGCCGCGACCCTGTTCACCCGCGTTCTCGAACGAAGCGAGCGGGTGCTCGGCGAGAACGACCCGCTGACGATGATGTTCGCGGCCAGTCAGAGCTTCTTCGCCCGTGAGCACGCCGACATCGACCAGGCCAGGGCCATAAGCGAGAAGGTGGTCGACGGCTATGTGGACATGCTCGGTGAGGAACACCCGTACGTGGCGGGAACCCGGGCGAACCACGCTCTGATCCTCCGCAACGTGGGTGAACGCGACCACGCGCACGCCCTGTTGGAGGAGGCGCTCGCCGACATGACGCGAGCCGTGGGCGAGCACCACCCCTGGACCCTGGGCTGCGCGGTGAACGCCTCGGCGCTGCGCAACCTGGTGGGCGACCCGGAATCCGCAGCCGCGCTGACGGACGCGATCATCGCCAGGGCCACCGAGGTCCTCGGCCGGACCCATCCGCTGACGCTCTCCGCCCGGATTGCACACGCCGCGGACCTGCGCGGCATCCGTGACCGCGAGCGTGCGGAGAAGGTCGAGCGGGAGGCATTGGGCGACCTGGTCACGACGCTGGGCGCCCAGCACGTCCACACGGTGTCGGCCCGCTCCCGCAACCGTCCGTACTGGGACTTCGAGCCACAGATGATCTGACGCGGGGCGCCCCGCCCGCGCCGAAGGGCCCGCCCCCGCGATCGTCTCGCGGGGGCGGGCCCTTCGGGTTGTGTACGGCGACCGGTCAGGCCTCGAAGACCTCGGCGACCAGCTGTGCCTGCTCGGCCTGGTGGCGCTTGGCCGAGCCGACCGCCGGGGACGAGCTGTGCGGACGCGAGATGCGGCGCAGGCGCTCACCGTGCGGGACGTCGGCGCCGACGGCCAGGTCCAGGTGGTCGATCAGGTTCAGGGCGATGAACGGCCAGGCGCCCTGGTTGGCCGGCTCCTCCTGGGTCCAGAGGTACTTCTCGGCGTTCGGGTACTTGGCGATCTCTGCCTGGAGCTCGGCACCCGGCAGCGGGTACAGGCGCTCCAGACGGATGATCGCGGTGTCCGTGACGCCGCGCTTCGTGCGCTCGGCCTCCAGGTCGTAGTAGACCTTGCCGGCGCAGAAGACGACCTTGCGGACGTCGGCCGGGTTCACCGAGTCGTCGCCGATCACCGGGCGGAAGCCGCCGGTGGTGAACTCCTCCACCTTCGACGCGGCCGCCTTGAGGCGGAGCATCGACTTCGGGGTGAAGACGATCAGCGGCTTGTGGTGCGGGTTGTGCACCTGCCACCGCAGGAGGTGGAAGTAGTTCGACGGCAGGGTCGGCATGGCAACCGTCATGTTGTTCTGCGCGCACAGCGTGAGGAAGCGCTCCGGGCGGGCGGACGAGTGGTCCGGGCCCTGGCCCTCGTAGCCGTGCGGCAGCAGCAGCGTGACGCCGGAGGTCTGGCCCCACTTCTGCTCGGCCGAGGAGATGAACTCGTCGACGACGGTCTGCGCGCCGTTGACGAAGTCACCGAACTGGGCCTCCCAGACGACCAGCGACTCCGGACGGGCCAGCGAGTAGCCGTACTCGAAGCCCATCGCCGCGTACTCGCTGAGCAGCGAGTCGTAGACGTTGTAACGGGCCTGCTCGTCGGAGAGGTAGAGCAGCGGGGTGTGGTCCTCGCCGGTCACCTGGTCGACGAGGACCGCGTGCCGCTGGCCGAAGGTGCCGCGGCGGGTGTCCTGGCCGGCGAGCCGGACCGGGGTGCCCTCCATCAGCAGCGAACCGATGGCCAGGGTCTCGCCCATGCCCCAGTCGATCGTGCCGTTCTCCACCGAGGCCGCGCGGCGCTGCATCTGCGGCATCAGGCGGGGGTGGACGGTGATCCGGTCGGGGATGTTGACCTGGGACTCCGCGATGACCTTGACGACCTCCGGGGAGATCGCGGTGGTCACGGCGACCGGGAACTCGGCCTGGACCTCGGGGGTGTGCGCCGGGGCCGGCAGCGAGGTGGCCTCGCGGACCTCCGCGAAGACCTTCTCCAGCTGGCCCTGGAAGTCCTGGAGCGCCTGCTCCGCCTCTTCCAGCGTGATGTCGCCGCGACCGATGAGGGACTCGGTGTAGAGCTTGCGCACCGAGCGCTTCTTGTCGATCAGGGTGTACATCTGCGGGTTGGTGAACTCCGGGTTGTCGCCCTCGTTGTGACCGCGGCGGCGGTAGCAGATGAGGTCGATCACGACGTCCTTGTTGAACGCCTGCCGGAACTCGAAGGCGAGCCGCGCGACGCGGACGACGGCCTCGGGGTCGTCGCCGTTGACGTGGATGATCGGCGCCTCGATCATGCGCGCCACGTCGGTGGCGTACATCGAGGAGCGCGAGGACTCCGGGGCGGCGGTGAAGCCGACCTGGTTGTTGATCACCACGTGCACGGTGCCGCCGGTGCGGTAGCCGCGCAGCTGCGACATGTTGAGCGTCTCGGCGACGACGCCCTGGCCCGCGAAGGCCGCGTCGCCGTGGAGGGCGACGGGCAGGACCGTGAAGTCCGTGCCGCCCTTGTTGATGATGTCCTGCTTGGCGCGGGCGATGCCCTCCAGGACCGGGTCGACCGCCTCCAGGTGCGAGGGGTTGGCGGCCAGCGAGACCTTGATCTGCTCGCCGTCCAGACCGGTGAAGGTGCCCTCGGCGCCCAGGTGGTACTTGACGTCGCCGGAGCCGTGCATCGACCGGGGGTCGAGGTTGCCCTCGAACTCGCGGAAGATCTGCGCGTACGACTTGCCGACGATGTTCGCCAGCACGTTCAGCCGGCCGCGGTGGGCCATGCCGATGACGACCTCGTCGAGGCGGGCCTCGGCGGCGGAGTCGATGACCGCGTCGAGCAGCGGGATGACGGACTCGCCGCCCTCCAGCGAGAACCGCTTCTGGCCGACGTACTTGGTCTGCAGGAACGTCTCGAACGCCTCGGCGGCGTTCAGCCGGCGCAGGATGCGCAGCTGCTCCTCGCGCTCGGGCTGCTGGGCGCGCGGGCGTTCCACCCGGTCCTGGAGCCACTTGCGCTGCTTCGGGTCCTGGATGTGCATGAACTCGATGCCGGTGGTGCGGCAGTACGACTCGCGCAGCACACCGAGGATGTCGCGGAGCTTCATCATCGACTTGCCGGCGAAACCGCCGACCGCGAAGTCCCGCTCCAGGTCCCACAGAGTGAGGCCGTGCTCGGTGATGTCCAGGTCGGGGTGCTTGCGCTGGCGGTACTCCAGCGGGTCGGTGTCGGCCATGACGTGGCCGCGGACCCGGTAGGAGTGGATCAGCTCGAAGACCCGCGCGGCCTTGGTCACGTCGTTGTCGTGCGAGGCGTCGATGTCCGTGAGCCAGCGGACCGGCTCGTACGGGATGCGCAGCGACTTGAAGATCTCGTCGTAGAACTCGTTCTCGCCGAGCAGGAGCTGGGCGACGATCCGCAGGAACTCGCCGGAGGCGGCGCCCTGGATGACCCGGTGGTCGTACGTCGAGGTCAGCGTCATGACCTTGGAGATGCCCAGCTTGTTCAGGGTGTCCTGCGAGGTGCCCTGGAACTCGGCCGGGTAGTCCATCGCGCCGACGCCCATGATGAGGCCCTGTCCGGGCATCAGGCGGGGCACCGAGTGAACGGTGCCGATGCCGCCGGGGTTGGTCAGCGAGGCGGTGACCCCGGTGAAGTCGTCCATGCCGAGCTTGCCGTTGCGGGCGCGGCGGACGATGTCCTCGTAGGCCTGCCAGAACTCGAAGAAGTTGAGCGTCTCGGCCTTCTTGATGGCCGCGACGACCAGCTGGCGGTCGCCGTTCGGCTTCACCAGGTCGATGGCGAGACCGAGGTTGACGTGCTCCGGCTTGACCAGGGTCGGCTTGCCGTCCTTCAGCGCGAAGGAGTGGTTCATCGCCGGCATGGCCTTGAGGGCCTGCACCATCGCGTACCCGATGAGGTGCGTGAAGGAGATCTTCCCGCCCCGGGCGCGCTTGAGGTGGTTGTTGATGACGATGCGGTTGTCGAAGAGCAGCTTCACCGGGACGGCGCGGACGGACGTGGCCGTCGGCAGCTCCAGCGAGGCGTTCATGTTCTTCGCGACGGCGGCCGACGGGCCGCGCAGCGTCACGTACTCCGGGCCGGCCGCGGCCTCGGTGGCCGGCGCTGCCGCGGTCTTGGCCGGGGCGGGCGCGGCGGCCTGCGCGGCCGGAGCCGGGGCGGCCTGCGCCGGGGCTGCCGGAGCAGCGGCGGCGGGGGCGGCCTGTGCGGGCGCCGGAGCCGCGGGAGCCGGGGCGGGTGCGGCCGGAGCCGGGGCCTGCGCCGGGGTGGCCTGTGCGGGCGCGGCCGGGGCCGGGGTCACCGCAGCCCCTGTGGCCGGGGCGCCGGGAACGGGCTTGTCCGCCGTGCCGGAGGTACCCGGCTTGTAGTCGGCGAAGAAGTCCCACCAGGCGCGATCGACCGAATTGGGATCCTGGAGGTACTGCTGGTAGATCTCGTCGACGAGCCACTCATTGGGCCCGAAAGCAGCAGCCGGGTTCGAACCCGGGCTGGCTTGGTCGGTCGAGATGCTCGAGTTACTGGGGGACTGAGACGACACGGCGGCAACCGCCCTCTTCCGCTTCACAAGGTGATGGACAGCGGAAATCAAGGCTACGCCTCCCCAGCCGTTCCACGCAGGCCGGGCCGGTCTTCGTCGCGCAAGTCACATTGGAAGGCGGGTTTCGGTGCAGGAATTGGCGGGAAACATGCACGGTTCTGCTTCACTTTGGGTACGCGGCACCGCGGCTACGGCCCCCTGCGCCGTACCCCCTTGAACGGAGCACGTAGAACGTGCCCTTCCGGTTCGAACCCTATGTCAACCTCGCGGTTGAGGGACCCCCGGAAGAGTGACCTGGATGCGGCAGCCGCGAACGGATTCGGCCACACCGATGCGTCCGCCGTGCAGATCCACCGCCCAGCGGGCGATCGCCAGGCCCAGGCCCGTACCGCCGTCGCTGCCCGGCCCGTGCGGGGAGGGCACCTCGCCGCGGTTGAAGCGCTCGAAGACCCGGTACCGCTCGGACTCCGGAATGCCCGGCCCCTCGTCCAGGACCTCCAGCGTCAGGGACTCCGGTCCGGGCCCGCGCCGGGCCAGCACGGTGACCCGGCCGTGCGGCGGGCTGTGCTTGACGGCGTTGTCGATCAGATTGGCCACCACCTGGTGCAGGCGTTCCGCGTCCGCGTGCGCGGTCAGCTCCGGCGGCGACACGTCCAGATGCAGATGCACGTCCTTGCGCATGTGGTTCCCGGAACCGGACGACAGCCGGCGGTGCGAGGCGGCGAGGTTCGCCTCCTTCAGCACGCCCGACAGATACGGCCACACCTCGAAACGGCGGGCCTTGAGCGTGACCACCCCGTTGTCCAGGCGGGACAGGTCCAGCAGCGTCTCCACCAGCCTGCCGAGCCGCTCGGTCTGCTTCAGCGCGGTACGCATCGTCTCGGGATCGGCCGAGGACACCCCGTCCACGACGTTCTCCAGCACGGCTCTCAGCGCCGCGATGGGTGTTCGCAGCTCGTGCGAGACATTCGCCACCAGTTCCTTGCGATGCCGGTCCACGGCCTCCAGATCGTCCGCCATGCGGTTGATCGTCTGGGCCAGGTCGCCGAGCTCGTCGCGCCGGCCGGCGCCGCTCACCCGTCTGGTGTAGTCGCCGTGCGAGACGGACCGGGCCACGGTGGTCATCTCTTCCAGCGGCGCGGTCAGACCGTGCGCCACGAACTGGGTGATCAACAGGGTCGCGATCACCGAGAACACCGTGATGAACCGCAGCTCGGTCCTGGTGCGCACGGCCACCATCAGCAGGCCGGTGGTGATGAAGACCGAGACCACGACGAGCGTGCTCATCTTGGCCTTGACCGAGAAAGGACGCAGTCCGGAACCGGGCCGGGTCATGGAGCCGGGGTCTCCAGGGCGTAGCCCACACCGTGCACGGTACGGATCCGTTCCGCGCCGATCTTCCGGCGCAGCGCCTTGATGTGGCTGTCGACCGTACGGGTGCCGGAGGCGTCCGCCCAGTCCCAGACCTCGGCCAGCAGCTGCTCCCGGGAGAGCACCGCGCGCGGCGTATTGGCCAGACAGACCAGCAGGTCGAACTCGGTCGGTGTGAGGTGGACGTCGTCGGCGCGCACCCTGACCCGGCGCTGCGCGTGATCGATCTCCAGCTCGCCGAGGCGCAGGATCCCGCTGCGCGGCGTCACCGCGGCCAGCGCCGCGCGCTCGACCCGGCGCAGCAGGACATGGACCCGGGCCGCCAGCTCGCGCATCGAGAACGGCTTGGTCATGTAGTCGTCGGCGCCGACCCCGAGGCCGACCAGCATGTCGGTCTCGTCGTCCCGGGCGGTCAGCATCAGCACCGGCACCGGCCGCTGGGCCTGCACGCGGCGGCAGACCTCCAGGCCGTCGAAGCCGGGAAGCATGATGTCGAGCACCATCAGATCGGGTTGCCACGCCTCGGCCGCGTCCACCGCCGCCGGGCCGTCGAGTGCGGTCTGCACCAGAAAGCCCTCGGCCCGCAGCCGGGCGGAAATGGCATCGACGATCGTGGGGTCGTCCTCGACCACCAGCACCCGGCGCTGCGCGCCAGGGGTGGCCGCGACGCCGTTGTGGGTGGTGTGTGTCTGTTCCATCGCCCCGCCCCTGCCCCGTTCTCACGGGGGCCATTCCCCCGGACGCACGGTCTTCGCTTGTGGATTTCGTGGGTGATCCCGTTACCGGTCAGCAGCGTAAAGGCAGCGGACTGTTCTCGGCTACGCAGGGTGTAACGCCTCGGGTGCAAGGAAGTGGCGGAGTGTCTGTCTTGTGCCGCTTGGCCCCCGGGCTTCCGGGGGCCGGCGATACCCGGTGGGGAATCTCAGTCTGTCCGAAGTGCGAGATGCACCACGTCGGGCACACCTCGGGCAACAGCGACCTCTTCGGTTCTTACCCCATCGAATCCGGCATTCCGCAGGGCTTGTTCGAAATCGGCGGACGGTTGTGCGGACCACACTGCGAGAACGCCGCCCGGTGTCAGCCGCTCCCGGCAGTCCGCGAGACCGGCGGGGGAGTAGAGGCTCGTGTTGTCGTCGGTGACGGTCCAGTCCGGCCCGTTGTCGATGTCCAGACACAGGGCGTCGTAACGGTCCGTAGTCGTTCTCAGGTACTCGACGAGATCCGTCGTCAGGATCCCGGTCCGGGGATCGGCGAGCGCCGCACCGGAGATCGCGGCCAGCGGCCCCTCCAGGTGCCAGTCCACGATCGCCTGCTCCCGCTCGGCGACGACGATCCGGCCCCACCGCGGCTCGGCGGCGGCCCGGACGAGCGAGAAGCCGACGCCGAGACCCCCGATGAGCACCGACGGGGCCGGCCGGCCGGTGGGGAGGGCGGCCAGCGCCGCGTCGATCAGCAGCCGTTCGGAGCGTCCGTCCGAGGTGTCCATCAGGAAACACCCGTTGGCGATGATCTCGAAGTCGTCGCCCCGCTCCCGCAGAACGACCTCGCCGTGCGGGCCTTCGCGGCGGTCGAGCGTGACGGGGGCGAGAGCGTCGGAGTGGTGAATATCGGGCATGGTGCGGGTCTCCGGTGGATGGCGGACACGGGGCCCCGCCATCCTGTCCGGTCGGCGCGGCCGGAGGCCAGCGGATTGCCGGATCCGTCCGAGGAGTCACCCGCCGCCGGGGCTACCCGCGCTCCGGGCGCGGGCCACGCACAGTGAGGAACACCGCCCCGGCCACGTACGCCGTCACGGCCACCGCCCACGCAGCGACCTGCGGGCCCGGCTGCATCGGCCAGGCCCACACCGCCGCCGCGCCGCCCGGGGTGCGGGGCGCCGCCAGGTAGACGGCGCCGCCGTAGACCGTCATCGGAAGCCAGCTCAGCCGGGCACCGAGCAGGGCGACGGAGGCGGCGGCCACCCCGGTCGCGCCGAGCACGTTGCGCACCATGGCCGGTACGCCGAACTCCTCCGGGTGCCCCGGGACCGCCGCCGCGAGCACTCCGGCCGTCAGCACGGTCAGCGCCAGCAGATGCAGCAGCCGGCGCGGCCACCAGCGGCCCACGGCGGTCCGGTCCAGCTCGTCGGAGTGCGCGTGCAGGCTGGTGCCGATCGCCGAGGAGGCGAGCAGCGGGGCCAGCACGACGACCGGGACACGGGCGGTGTGGTCGAAGTGCGGCTGGCTCTGCAGCCAGTGGGCGGCCCAGGCGGCGACGAGGGCGACGCAGATCAGGGTGGCGGTGGTGAGGGGGAGGGCGCGGGAGCGGAGGTAGCGGAGGGGGAGAGCGGCGTGGGCCGGCTGAGCGCTCACAGGGCCGGCACCTCCGCGGGCTCGCAGCTCTTCAGGGTGGCCAGGAAGTGGCCGAGCCAGGCCCTGCGGTCGGCGTCCGGCATGGTCGTGAGGCGGGTGACGAGGGGGCGGGCGTCCGGGTCCCATGGGGAGTCGTCGCCGGCCAGCCAGGTGCGTACCGCGTCGTCCGTGAGATGCACTCGCTCGGACACCTTGCGGTCGCTCGTTCTCAAGCCGTCCGGACAGTCGCGGTCCACCAGGGTCAGGGCGGTGTTCGAGGCGTACGCCTGAGGATCGGTCAGCCTGTTCCGCGTGATGCCCCAGCCGCGCATGACATGGGCGAGCGCGGCTTCGCCGGCCTTCGGATCGGACTCCGGGTCCACGTATCTGACCGGTGCGCCCGGGACCCCCTCCAACCGCGAGAACATGCCGGCCAGGGCTTCGGACGCGCTGGGCAGCACAAGGGCATCGGGCGCCTTCACACAGATCTGTGGCCTGCCGGGTGCCGGTGCCGAGCAGACCCTGCGCGTCGCGGTCGGGTCGGCCCGGAACAGGTTCTCGCCCGCCGGCGCGATCACCGCTCCGGCCGTGACCGCCAGCGCGAGCGGTACGACGGCCAGCAGGCGCCGCCGGGCCGCGTACGCGAGCAGCACGGTGGCGGCGATGCCGCCCGTCCAGGCCAGCTGGACCGGTGCGAACCACCACACCGGGACGGACCCTTCGAACGCGTACTGCTCGGCGGGGCTCAGGAACCGGGCATCCGATTCCACATAGTTCGGGGCCCCCAGGAGCACGTAGAGAACGGCCGCGAGCACCGGGGCGATCAGCCGCCACCGCACCAGCCGCCCGGCCACGAAGCCGACGAAGCCGATGGACAGCAGGGAACCGAGATCCGCGACGACGACCGAGAGCGACGGACCGCCTGCCCCGGTGTACGGAGCCGTGGCCGCGAACACCACGCCCAGCGCGAGCAGGTACCCGGCCGCCGCCCACAGCAAGATCGGCGTCGCGGCCGTCATCACCTGCGCGAGCCGGCTGCGGGGGACCGAGAGCAGCAGTTCGGCGGTGCGCCGGCGGTGCTCCCGGCCGCCCTGCCAGCAGGTGGCCGCTGCGACGAGCGGGCCGCCGAGCAGTGCGGTCGCCGTGTGCAGTTGGTTCTGGGTCTCGCCCCAGCTCCCCTGCCACTGGGCCGACTTGCTCCACAGCGGAACGAGGAGGGTGAGCATGACGGCGAGACCGGTCCAGGGGGCGATCCCGCGCCGGAGTTCGGTCCGCAGGGCGGTGAGTAGGGCGGTGCGGGCCGGGGCCCTCCCGGACGGGGGCTTCCCGGCCGCGGTCTTCACGGACGTGGCGGAGGCTGTCATCGGCTCGCCACCGCCGCCCGGTGCGCCCGCAGCGCGGCGGTGTAGCCGCGCTCGATCGGGTTGCCGTCCGGCCGCTCCGCTCCACCGTCCGCGGTGCCGCCGAGCTCCGTCAGCTCCCGCGTCGTACCCCGGTACGCGATCCGGCCCGCCTCGATCAGCGTGACATCGGTGCAGGCCGCGGCGACGTCCTCGACCAGGTGGGTCGAGACGATCACGGTGGTGGCGCGGCCCAGCTCCCGTATCAGCGCCCGGAACTCGACCCGTTGCTCCGGGTCCAGACCGGCGGTGGGCTCGTCGAGCAGCAGCAGGTCCGGATCGTTGACGATCGCCTGGGCGATGCCGACGCGCCGCACCATGCCGCCCGACAGGGTCTTCACCCGTGAGTCGATCCGGTCCGCCAGACCCACCCGGTCCACCGCGCGTTCCACGGCCGCCGGGACCGCCGCCGCGTCCATCTCCTTGAGCCAGGCCACATAGGAGACGAATTCGCGGACCGTGAAGCCCGGGTAGTAGCCGAACTCCTGCGGCAGATAGCCGAGCCTGCGCCGGACCGCCGCCCGGCTGCGGTGGTCCGACTCGGAGCCCACCTCGCTGCCGAGCAGCTCCACCCGGCCGCCGGAGGGCGCGGCGACGGTGGCGAGCACCCGGATCAGCGAGGTCTTGCCCGCCCCGTTCGGTCCGAGCAGCCCGTGCACGCCGGGCGCGAAGTCCAGATCGACGGCGTCCAGCGCGGTCGTCCTGCGGTGCCGGACGGTCAGCGCCCTTACCTCGACCGTGTTCACGGCCTCGATACCGCTCATGCGTTCACGCTCACAACTTCTCCAGATGATCGAAGGATCTACGGCGTACGGCGAGCAGCGCGGCGCACCCCAGCGCGCCCGCCGCCCAGCCGGCCTGTGCGGCGGGCCCCGCGAAGTACCGCGCGGCCTCGGCCGCCGCCTCGGCGGTCGCCGGGGGCGACGCGGCGAAGGCAGGAAGGACCACGGCGGCCGCCCAGGCCGCGGCGATGGACGTGGCACCGGTACGGCAGCCGACGTACGAACCGAGGGCGAGCGCCGCCAGCGTCATCGCGAGTCCCGGCAGCAGCCATGCCGCCGCGCCGGGCCACCCGGTGGACGGGGGCAGCGCCGCCCCGGCGAGCGTGAGCGCCGGGATGCTCACGGCGAGCACCGCGGCGGTCCTGGTCAGCAGCAGCGGCAGCCCGCCGGACGGGGTGGTGGCGGTGATCTCGTGCATCGGGTCCGCGTGCCGGCCGTAGGAGAGGGCGACCCCGGCCAGCGGCAGCACCGGCGCGACGACGAGGAGCAGCGGGCGGATGGTCTCCCCGGCCCCGGCCCCGGCCCCGTACGCCAGCGCGAGAGCCCCGACGGCCACCAGCACCAGCGCCAGCAGCCACGGCCTGCGCAGCGCGGGCCCGGCGGCCCACAACAGCCGCCCGGCGCGGGTCGCGGCCCCGGGGAAGCGGTGCCGGACGCTGCGGGCGGGCCCCCTCGCCGGCACCCCCTCCGCCGCCACCGCGGCCAGTACCCCCGCGCGCACCGCGTCCAGCGCCGCCCCCGCCTCCGGCCGCGTGCGTACCGCCGCCGAGATCCGGGCCGCGCATCCCCCGCACGCCTCCACGTGCTTCTCGACGGACCACGCGTCCGTCTCCGGCACCGGACCGGCGGCGTACCGCCCGGCCAGCTCCTCGCTCACGTGCCAGTGGGGCATGCCGGCACCTCCCGTCGTGGTCATGCCGTTCCTCCCAGCGGTCCGGCCTCCGCGGCCGACAGCTCCAGTGCGGCGCGCAGCTCACGTCTGGCCCGCATCGCCCGGGTCTTGACCGTGCCCTCGGGTATGCCCAGGAGCCGGGCCGTCTCGCGGGTCGTCAGCCCGTCGATGACCGTGGCGCGCAGGACCTCCCGCAGCTCGGGCGAGATCCGGTCGAGCGCGGCGCCCACATCCCCGTACTCCAGCCCGGCGAGCACCCGCTCCTCGGCGGACGGCGCGGTGGCGGCCCACTCGTTGCTCCCGGTCCGCCCGGCCCGGGTGGCGAGATCGGTACGGGCGTGGACCCGCTGCGCGTCCACCAGCCGGCGCGAGGCGATCACCCACAGCCAGCCGCCGACCCGGGCTCCGCGGTGCGATCCGGCGGAGCGCCAGACCGTCACGAAGGTGTCCTGGAGAACTTCCCGTACGGTCTCGGCATCCGCGCACCGCCTGCCCAGTCGGGCCAGCAGCCAGCCGGCGTGCCGGTCGTAGAGCGTCGCCAGGGCTTCCGTGTCCCCCTGCGCGACGGCACGCAGCAGGGCGTCGTCGTCGTCCGGGTCCTCCCCCGAGGGGCGCAACAGCTTCACACCTCTCTATCGGGCGACGGACCCGGGCCGGTTCACGGACGGCGCGTGTGGCTCACGCCATGGACGGCGCGGGGGATGATCACAGAAGGTAGGACGTTGCTTTGGGGGGCTTGTGATGGAAAGGGGCCTCACGCGGTGCATCAGCGTACGGACAGGGCGGTCCGCGAAGCCCCCTTCGCGGCTCCGCTGCTCGACGCCATCCCGTGCCAGGGCCGCACGGGCGACACCGCGGCCCCGCCGCCTCCGGTCCGCAGGGCCCGCCGATGGCTGCGGCTGCTGCCGACGCCCACCGGTACCCCGTTCACCTTCGGGTACCTGCTGGTACTGGTCGTCACGTCCCTCTTCATGGAGTACGCCGATCCCGACACCGTCGCCGCCGTGCTGCGCGAGTCGAGCACGGACGTCGCGCACCTCGGCGAGACCCCGCTGCTCGTCCTGGTGGCCAGCGCCCTGTGGGTCGTCGGCGGGCTCACCTCCCCGTACGTCTTCGCCTTCGCTCTCGTGCTGACCGCGCTGGAACGCCGCATCGGCGGGTGGCGGACCGCCGCGGTGTTCCAGCTCGGTCATGTCGTGGCGACGCTCGCCACGGAGATCCCGGTCGGGCTCTCCGTGGTCGTCGGGCATCTGCCGGAGTCGTCGCTGCACCGACTCGACTACGGCATCAGCTTCGGGCTGCTGGCGAGCGTGGGCGCGCTCACCGGACTGCTCACCCCGCTGGTGCGGGTGCTGGTGCTCGGCGGGGTGGGCGCGATGCTGGTGCGCGACCTGCTCGATCTGGACAACCCGCTCACCAACTGGGGCCATCCGCTGGCGCTGCTGCTCGGTGTGGCCTGCTGGCCGCTGCTGCGCCGGGCCGGTGCGGCCGGGGGAGCGGTGGTCAGGGGCGTGGTGCCTTCTCACCGTGCACCGCGAGATACTCGGCCGCCAGCCAGGGGGCCAGGTCGTCGATGAGTGCCGCGACGACGGCCGGGTCGGCGGAGGGGTTGCGGCCGATGTGCGCGGCCAGCCGCATCTGCTCGATCCGCTCCGGGTGGTCCGGGTAGTAGCGGGCGAACACCTCGGCGGACTCGGCCAGGTCGCTGGTCCAGCCGCGCCACCGCGGCATGACCAGGGTGAAGCCGGACCGGACGAGACGGCGGGCGACGCCCCGGCTCAGATATCGGCGTTCGGCGTCCGTGGTGGCTTCGGCGGCCCTTCGCCGCCAGCGGGGGAGCAGGAGAAACAGGTCCCCGTTGGTCTCGCGGGCGAGCAGCGGGGTCGGGGGGCCGGGGCCCGGCGATCGGGGGTCGGGGGTCGGGGCGCGAGCGCGACCGGTCGATCGCTCACAGCGAACACCCTCCGGGGAACAAGGAGCCGCTCAGGAGCATTGAGTCTGGATAGCTCAACTTGACTGCCGAAGGGGAGATCATGGCTATCGATTCCAATGCGGTCACTCCGCTCGCCCTGCCCGTGCTGCCGCTCGACGACGAGGTCGTGCTGCCCGGGATGGTGGTGCCTCTGGACCTGTCCGACACCGATGTACGTGCCGCCGTGGAGGCCGCACAGGCCGCGGCCCGGGACGGCGGCGGCAAGCCCGAGGTGCTTCTGGTGCCGCGGATCGACGGGACGTACACCGGTACCGGTGTCATCGGCACCGTCGAGCAGGTCGGACGGCTTTCGGACGGAGATCCGGGCGCGCTGATCCGCGGCCGGGGCCGGGTGCGGATCGGGGCCGGGACCAGCGGGCCGGGTGGAGCGCTCTGGGTGGAGGGGACACGGGTCGACACGGTCGTTCCCGACCCGCTTCCCGGTGCCGCCGCCGAGCTGGTCAAGGAGTACAAGGCGCTCGCCACCAGCTGGCTGAAGAAGCGCGGCGCCTGGCAGGTCGTGGACCGGGTCCAGCAGATCGAGGACATCTCCGCGCTCGCCGACAATTCCGGTTACTCGCCCTTCCTCACCACGGCCCAGAAGGTGCAGCTCCTGGAGACCACGGACCCGGTCGCCCGGCTGAAGCTCGCCATCCAGTGGCTCGGTGAACACCTCGCCGAGCAGGACGTCGCCGAGTCCATCGCCAAGGACGTCCAGGAGGGCGTCGACAAGCAGCAGCGCGAATTCCTGCTGCGGCGCCAGCTCGAAGCCGTCCGAAAGGAGCTCTCCGATCTCAACGGCGGTCCTGGTTCCGGCGCAGACGAGTCCGACGACTACCGGGCCCGTGTCGAGGCCGCCGACCTTCCCGAGCATGTCCGCGAGGCCGCGCTCAAGGAGGTCGACAAGCTGGAGCGCTCCTCCGACCAGAGCCCCGAGGGTTCCTGGATCAGGACCTGGCTCGACACCGTCCTCGAACTGCCGTGGACCGAGCGGACCGAGGACGCCTACGACATCCGGGGCGCCCAGCGCATCCTCGACGCCGAGCACGCGGGGCTCCAGGACGTGAAGGAGCGCATCACCGAGTACCTCGCCGTCCGCAAGCGGCGCTCCGACCGCGGACTGGGGGTCGTCGGCGGGCGGCGCGGCGGTGCCGTGCTGGCGCTGGTGGGGCCTCCGGGCGTGGGCAAGACCTCGCTCGGGGAATCCGTCGCGCACGCCATGGGCCGCAAGTTCGTCCGCGTCGCGCTCGGCGGTGTGCGGGACGAGGCGGAGATCCGCGGCCACCGGCGTACGTACGTCGGTGCCCTGCCGGGACGTATCGTCCGGGCCATCAAGGAGGCCGGTTCGATGAACCCGGTCGTCCTGCTCGACGAGATCGACAAGGTCGGCTCCGACTTCCGGGGAGACCCGGCCGCCGCCCTCCTCGAAGTCCTCGACCCGGCGCAGAACCACACCTTCCGCGACCACTACCTGGAGGTCGAGCTCGACCTCAGCGATGTCGTCTTCCTGGCCACGGCCAATGTGCTCGAAGCCATCCCGGAGGCCCTGCTCGACCGCATGGAGCTGGTCAGGCTCGACGGCTACACCGAGGACGAGAAGGTCGTCATCGCCCGGGACCACCTGCTCCCGCGCCAGCTGGAGCGGGCCGGTCTGGAGAAGGACGAGGTGACGCTCGACGAGTCCGCGCTGCGCAAGCTGGCCGGCGAGTACACCCGTGAAGCGGGCGTACGGAACCTGGAGCGGGCCGTCGCCCGGCTGCTCCGCAAGGTCGCGGCCCAGCACGAACTGGGCGACCGGGAGCTTCCGTTCACGGTCACCGAAGCGGATCTGCGCGGTCTGATCGGACGTCCGCACCACGTCCCCGAGTCCGCCCAGGACCCGGCCGAGCGCCGCACCTCGGTGCCCGGTGTGGCCACCGGACTCGCGGTGACCGGCGCGGGCGGCGACGTGCTGTTCGTGGAGGCGTCGCTGGCCGACCCGGAGACCGGGGCGTCCGGACTGACCCTCACCGGCCAGCTCGGCGACGTCATGAAGGAGTCCGCGCAGATCGCGCTGAGCTTCCTGCGCTCGCACGGCGCGGAGCTGGAACTGCCGGTCGCGGACCTGAAGGACCGCGGCGTGCACATCCACTTCCCGGCGGGCGCGGTCCCGAAGGACGGCCCGAGCGCCGGTATCACCATGACGACGGCGCTGGCCTCGCTGCTCTCCGGACGGCTGGTCCGCACGGACGTGGCGATGACCGGTGAGGTCTCGCTGACCGGACGGGTGCTGCCGATCGGCGGCCTGAAGCAGAAGCTGCTGGCCGCACACCGCGCCGGGATCACCACCGTGGTGATCCCGAAGCGGAACGAGGCCGACCTGGACGACGTCCCCGCCGAGGTCCTGGACACGCTGGAGGTCCACCCGGTGACCGATGTCCGCCAGGTCCTGGAGATCGCCCTGGCCCCGGCCTCCGCGGCCAGGCCCGAGGAGAGGATCCCGGCCGCGGCGTAGCCGCCACGGCGTGACGGACGTGGCACCGCGTACGCGGCCGGTACGGACGGCCCGCCTTCCCGGCAACGGGTGGGCGGGCCGTTCCGCGTGATCCGCAGGTGCGTACCGGCGGGCCGTTCCGCGTGATCCGCAGGTGCGTACCGGCAACCGGTCCCGGCCGAGCCGACTGCTTCGGCAACGCCATCGACGTCACCGCCTCCGGGCGACAGGGCCTAGTAGCTCCGCTACGAGACCATTCCGGCGCCTTGCGATCGCACGCACCAGACGCCGCGCGGCCGCCCTCCGGGCGACGACGGCAGTTTGACGACAGGGCCCAGGGTCTCCCGCTCGCCGGCTCAGGGGCGGTAGATGGTCCCGGGGACCGGCTCGGCGGGAGCCATCAGCTGCGGCACGGTGACGAAGGTGTAGCCCTGCTTCTTCAGTGCGTCGATGATGCCGGGCACCGCGGGCACCGTGCCCTTGTAGATGTCGTGCAGCAGGATGACGCCGTCCTTGCTCGCCTGGTCCAGGATGCGCTTCTTGATCAGCGCCGAGTCGGTCGTGGAGTAGTCCTTCGCGGTGGCGCTCCACAGGATCTGGGAGAGCCCCAGGTCCTTGCTGATGTCCGAGACGGTGTCGTCGGTGCGGCCCTGCGGCGGGCGCATGAGGCGCGGCTTCTTGCCGGTGATCTCCGCTATCGCGTCCTGCGTCTTCGCCAGCTCGGCGCGTATCTCGGCCGGCTTACGGTCCGTCAGGACCTGGTGGGTCCACGTGTGGTTGGCCACCTCGTGCCCCTCGGCGGCGATCCTGCGCACGGTGTCGGGGTGCTTCTTGACGTGGTTCTTGCCCAGCAGGAAGAAGGTCGCGTGCACCTTCTTCTCCTTGAGGATGTCCAGCAGGTGCGGGGTGTCCTCGCCCGGTCCCGCGTCGAAGGTCAGCGCTATGCACTTCGCCTTGCGGCAGTCCACCGGGCCGAAGGAACCCTTGGCGTCGGAGCCCGCGTCACCACGCGCCGAGGCCGGCGCGGTGGTCTGCATGGAGCAGCCGCTCAGCGTCAGGGTGAGCGCCGTCACAAGGGCAGCGGCCAACCCTGTACCGATCGACTTCGTCTTCATGGACAAGGCGGGTCACTCCTCCGTGGCTGAACAGGGCGCGCGGTGTGCGGCAGAGAAGGACTATACATAGGGTGTATACGCTGAATGCATAGGGGGTCCGCTGCCGCCCTGGAGGGCGAAATCCCTGGTCGGAGGGGTGAAAGCGAAGAGCCCCGGTGGACCACCGGGGCTCTGCTGGGTGAAGCGGTGCGGCGGGCGGGCTCAGCCGTTGGCGAGGGCCTGGACGCGGTCGAGGGCGCCGTTGAAGCGGTCGTGGTCGCCGACGGTGGGGCCGGACGAGGTGTACTGCCATATCGTGTAGAAGCCCCAACCGGCCGGGAGCTCGCCGACCGTGGAGTCGTAGCGGGCCACCCACAGCGGGTTGGTGGCGCCGAAGCCCGCGTTGTTCCCGGTGCAGGTCTTCCACCAGCTGGTGGCGGTGTAGATGACCGCGTCGCGTCCGGTGCGCGCCTTGTACGTGTTCACGAAGTCGCGGATCCAGGAGACCATGCCGGCCGCGGTCTTGCCGAAGCACTGGTCGCCGTACGGGTTCCACTCGATGTCGAGCACGCCGGGCAGCGTCTTGCCGTCCCGCGACCAGCCGCCCCCGTGGTCCACGAAGTAGTTGGCCTGGACGGCGCCGCTCGTGGTGTTCGGGGTGGCGAAGTGGTACGCGCCGCGGATCATGCCGACGTTGTACGAGCCGTTGTACTGCTGCGCGAAGTACTCGTTCGTGTAGTACGTGCCCTCGGTGGCCTTGGTGTAGGCCCACTTCACGCCGCTGTTCCAGAGCGTCGACCAGTTGACGTTGCCCTGGTGGCCGGAGACGTCCACGCCTTCGGTCTGGACGGCGCGGGTGTCCCGCGGCAGTCCGCCCTGGCCGTCGTGGGCGACGACACCCATGCCCATCGTGGCCGTGCCGCGGGCGGGCTTCTTGGCGGCGGCCGAGTCGTGGGTGCCCGCGGCGCTCGCCGCGCCGGGCAGGGTGAGCAGGAGGGAGAGGGCTGCGAGCAGGGTTCCGGCCGCCGCGAGGCGCGAGCGGCGGGACGCCTTGGAAGTGGATCTGAGCACCGGCATGGGGAATGCCTCCGAGGACGTGGTGGGGGGACGTGCTGATCCCAGGGGGGCGCCGGGCGCACCCCTGTGACATGTAATGGTGTGAACATGCCATGCATGACGCTACGCACGTAGACCCGTGCCGCGGAAGGGGGCCTGGTCGCTGCCGTTGGTCTATGCCTACGAAATACTGGCGGAGCTGCGGCGATGACCAGCGGCGAAAGAAATTTTCAGCGACAGGAAAGCTCACGAGGGGTGTTGACGTGCACGGGAGCGAAAGCGGTAGTGAACCCGGCGCGACCGGGGGGAGTGGTGTGGACCACGCATTCCTTGCCCTGGAGCGGGAGTTGGCCGTCTTTCTGCGCCGGGCACGTGCCAACTCGGGGGAAATGGCACGCGAGGTCCACCCGGAACTGGAGGCCGCCGCGTACGGACTTCTCGTCCGGCTGGAGTCGGCGGGACAGCAGCGGGCCACCGATCTCGCGGCCTACTTCGGGGTGGGCAAGGCGACCATGAGCCGTCAACTGCGCGCCCTGGAAGACCTCGGACTGGTGGCCCGTGAACCCGATCCGGCCGACGGCCGGGCCTTCCTCGTCCACCTCACCGTCGAGGGGCTGGCCCGTTACCGCAGTGTGCGTGATGCCCGCCGTGAGCGCTATGTCCGCAAGCTGGACGACTGGGACCGGGCCGAGGTGGCCGAACTGGCCAGGCTGCTGCACCACTTGAACGCCCGAGCCGAGGACTGACGCCCGCCGGGCCGGCCTCCTGGTGTGCCGTCACAGCACCGCGTACACCGCCGTCGCGTCGTCGTGTGTCTTGCTGTGGCGCAGACGCACGCGTCCGGTGTCCGCGTCCTCCAGGGCCCTGACCCGGTCGATCAGCGCCTGCGTCCCCTCCTTGTGGAGAACGCCGAGGCAGTCCGCCCAGTCGCCCTCGTGGAACATCTCGGTCCAGCGGGCCGCCCCGTCGGTCAGTGCGGCGATGGACCGCACCTGGTCGAGCGGGGTGCGCCCGGTGACCGCGCGGGCCGCCACGGAGGGGTCGGCGGCGGCGGTGAAGAAGCCGCCCTCCTTGTTCCGCACCCGGGTGTCGGCGACCGCCTCGGTGCTCAGCGAGCCGGGCGGCAGCCGGTCGAGCCGGTCGTCGAGCAGGGGGCGCACACCTCCGTCGTGTGCCTCGAACAACAGTACGGAATCGGAGAGCACCAGGTGTTCGACCTCGCGGTCGTCCCAGCGCGCCATGACGACCGTTGCCTGAGGTGTGCGTACGTGAGAAAGGTCACATGGGGAACGGTGCGTGTCGGCGGTGCGCCGGATGGACACTGCCAGGATCTCCTGAAGAGTCAGATCCCGCCGTGAACCGGACAGTTCGACCAGTGCGCCGCCCAGCCGGGCGGTGAACCAGGGGACCGAGTGCACACAACCGTCGTCCCCCCGGGGTGGGGTCACTCCGTCGAGCAGGATCAGCGCCCCGCCCTGGCCGGAAGCGGGAAGCACGGTGGCGGCCCAGTCCTCGTTCGGGCGTTCCGGGCTGCCGGGGACGGTGGCCAGTTCGATGCGCATGCGGCCAGTCTGCACGACGCCTTCACGAGCCCTGCACCCGCCCGGGATTGGCCTGCACCAGCAGGTCAGACGAGTGCCCGGAGCGGAAGGAATGACTCCGTGGGGCGTGCGGGCGGGCATCCTGCCAAAGCCTGCGCGGAAGTTCCAGCCGACGGGCCAGGTGTGGCCGAAGGCCTCCCAGGGCAAACTTGTTCGCCAACTCTGGAGTGTTGTTCACTCGTTCAGGTGGCGGAGTGGTTGATGCGCGCCCCCCTCTCAAAAGCACTGGAATGGTCGGAAGCCGTACCAGGGGTCGGGGCGCTCGTTACATGTGACCGTGCGTCACCTCTGCTTCAAGGGCGGACGAGTCAAGATTGCGAGCACCGGTGCAGAAGAAGCGGCCTCGGAGCAAGGGCGGCAAGCAACGCGGTTCCGGGGCGACGCCACCGGCACCTGCCGAGAGCGAGGGCACCCGGCGCACCGCGCGCGTACGGAGCCGGCTGGTCGCCGGTGTCGCGGTCGTCGGTATCACCGTCATCGCCGCGGGCACGCCCGCGATCCTCGCCGCCTCCTCCGAACTGAACGAATCGCAACGGCTGGTCACCCTCGCCGAGCTGAACCAGCAGGCCCTCGCCCTCGCCCACGCTCTCGCGGACGAGCGCGACGAGGTCACCGCCGGGCTCGCCGCCGGACGTGACGGGAAGTCCGGCGCGACGGACGGCAAGGACGACTCCCGTGGCCGGAGCGCCCGTGTCGACCAGCAGGTCGACGAGATCAGGGGCACGGCCCCGGAGGCACTGCGCCGCGACCTCTCCACCATCCCCTCCCTGCGCCGCGACGCGCTCAGCGGCAAGGGCACGGCACTGGAGGCCCACCAGGCCTACTCCGAGGTCATCGCCAAGCTTCACGACCTCGCCGACGAACTCGCCGAGAAGACCCCGCCGCGCGCGGCCGAGGCCACCCGCGCCCCGCTCGCCCTCGGACAGGCCACCGAGCAGGCCTCCGCCACCCGCGGGCTGCTGATCGCCGCGCTCTCGGTGCCCCGCAAGGACACGGTCCCGCAGACCGACCCGCTGACCGGGCTCCCGATGCAGCCCCAGGACAGCGGCAGCGACAAGGACGACCGCACCCGTGACGAGCTGAGCGCCGCCGCCCAGCAGGCCCGGGTCCGCGAACTCGGCTCGCTCGCCGACTTCGACCAGGCCGCGGGCGCCACCGCCCGCGACAAGCTGTCGTCCACCGTCACCGGTCCCGAGGTCAACAGCGCGGAGAAGTACCTCAACTCCCTCACCGGCCGCCCCGAGCTGTCGGACTCCGACCAGCAGACCAACCGCAAGAAGGCCGAGGCGGCGCTCTCCGCCCGGATCGACCGGATGCGGAGCGTCGAGTCGGCCCTCGGCACCGAACAGATCCAGCGCCTGGAGCAGTTGCGCGACGACGACGTCACCGCGCTCGAACTGCGCATCGCGCTGCTCGGCGGCTGTCTGCTGATCGCCGTCGGCGTCTCCACCGCCGTGGCCCGCACCCTCACCCAGCCGCTCGCCGTCCTGCGGATCGGCGCCGCCCGCCTCGCCACGGAGCCCGACACCGCCGAACCGATCCGCTACACCGGTCGCAACGACGAGTTCGCCCAGGTCGTACGGTCCCTCAACAGCCTGCACGGCAAGCTCCAGGGGCTCCTCCACGAGTTCAACGGCCGTTTCGAGAGCCTGCAGACCGAGCGCGGCGAGCTGATCGCCGGGCGCGAGGCCCTCACCGTCCAGCGCGCCGAGCTCCAGGTCCTGGCCTCCGACCTCACCGCCCAGCTGGAGCGGCTGAAGAACACGGTCCACCACACCTTCGTCAACCTCTCGCTGCGCACCCTCGGCCTCGTCGAGCGCCAGCTCGGGGTCATCGAGAGCCTGGAGGAGCGGGAGCACGACCCGGAGCGGCTCGCCACCCTCTTCAAGCTCGACCACATGGCCACCGTCATGCGCAGGCACAGCGAGAACATGCTGGTCCTCGCGGGCGCCGAGCACGGCCACGGGCACGCGGGGCCGATCCCGCTGGTCGACGTGTTGCGCGCGGCCGTGTCGGAGATCGAGCGGTACGAGCGGGTCACCATCCAGTCCCTGCCGCCGCACGCCCAGATCGCCGGCTTCGCCGCCGACGACCTCAGCCACCTCGTCGCCGAACTCCTGGAGAACGCGACCTCCTTCTCGCCGCCGGACTCCCACGTCCAGCTCTCCGGCTGGCTGCTGGAGAGCGGCGAGGTGATGCTCTCCGTGCAGGACGAGGGCATCGGGATGTCGGCCGTGCGGATGGGCGAGCTCAACACCCGGCTGGGCGACCCCACCCTGTTCGATTCGGGCGAGCCGGACGACAAGGGGGCGTCCGGGGCCGGTCTCGGCCTCCAGGTCACCTCCCTGCTGGCCGCGCGCCACGGCGTACGGGTCCAGCTGCGCGACCACAAGGGCAGCGGGGTCACCGCGGTCGTCGTCCTGCCCCAGGCCCTGCTGCCGAAGGCGCCCCCGGCCGCCACCCCGCCGCCGGTGCAGGTCCCCGGGGAGGCGCCCGCGCTGAACCTGCCGGGTTCGGTCGCCGAGGCCAACTCCAACGCACTGCCGGGCCGTACGCTCGGCCTGCCCGGGGACCCGCTGATCGCCGCCGCCGAGCAGACGATCCGCGAGGCGGGCGCCGAGCCGGCACCCGCCGCTCCCCCCGCGCCCGCCGCCACCCCCGGGCCTGCCCCGGCCCGGACGGAGGCCCCGGCCGCGACGGAGCTTCCGGTCGAGGCGGAGTCCGAGGTCACGATGCAGGTCCGGCTCCCGGTGGTGCCGGAGTTCGCGGACGCACCCGAAACCAAGGCGCCCGACCCGTACGCCATCGGCCCCGACCGCCATGAGCACGTCGCGGACGAGACCCCGGAGCCGTACACCGCCGCTCCTGCCCCGGCCCCCACGCCCGTGGCCGACGCACTGCCCGGCCCCCGGCAGCCGGAACAGCAGTCGCAGCCGCAGCAGGCCGAACGCATCACGGACAAGGGGCTTCCCAAGCGCACCCCCAAGGTCGTCAAGCCCACCGCTGCACCCACCACCGAGCGCAAGGGCAGTCTGGACAAGGAGGCGCTGCGCCGTCGGCTCGGCGGCTTCCACCAGGGCGCGAAGGAAGGCCGCCGTGACGTCGAGGCGGAGATCGCCGAGATCACGGCCACGCAGTCCCTCCCGGGAGCCACCGGACCAGGTGGACACCCCGTACGTACCGATCAGACGGATGAGACGGGGGACACAGTCGAGGAGGCACGCAGTTGACTGCGCCCAGCACATTCGGGCTGAGTACCGAGGCCCGTAACCTTCACTGGTTGCTGAGCAATCTGGTGGAGGAGGTGCCAGGGGTCCACTCGGTCACCGTCGTCTCGTCCGACGGACTGATGCTGCTCTCCTCCGACCCCGGCCATCTGGTCGCTCGGAGCACCGGCGGTCAGGACGGCCCCAAGGGCTCCAGCGCCGACCTGGCGACCATTGTTTCCGGCATCGGCAGCCTCACCATCGGCGCCGCCAAGCTGATGGACGGCGGCGGCGTCAAGCAGACGATGGTCGCCATGGACGAAGGCAGTGTCTTCGTCATGTCGATCAGCGACGGCTCGCTGCTCGGTGTGCACGCCACCCCGGACTGCGACATGAGCGTCATCGCCTACCACATGGCGCTCTTCGTCGGCCGGGCCGGACATGTACTCACCCCCGAACTCCGCAGTGAACTGCGCAAATCGATGGAGAGCACCCAGTGAAGCCCGCTGCTGAACCCGCCCGCAGGCTCCCCGTCCGCGGGTCCGACCGAAGGCCCGCACGGGTCCGCCCGTACTCGCTCACCGGCGGACGCACCCGCTTCGGCCACGTCCTGCTCGTCGAGACGTTCGTCGCCGCGCTCGAAGCGCCCGAGGAGCGCCGGGAGCTGACCAACGGCAACCTGGCCGGCCGCGTCATGCCGGAGCTCCAGGCCATCGTCGAAATCTGCCGCCGGATGCGTACGGTCGCGGAGATCTCGGCCTTGTTGAAGATGCCGCTCGGCGTGGTCCGGGTGCTGCTCAGCGACTTGGCCGACCAGGGAAAGATCCGCGTGTACGGGACCGGTCACGGCACCGGCCAGCCCGACCGCGCACTGCTCGAAAGGGTGCTCAATGGACTCCGCCGTCTCTGAGTCGCCGCTCTTCGCCCCGCGGCAGCCGGGCGCCAGGGACCAGGCCGAGGAATCGCTCCAGGCCTGGCAGTTGGACCACACCAGGGCCCCCATCGCCACGAAGATCGTGGTCGCGGGCGGGTTCGGCGTGGGCAAGACGACATTCGTCGGGTCGGTCTCCGAGATCACCCCGCTGAAGACCGAAGCGATGATGACCCAGGCCAGCGAGGAGACCGACGACCTCTCCGCGACGCCCGACAAGGTCACCACGACCGTCGCGATGGACTTCGGCCGGATCACGCTCGACGACGACCTCGTGCTGTACGTGTTCGGCACACCGGGCCAGCAGCGCTTCTGGTTCATGTGGGACGACCTGGTGCGCGGCGCGATCGGCGCGGTCGTGATGGCCGACACCCGTCGGCTCGCCGACTGCTTCCCCGCCCTCGACTACTTCGAGAGCTGCGGGCTGCCGTACATCGTCGCCGTCAACCACTTCGAGGGAACACCCGGGTTCGAGGCCGCGGACGTCCGGGAGGCCCTGACCGTCCCGCCGCATGTGCCTGTTGTGATCATGGACGCGCGCAACAAGATCACCGTCATCGAGTCGCTGCTGGCCCTGGTGGGCCTCGCTCTCGATGCCACCCCGGCCTAGGCCGTGTCGTCGGACTGCCGTCTGCCGCACGACGTCCGACAACACGACCCAGCTACACACAACGGAGAACCGCGATGCGGAAGATACTCATAGTCGGAGCCGGCCAGTCCGGACTCCAGCTGGCCCTCGGACTGCAGTCCCGTGGGTACGAAGTCACCCTGATGTCCAACCGCACGGCCGACGAGATCCGCTCCGGCCGGGTCATGTCGACGCAGTGCATGTTCCACACGGCGCTCCAGCACGAGCGTGACTACCAGCTCAACTTCTGGGAGTCCCAGGCCCCGCACATCGAGGGCCTCGGCGTCTCCGTCGCGGCGCCCGACTCCTCGCGCGCCGTCGACTGGGTCGGCAAGCTGGACGGCTTCGCCCAGTCCGTCGACCAGCGCGTGAAGATGGCCGGCTGGATGGAGACCTTCGCCCAGCGCGGCGGACAGCTCGTCATCCACGGCGCGGCCGTCTCCGACCTGGACTACTTCTCCCGCACCTACGACCTGGTGATGGTCTCCGCGGGCAAGGGCGAGCTGGTCTCCATGTTCGGCCGGGACGCCTCCCGTTCGCCGTTCGACGCCCCGCAGCGCGCCCTGGCCGTCGCATACGTCCACGGCATGGGCCCGCGCCCGGAGCACCCCGAGTTCGACGCGGTCCGCTGCAACCTGGTCCCCGGTGTCGGCGAGCTCTTCGTGATGCCGACGCTGACCACGTCCGGCCGCGCCGACATCCTGTTCTGGGAAGGCGTTCCGGGCGGCCCGCTCGACGTGTTCCAGGGCATCAAGGACCCCTCCGAGCACCTGGCGAAGACGCTGGAGCTCATGGAGCGGTTCACGCCGTGGGAGTACGCCCGCGCCACCAAGGTCGAACTGACCGACGCCAACGGCACCCTGGCGGGCCGCTACGCTCCGACCGTCCGCAAGCCGATCGGCCGGCTGCCCGGCGGCGGTCTGGTGCTCGGCGTCGCGGACGTCGTCGTCGCCAACGACCCGATCACCGGCCAGGGCTCCAACTCGGCCTCCAAGTGCGCCAACGCCTACCTGGACTCGATCATCGAGCACGGCGACCGGGAGTTCGACGCGGAGTGGATGCAGGCCACGTTCGACCGTTACTGGGACACCGCGCAGCACGTCGTGAAGTGGACCAACGCGATGCTCGGCGTTCCGCCGGAGCACGTACTGAACCTGATCGGCGCCGCCGGCCAGCTCCAGCCGGTCGCCAACCGCTTCGCCAACGGCTTCAACGACCCGGCGGACTTCGACAACTTCTTCTTCGACCCGGAGAAGACCAACGCGTACCTCGCCGAGGTCTCCGGGGCGGCGCAGACCGCCTGACCGACGACAGCAGGGCCGGGGCCTGTCGGACATCCGACCGGACCCGGCCCTGCTGTCGTTCCCGCTCCGCGCCGCCTACTGCCCGGAGCCAGAGGGGGCCGACGACGAGCCGTACCCCGCGTCCGAGCCGGAGGAAGCCCCCTGCGGGAGCTGCGGCGGCCTGTACGTGGACAGCGGCGCGCTCTGCGGGTCGGGCCGTACGGCGCCGAGCAGCGGATTCGACGCCACCGGCGAGACCTTCACCTGCGAGCCCGGCCGGGGTGCCTGCACCACCAGACCGTTGCCGATGTACATCGCCACATGCGTGGCCTTCGGGAAGTAGATCACCAGGTCACCCGGGCGCAGCGCGTTCGTAGGCACCTTCCGCAGCTGCCGCCACTGCTCCTGCGACGTCCGCGGAATGACCCGGCCCGCCTTCGCCCAGGCCTGCGAGGTGAGCCCCGAGCAGTCGAAGGAGTCCGGCCCCTCCGCGCCCCACACGTACGGCTTGCCGACCTGGCCGATCGCGTACTTCACCGCCTCGCCGCCCGCCTCGGACGGCGGCCTCGTCGAGGACAGGGCCCCCGAGGTGACCAGGGCGCCCTGGGCCTTTTCCATGTCCCGCTGTTCGAGCCGGGACAGCTCGGTGAGCTGGGTGCCGGAGAGCGTGGCCAGCATCGACTCGACGGCCTTCAGCCGCGACCGGACCGTGTCCCGCTGCTTCTTCTGCTTCGCGGCCAGCACCTGCTGCCGGTCGAGGACCTTGCGGGACTCGGTCGCCAGCTCGTCGGCGCGCTTCTCGGCGCCGGTGAGCCGCTTCACCGTCGCCGCCCGCCCGGCCGCCGCGCGCCGGATCACATGCTCCTGGTCCAGGAGGTGTTCGGGGTCCCGGGACAGCAGCAGCCGCATGTACGCGGAGAAGTCGGACCGGCCCTGGTACTGCTCCCGGGCCAGCCGCCCCGCCTCGTCGCGGCTGTCGGCCAGCGCGGTCCGGGCGGCGACGAGAGCGATGTCGAGCTTCGTCGCCTGTGCCGCGCGCTTCTTCAGCTCGGCGGCGGTCCCGTTGTACGTCTCGGTGGCCTCCTCGGCCTGCTGGTACAGCTGACGCAGTTCGGACAGGAGCTGGGCGACGCTCTTTCTCGTACCTGTGGGCGTGGACCCCGCAGCGGGCGGCACGGGCGCGGCGGCCGCCGGCGAGGTCACGACGAGCGCGGCCAGGGCAGTGGTGCAGACCGCACGCAAGATTCCGCCTGACACGACATCACCTCCGGAGACGGGGCGATCACGGGACTTCCCCATAAGTGGGCGCAACGCGTCAATACGGTCACCCGGTGTCCGGAGATGCAAGAACCGCACGGTGTGGCGGCAGGCGGGTTAGCCCGGAAGGCCGTGGGCGGGCTCCGGCCGGGTCTGCTTGTGTGCCAAACACAGTAAGGCCACCGGGGCCTTCGAGGTCCGCCTGCGCCGGCCGGAGTGTCCAAGAGGTCGAGCCCCGTGACTCGATTCGTTCGGTTGCGCGAGTCTTTCAGTTGATCTCCGGCATGCACATGACGGAATGTGTGTATGTTGTGACGGCCTGCATGGGGAGTGTGGGTCTCGTGGTCCTGTTGTGGCTCATGTGTTTGTCCTGGGGAGGGCGCGGTGCGTGTGCGCGGCGAACGGTTCGGGGTACGACTTTCCACGCTCTGGCGGTCATTGACTGTTGGCGTCCTGGCGCTCGCGCTGGCAGGTGGCGCGATCTCTGCGGAGGCGGCTCCGGACCCATCTCGTCCGCCTGTTCCGGTCCCGTCCGCAGCAACCCGTGCCGAGGGGACGCTGTCGGAGGTCCCCAGTAGCCTGCCAAGTGGCAGCCCGTCCTCCTCCGCGCTCCCCTCGAAGCCTTCACAGCCCGGGACGGCCGCGCCGAAGGGTGAGACCGGGGCGGCCGATGCGCCGACGACCAGCGACGCGGTGTATGCCTACGACGCGGCCGGGCGTCTGGTCGGGGTGAGCGATCCGGGTGGTGAGACCGCCCGCTACCGTTACGACGAGGCCGGCAACCGCCTGGGAGTGGACCGCTTCGCTTCCAGCACACTGTCCGTGCTGTCGGTGGTCCCCGTGAGAGCTGCGGCCGGGGCGAAGGTGACGCTGTCGGGCACAGGCTTCTCCGTGACGGCCGCGAACAACGCCGTCTCTTTCGGCGGCAAGGCGGCCACGGTCACCTCTGCGACAGCCACGCGGCTGGTCGTGACTGTTCCGGTGGGTGCGGTCGACGGCAAGGTCTCGGTGAAGGTGGGCAGTTCAAGTGCCCAGTCGGCTGAGTCGTTCGCCCTCGCGCCCTCGGGCCCGGTTGTCTCCACGATGGAGCCCGTATCCGGGGCACCTGGCACGCGGGTGGTGCTGACGGGCTCGGGGTTCGCTTCGGCCGCGACGGACAATGCGGTGCGCTTCAACGGCGGGACGCTGGGCGAACTGGTCGGAGTCACGGCCACGTCGGTGACGGTGAAGGTGCCCGAGGGGGCTACCACCGGCCGCGTTCAGGTGGAGACGCCGGACGGAATCGCTATGGTGCCGTCGGACTTCAGGATCACGGCCGGCAGCGATGACGGTACGTTCGAGACCACAGTGCGTACCTCGGTGACGGACGACAACCCGCCGACAGTGGCGATCACGACGCCGGGCAGGCGTGCGCAGGTGCTGTTCGATGCCGAGCAGGGTGACGACATCGGGTTCGGGATCACTGCGTCGACGTTCAACTCGACTGTCGGGCTCCGGTTGTACGACCCGCAAGGCGTCCAGGTGGGTAGCACCGGTTATGTGGCGGCGGACGGTGGAAACTGGCAGGCCCACGACCTTGCCATGACCGGTACGTATTCCCTGGTGATTGATCCGGGATCGGCCAACATCGGTGCGGCCACGGTGACAGTGTCCAAGGCGTCCGGCGGTGCGCTGGACCTGTCGGCGCCGACCGCTGACACGCCGATGCTGGGGACTGCAAAACGATCGGTGTAACTCCTGATCAAGGAAGATGCATCGATGACCAGTGAGAACGTGACCGAGGCCGAGTCCGTCGAGCCGTCCGAGGCGGCTC
>NZ_JBHVWT010000017.1:0-135945 GCF_042882135.1 Streptomyces sp. NPDC058240
CTCCAGCACGACAGGACTCTCCGATCAGCCCCGATACGCCTGTGCCACACGTTCCAGCGACAGCAAACGTGGCATCACGTCACATACCGCCCTCTGACAGCGGGGGCCGACCGCAGTCGCGCTACGCCTCGGCCGGTTCTTTACGGGCAGGGCTCTGAGCGTGCATACCGCGTCACGTCGTGGCTGTCGGTTCGTTACTGGCGGTTGATCGCCCGTGAGATGCCGGCGGCGACGGTCGTGGCCAGGATCCACCCGGCAGCGGTCAGCGCGTAGGCGAGCCATTGACCGGTGCCTCGTGGTGCGAAGGCGACGTCCTGTCCGAAGGCGGTGATCGGGACGAGCAGGTCGAACGCGTAGACGACGGCGTTGAATGGCGGTGCCTTCTCCGCTTCGAGAGGTGCGGGCGGATGGGCTGCGAAGAAGAGTGCGCCGCAGGCGAGCAGCGCCATGAGCCAGAGGCTGGCGCGGAGTGGCCGGTAGCCGTAGCCGACGGTTGTGTCCTGGATGTAGCCCCAGACGCGGGTGTGCAGGGGGAGCATGGCACGGCGATGGCGTTGCTTGGCGAGGAGCACCGTGCGTGCTTCGTCCTCGTGTCCGAGCCGTCGGTAGGCGGTTGCGAGCTGCTCGTACGGCTGGGGGAGGTAGGCATCGGTGCTGTGCCGGATCCAGTCGAGCCGTTCGGTGGCTGTCAGGGGGATGGCAAGCGCGTCGTAGGTGGTCTCGGCCAGTCGGAGGTCGGCGGGCCAGGTGTCGGGGGTGTCGTACAGGGTGCCCAGCTGGGCATTGCTGGCGTCGACGGTGCCGTCGATCGGCTGCCGGGTGCGCAGATCGGTCTCCCGGGCGCGAGCCAGCCGCAAGGACAGGGCGGTGCCGCCGAAATTCGTCAGCGTGGCATCGCGGAAGCTGAGCTGCGTGCCGATGCTGCTGCCGTCGAGTTTGATGCCTCCGTCGACGCGGAGCCCTAGGCCGAGGTCGAAGTTGCGGGCGACTGTGACGTCAACGGCCTCCAGCGCAACGTCGCCGACGTTGTTCAGCCGGGCCCCACAGAATCCGATCGCCGCCGCGACCGTGGCACCGGAGAGGATGATCCGCCCTTCGGCGCTGAAGCCCGGGTGGAAGGTGAAGTCCCCGGTGATCCGGACGTGGTAGGCGTCCAGGGCGTGGCCGCCGGGGTTGCGCAGGGAGGCGCCCTCCAGGTCGAACTCGCCGGAGACGGCGGCGCCGGTACAGCGGAAGGTTCCCCGGACCGCGAGGTTGGTGCACAGCACGTCGCCGCCCACGATGAGGTGGACAGCGGATATCGCCTCGGTCCCGGGCGCGGTGATCACGGTGTCGCGGAGGTCCAGGTCGCTGTGGATCTGCGAGCGGGTGAGTACGAGGGGCCCGGTCAGGTGGCAGCGGGACAGGACCAGTCGGCCGTCGATCTGGGCCGCGTCGGCGGCGAGCCCCGGGAAGGCGCATCCGGTGAGGACCAGCTCGCGGATCCTGGCGCCCCGGAGCAGGGGCACTTCGTCGAAGCGACATTCGTCCAGGACGACCGGCACGGGGATCTCGGCGAATTGCAGATCCAGCCTGCCCGTGATGCGGGCGCCGGTCAGGCGCAGTGCCGGGCGGTCGCCCGGGGCGGGGTCGGCGCCGGCGCCCAGCAGCAGCGCCGCAATGACCTCGGCCCGCACTGCGAGTTCCGCCGCTTGCGGGGCGTCGCGGACATCGACAACGCCGCCCTGGGCGAAGGAGTTCCACAACTGACGTTCACCAGCGTTGAGTTCGTCGAGACGCATGACCGAAGATCATCCCGGTTCGGCCCCACCCACGACAAGACCCGTTGAAGCCCAGCCTCGCGAACGAGGCAGCCATGGGCATGCCGACGCCCATCAACGGCCCCTACACCGTGCAGGCGAGCTCTCCGATACGCCCGCCGCCGGACCTGGTCTCCGCTCTCCGTCTGGCTTGAGCCACGCAAGACGCTCCCGCCTCGCCCGCCCCCATCGATCCGCACAATCCAGTCATCGATCCGGACCCGGTCAACGATCCGCTTCGACCGTCGTGACGATCAGGGGGCGGTGATGAGGGCCTGCGGATGACAATCGGTTCTGCGGCCTCGGCGCGGGCGCGCGGGCGCGCGCCATGGCTGACTCGACCTCCTCGCGGCTGACTTCCTTGTAGAGGCGTTCCCCGTGGGCGTCGGTGATGTCGATGACGATGCCGGTCCACTCCTCGGCGGGCTCCTCCGGTACGAGCCCGAGTCGGTACTCGGCCTCCTGGAGCAGTTCCTCCGTCACCCGCACACCGGTCAGCCGCTCGGTCAGGGCGAGGACCGCCGCCTTGGTGTCCACGGGCACGCCGGTGTCGCCCTCGCCGTCGGAGAGATGGAAACCGACCTCACGCATCACCGGGTTGAGGGCGTCGGGGGTGCTGCCGTCCCTCGCCGTGGGCCACTCGAAGGCGGTCCTGAGCTGCCCGTCCTCGTACCAGTGGAACAGGTGGATGGGCTTCCCTCCGTTGCTGGAGTGCCCCACGGCGCGTCCGCCCGCCGACAGGGCTTCCAGGAAGCGCGGCTGCATCCCCACGCCGCCGTCCCCGCGCACATGCCCTGGGGCTCCGTCTCCATGACCCGCAGCACCTCCCCCGGGGCGACGCCCCGCACCAGGGTCAGGGCGTACCCGGTCTCCAGCGCATAGCGGAAGAACGGGGAGGACCGTATCCAGGCGTAGTCATGCGCGGTCACCGAAGTCATGCACCACAGTCTGCCTGCCACCACTGACAAGGACATCCGCGTCGGGTCGGACCCCGGCCCGGAAGCCCGGCGGCCAACTCACCGGCCACGCCCCTCACCCCCGAGATCCGGTGGAGTTCCCGTTGCCGAGGGCCCAAGCCTCGATGTCGCGGTAGTGGATCGGTCCTCGGCTACGGCCGACGTTGCTGCCGACCAGGTGCAGACGTTCGGCAGGCCATCGACGACCGGTGAATCCGGCGAACCTCTCGGCGATCTCTCCTGCCGAGGATCGATCTCCTCGGCGGGCACGGGCCAACGTCAGATGGGGGCGCAGGGGTCGTTCCTCGAAGGTGACACCGCAATTCTTGACGGCGGTACGCACATCGGCGGCGAGCATGTGCAGCTCGTCGAGGTCTCCGTCGATTCCGCTCCACAGCACCCGGTCGTCGAAGACTCCGCTGCCGCGCAGTGCCAAACGGAGTGACTGGTGGTCCGCCGCGAGGTTGGCGAGAGCCGGGCGCAGGACCGGAACTGTCTCGACCGGTAGCTCCCCGAGGAACGCCAGGGTGATGTGCCAGTCCTCGATGCGGTTCCACCGCATCTGAGGGTGTGTGTCATAGGCGGTGCGCAGCTCCCGGGCCAGTTCTTCCTTCGCGGGGTCGGGCGGGGCCAGGGCGATGAACACGCGAACAGTCGCGGGCTGAGTCTGATCGTTCACATCGGACTTCGTACCGCATCCGGGTAGTGGATGCGAAGGCCCAGGTACTGCAGGAGAAGCGTTCGCGGTCGCGATGCCGGGGAAGCCACTTCTGGCGGGCGGCGACAAGGTCGAGCCGCAGGAACCACAGAGTCACAGGGCCATAGAGTCACAGGGCCATAGAGTCACAGAGCCACAGAGCCACAGAGCAGGGAAGCGGGACGACCGGAGCAGCGGTCCGTAGACGATCAGCTCGTCCCGGTGTCGCGGCATCGCGAGGTCGGCAGCCTGCCCCGTGCCGAGGCCGAGTACCAGGTACCGGTTGCCACCGGTCCGGCCGTCGGGGAAGTCCCACATGGTGCACCCCGGCGCTTGACCTTGGCACAGTGACAAGGTCTTCACTGTGGCCAAGGAGGTGGTCCCGATGACCATGGCGAAACAGGACACGGATGCGATGCGCGCTGTCCAGGGGTTGGCGGACAGCCGCTCGGCAGTACGGCTGCGGGCGGCGCTGGCGGTCGGTACGACCCCTGACCCGCGATTCGTCGACACGCTCATCGAAAGATGCGCGATCGAACCCGAGTTCTACGTGCGCGAAATGCTTACGTGGGCACTCACCCGCCACTCGGCATCGCTGACGGTCCCGGAGCTCATCGATGAAGTCCGCTCGGAGCGTACGCAGGCACGGAGCCAGGCCTTGCACACACTGTCCAAGATCGGGGATCGGCGAGCGTGGCCGGCGATCACACGGGCGGTTCTGTCCGACGCCGACGACGAGGTGGCGCGGAGCGCTTGGCGGGCAGCGGTCGCGCTCGTGCCCGAGGGTGAAGAGCCCGAATTGGCCGCGGTGTTGTCGGCACAGCTCGGACGCGGCGAACGTGAGACGCAGCTGAGTCTCAGCCGGGCGCTGATCGCGCTCGGTGAGGTGATTCTGCCGACTCTGCGCGCTGCGATGACGGATCTCGACCCCCGAGTGCGCGCCCACGCAATCGCCACGGAACGGCTGTTGCGCGACCCGGACGCCGGATTCGAGTTCGCGATCGAGGAGGCGAAGCGCATCGTAGTCCTCGGAAGGACCGACCAGGAGGAGTGATGGGCAGTGCTGATCGGTGATGTGGCACGACGGTCCGGGGTCAGCGCCCGCATGCTCAGGCATTACGACGCGCTCGGCCTGGTGCGGCCAACGGGTCGTACCGACGCCGGCTACCGAGAGTATTCAGACGAGGACATCCGACGGATCTTCCATATCGAGAGCCTGCGGTCACTGGGACTGTCGCTGCGTGAAGTCGGGCGCGCGCTCGATGATCCCGGCTTCACACCCCGGGACCTCGTCGACGACCTCATCCGCCAGACGCGAGAACGCATTGCACATGAGACGGAGCTGCTTACGCGTTTGGGTCGGATCGGTGCAGCGGAACCCGCCGGCTGGGAGGACGTCCTCCAGATCGTCGTACTCCTCCAGGCGTTGGGGTCGAAGAGCGCCGGGACGCGCCAGCGCGCGGCCTTGTCCTCGGTCGAGGAGGTTCCGGTGCCAGTGGAGGCACTGGTGGAAGCGGCGCTGAGCGAGACGGACCCGAACGTCGCCGGAGCCCTTCGATGGGCTTTGGCGCAATCGGGCGATGACGCATCGGCGCTGCTGGCGGAGGGCCTCCGCGCACCAGCGGCCGAGGTGCGGAAGCGTGCCGTCCAGTCCATCGCCGAGATTCCGAACGATGAGGCGACCGCGCTGCTGCAGGACGCCCTCGCGAACCCCGACATCGTGGTCCGCAGGTATGCGGCTCTGGCGCTCGGGGCCCGTGGAGCAGCCGACGCGGTCCCGACGCTCATCGACATGGTCGTGGAGGATGCGAATGACGCCGATGCGGCCGATGCGCTGGGCGCGCTGGCGGGTCGTCCCGCGTTGGCGGATCAGATCGCTACTGGGCTCGTCGACCGCCTCGCCCACGGCTCCGTTGAACCGTCCGCACGCCGACGGCTGACACAGGCGCTCGCGGACATCCCGGGAACCACGGCGTTGCGTGCCCTCGCGGATCTGTCCCATGACGAAGACCGTGCCGTTGCCCTCACCGCGACGTACATTCTCGGACTGCGAGACGCACGATGATGGAGCTGTCCTGGGGTGCTGTGTGCGCGGGGCCCAGTTGTTGCTGGTCACCACCAGCAGGGCCGCGGTATCGCAGGTGAGAGCCCTGACCGGGCGACGATCACCGGGCCCTGTCGGCCCGCGTCCCTGACAGGCGCGGTCCGGAGGAGCCCGGTGCTTTGCGTTCTCGCGGGCTAGAGCCGTTTCTCCATCAGCGTGACTGCGTAGATGCGACCGAGTCCGCCGTCCTTTGCGTGCTCACGAACGACGTTGTAGTCGGCCGTCTCGTAGTACTCCCGGAGCCGGTAGTTGTCGGCCAGACAGTCGAGTCGGCAGATCTGCCGGCCTGCGGCGGCGATGCGGGCTTCGGCCCGGGCGAGCATCTGCCGCCCGGTGCCTGATGGTGCGACGCGGCGGTCGGTCATGAGCCGGTGGACGTATCCGGCGTTCGGAGACTGTGGCCCCCAGGCGGCGGGGTCGTCCCACCACAACTCCCAGGCCCCGGCGATCGGTCCGTGTGGACCGAGGGCAGCGATCCAGACCTCTCCGTCGTGCAGTCGTGTGCGGAAGTGCTCGATGTCGAGTTCCCCGGGCTTCCACTGGTCGATGCCTTGGGCAATGTGCCAGCGCGCCGCGTCGTCCCGCAGTCGGACCAGGGCGGACAGATCGCGCTCGTCCGCCTGTCGATGGTGCAGTGGCGCGTGCCGCAGGACCAAGTAGCTCCAGGAGACATCGGTGCGCCCGTGCGGATCCTCGCGGTGGGCAAGGTGCACGACCTCCAAACCCTGCCGCTGGGCGAGCTCGATCGTCTCCTGCGCGGAGACAGGAAACATGCGGCGACCGGCGGGGACAGGACCATGCCGCAGCGAGAGGACCACCTGACCGGCATTGCCGAGCAGACTGACCAGGGTGGCCATGGCCGCCTTCCGCTCCTGCTCGTCCAGGTGCATCCAGACCGCGGTCAGCAGGATCAGGTCGAAGCGACGCCCCTGACTGGTCAGGGTCGGCAGGCCGGGGAGGGCGTCGTCGACCCACTCGATGTCTTGTCCTGCGTGGATACGCTCGCCCAGCTCGCGCAGCTCGGCGGTGGGTTCCGCGGCGACGAGCCGGTGTCCCCGCGCAGCCAGGGCCGCCGCGTCACGCCCGCTTCCCGCCCCGATGTCCAGGACCGTGCTTGGCTGCGCCGGGAAAAGGTGAAGCACTTCCCGGTGCACCTCATCCGACGAAACGCTCTCGTACTGCTCGGCCAGGGCAGCGGCGGACTCGCCGTATCCGGCTGTACTGGCCATGGCGAGCAGCCGCTCATCAGGTATGTCAGTGTTCACGACGCGGCACCCTATGCCCACCCGTGAGGAGGCGGCGACGGCAGGGCAGGAATCGAAGCCCTGTCAGCGGACGACATCGAAGACGTTCTTCTGCAGACCGTTGGAGTAGGCCTCGTACTCGACCAGCTTCAGCTTCTGGGTGTCCTTGTCCGTGGTGCTGAACAGTCGCTTGCCGGCGCCGAGCAGCAGCGGGAAGACGAGCAGGTGGTAGCGGTCGATCAGGCCCGCGTCGGACAGGGCATGGTTGAGGGTGGCGCTGCCGTGGATGATGATCGGGCCTCCCTCGGTCTCCTTCAGTGCGGCGACCTCGTCGAGCGAGCGCAGGATGGTGGTCTCGCCCCAGTTCGAGACAAGGCCGTCGTCGGTGAGGGTGGTGGACACGACGTACTTCGGCATCGTCTTGTAGTCGGCGAATTCCTCCATGTCCGGCCACACCGGGCTGAACGCGTAGCTGATCCGGCCCATCAGGATCGCGGTGGATTCCTTCTGCTCCCGCACCTTGATTTCGAACGCCTCGGGGACGAACTCGACGTCCTTGAAGGTCCATCCGGAGTTTCGGTAGCCCGGTTCGCCGCCGGGGCCCTCCACGACGCCGTCAAGCGAGATGAAAGCGGTGCTGATCAGGGGACGCATGAGGATTCCTCGGTGTCTCGTGTCTGGTTCTCGGTTGTTTGCTGCCGCTTCGGTCATGTTCGAGACGGCAGAGGTGTAGTGATGACGTATCCCGGAGCGGCGCATCAGGGAGCTCTTCGGTTGCATCGGGACCCGGCACACGCCGCGCGTACGGGCGGCCTGAGTGGCTTGCGGAGGTCAGCCGAGGAGCCCGGTCAGCCACTGCTGCCAGGCGACCTCGGCACTGTCCGTGTCCGGGCCGAACAGGTGGTGGAACATCAGCACCATGCCGGAGCCGTGGTGGAAGGTGTAGATCCCGTCGGCGGTGCGGAGCTCCATGCGCTCGTCGTCGGACCAGACGACTGCGCCATCCAGCGGCGGCAGACCGGCCGGCGCGGCGTGTGTCTGCGAGCCGACGGGGATCGGGCTCGGCAGCGAAAGCCCTCGGGCGAGTGCCGATCGCACCTCCGGTGCCGATCGCTCGCCGGACGGCGCCCGGGCGAAGACGGGAACGCCGGTGCGTCCGGGGAAGTGCGTCAGGTATTCGCGGAGCGTGTGGAGGTGGAAGGGCCAGCCGCGGCGCAGGGCGTCGTACTCGTCCTCCCAGTCGTCGCCGAGTAGGCCGCTGTGGACGACGCGGAGCACGGTGCTGCCGCCGCCCCGCCCCTCGATCAGGTACTCGAAGGCCATGAACCGGCCGTCCTCGGCGGTGGCCGTGCGGGTCGCGAAGCGATTGCCGGGCTCGTAGGCGGTGACCACCGCCTCCTCCCGGTGGCCCCCGGTCTCCATGGCCGCGGACCCGCCCTCGCGTGGCTCCACCTCGTTGCGGCCCATGAACCAGGAGTCGATCCCCGGTCCGGTGGCGATCGCCTCCCAGACCTGTTCCGGGCTCGCCGGGAGGTTCGTCTCCAGCTCGATCTCGAATGGGTGTGTCATGGTGCGCAGTCCTGTCCTGCTTCGGGTTCGGTCTCGTGCGTCCCCCCGGATTGCTGCTGCGGGCCGGCCGCGTTCGCGTCGGGGCCGGGCTGCGGCGCGGGGATCTGGTGGAGCCCGACGATCACTCGGTGGCTCCGGCCTTCTGGGGCGGCCTCGTCGTGGTAGCGGCCGACGAGGGCCGCCACCGCCTCGGCCAGTTCATCGGCGAAGGCCGTCCGGTCGGCAGCGGAGGCGAACCGCACCTCGGCGTCGATGCCGAAGGTGGCGACCCGCCGCCGAACCCGGGCCGCGCCGGTCAGCAGTGTGCCGATCTCCTGCACCAGCCGGGACCCCAGTGCCAGCAGCCAGCGGGCGGAGTGCTGGTCGGGAGACCGGGATGGATCGGGGCTGACGGCGACCAAGGCGTTGGGGGAGATCACGTAGGAAGCGGCGGTGGCGCTGTACACCCGCTCGGTGACGTTGCCCTTGCGGCGTTCTTCGGTGAGCTCGACCAGCCCGTGACGCTCCAGCTCCTTGAGGTGGTAGTTGACCTTCTGCCGGGGAAGCCCCAGGCGGACGGCCAGCATGGCGGCCGAGCCGGGCTCGGCCAGGGCGGCGAGGATCCGGGACCGTATCGGGTCCAGGGACGCCTCGGCCGCGGCGGGTTCTTCGCTCCGTGTCCACGCTGATCGGGGGCGATGACCCGCCAGTCGGGAGCCAGCTCGCGAGCGAGGTGGGCAAAGGTCTGCCCCTCGGGGATGATGGTGTCGTCGTCCTCGTCACCCGGGGCAGGGGCGTCGCTGTGGGCGACGGTGGGGCCGGCGTCTTCCATGCCGCGGGGCCCGATCACCGTTGTCTTTCGCCACGACGACCCCGTCGACCGACCGTCCACGCGCGGCGACCGCGGAGGCGTCGTTCAGCCCGTGGAGTCCCCCACGGATGAACCCGTACCCGAGGACGACGAGCAACGCCACCGCGGTCGTCGCGGCCACCCGGGCCACAAGCTGCCCGGCGGGGCCGGACGGCGCCTCCGCCGGAGGCCGGTCAGCCCCGACGGCCTGCGTTGGTGGTTGCCGCGGTGCGCGGCCTCGGGGCCAGTGCCGCGCGCAGCGCCGGGGTGAGGATGCGGCGGGTCTCGGACGGGGTGAGGGCCGCGGGGGTGGGGAGGGGGTTGAGGTAGCGGGTGTAGATGAGGCCGCCGAGGATCGTCACCACGGCCGTGGCACGTGCGGTCGCGTCCCGGCCGCCGAGGAATTCAACAAGCCGGGCCAGCAGCTCGTGTTCGAGGTATTCGCGGATCGCCTCGGCGGCCTCGTCGCCCTGGGCGGTGAGCTGTCGGAAGTCGGCGTCCTCCCACAGGTCCGTCACCGCGTCGATCAGGCGGTCGGGGAGCGTGGCCGGGTCGCCGCCGAGGACGGCTTCCACCGCCAGCGCGTTGGCGCACTGGAACTGCATCACGTCCGCGAACAGGCCCTTCTTCGAGCCGAAGTGGTACGCGATCAGCGCCGGGTCGACCCCGGCGGCCGCGGCCACCGCGCGCAGAGTGGTGCGCCGGTAGCCGCGCTCCAGGAACAGCGCGCGGGCCGCCGGGACGATCGACTCGCGGGTCGGCGGGTTGCCGCGGGGGCGGCCTCGGGTGCGGGCGGGGGCGGGGGCTGCGTTATTCATCAGCGTTGAGCCTGCGTTCGGTGATCGGGACAGTCAAGGGCGTTCCACGAACCACACGAAGGGATGACCCGACACCATGCGTATCGCAGTCTTCGGAGCCAACGGACCGACCGGCCGCCACCTCACCGACCAGGCCCTCGCCGCCGGCCACGAGGTCGTCGCCGTGACCCGCCGCCCCGGCTCCCTCGCCGCGCGCCCCGGCCTCGCCGTGGCCGTCGCCGACGCCACCGACCCGGCGGCCGTCGATGCCGCGATCGACGGCACCGACGCCGTACTCTCCGCGCTGGGCGCGCGCTTCAGCAAGCAGACCATCACCACGTACTCGGCGAGCGCCACTGCCATCACCGGGGCCATGGCACGCCACGGCGTCAAGCGGCTGCTCGCCGTCAGCTCCAGCATCGCCGACCCGGACTGGCGCCCCACCGGCGCCCACTTCTTCAACCATGTGCTCGACCCGCTGGTGAACCGACGTCTCGGCCGTACCCTCCACGAGGACATGCGCCGCATGGAGGCCGTGATCCGTCGGACGGACCTCGACTGGACCCTCGTCCGGCCCTCGGGTCTCTTCGAGCACCCCGTCGTCACGGACCACCACACCGCCGAGACCAGCGCCGACGGCGTCTTCACCGCCCGTGCCGACCTGGCCGCGAGCATGCTGCGCGAGCTGGAGGAGCGGCGGTACGTCCGTACGGCCATGGGCGTCATCACCACGGCCGTGAAGCCGAACATCGCCAAGCTGATCTGGAACGAGGGCGTGAAGAAGAAGTGAGCCGGGCGGCGGTCGAACTCCCGGCCGGCACGCGGGCGTTCCTCACCCGCCCCGGCACGGCCACCCTCACCACCCTCCGCCCGGACGGCACCCCGCACGTCGCTCCTGTCCGCTTCACTGTCGACACGGCCACCGGCCTGGTCCGGGTGACCACCCGGGCGGGAGCGCGCAAGGCCCGGAACGTGGCGGCGGGCGGCCCGGCGGCTCGTGTCGCGCTCTGCCAGGCGGACGGCTTCCGCTGGGTCACTCTCGAAGGCCGGGCCGCCGTCACCGACGCCCCCGAGCACCTGGCCGAGGCCGTCCGCCGCTACACCGCCCGCTACCGCGCGGCCCCGCCCGCCCCGCCGGACCTGGTCGTCATCGAGATCGCCGTCGACCGCGTCCTGAGCCTCAACCTCTGAATCCCCGTACGGAAAGCGAAGTTACACCGCGATGCCCACCCTCCCCGTCCTCGGCTCCACCCTCCACTACCGCGAGTCCGGCGACCCCGACGGGCTGCCGTTCGTCTTCCTGCACGGCAACCCCACCTCCTCCCACCTGTGGCGGAACGTCCTGCCGGGGGTGGCAGCGCCCGGCCGCCGCCTGCTGGCCCCCGACCTCATCGGCATGGGCGACTCCGGCAAGCCCGACCTGGCCTACTCCTTCGACGAGCACGCCCGCCATCTCGACGCCTGGTTCGACGGCCTCGGCCTGGCCGAGGCCGTCCTCGTCGGCCACGACTGGGGTGGGGCGCTCGCCTTCGACCGCGCCGCCCGTCTCCCGGGCCGCGTCCGCGGCCTCGCCTTCACCGAGACGATCATCAAGCCGCTGGTCGGCGACGAGTTCCCGGCGGCCGGCCGGGAGTTGTTCACCCTCCTGCGGACCCCCGGGGTGGGCGAGGAGATGATCCTGGAGAAGTCGCTGTTCATCGAAGGGCTCCCGAACACGCTCGCCACCCCGCTCGACCCTGCCGACCTGGAGGTCTACCGCCGCCCCTTCCCGACCCCGCACAGCCGCCGCCCGGTACTGGCGTGGACGCGCATGATGCCGCTGGACGGCGAGCCCGCCGACGTCGTGGCCCGCGTCGAGCGCTACGACGCCTGGCTGGCCGCCAGCCCCGAAGTCCCCAAGCTGCTCGCCGCGTTCGAGCCGGGCCCGGGGGCGATGACCGACCGGGGGACGGTGGCCTGGTGCGAGGAGAACATCGCGGGCCTGGAGGTCTCCCACCACGGCCTCGCCGGCCACCACTCCCCGGAGGACCGCCCCGAGGAGCTGGCCGCGGCGATCAACGCCTGGGCCGGCCGCCACGGCCTGGCGCGCCAGTAGGGTTCCTCGATCCCGGCGGTGCCGATCGTTCCGGACCCACGGCGAGGGACCTGGAGCCGCGTCTGTCGTGGCTCGTGCAGATCCCCATCGGCCGGGCCCGGATGGTGGTCGTGGGCGAGGACGAGCCGGCACGGAAACAGTCGAACAGATCAGTGACTGCGCTGTTACAGTCCGCTTGCCCCGGGCAACGGGGACACGACGGAAAACAGAACGAGGGGCCCGCAGTTGCGCATACGACTGAGACGGATGATCGCGGCGATCGGGATGGGGCTCGCGCTGACCCTGACGCCGATCACGGGGACCGCGGCGGCGCAGGAGACGGGCAACATGGCCGTCACCGACATGGACTCACCGGCATGATCATCACGGACAACGCCGGGAACGTCGCCCTGTACGGCTCGAAGTACGGCGCACCGGAGACCGGCCTGACGATCACTTCGGCACCCGACACGGTGCTGCCCGAGATCGACCAGGCCACACTCTCGCCCGCCACCATCCCGGCAACGGAACACTCCACCGACATCCGCCTCACCGTCAACGTCTCGGGCACCACCGCGGGTGTCAACGGCTACGACATCTACCTGATCGACTCCTCGGGGCAGTGGATCCCGGCCTCGTCCGGCGGTGCCTCACTGACCTTCAGCGGCCCGTTGACCCTCTCCTTCCCACTCCCCTCCGCCGTGGCCCCCGGGACGTATGCCATCGCCCTGCGCCTGTCCGACCAGGCGGGCAAGTCCTCGTCCTTCGGTTTCCCGAACAACACCCCGATGCCGAGTGGGCCGGTGACCCTGACGGTCACCTAGGGTTCCCGGATCCCATGCAGAGATCCCAAACACAGATCCCATAAAGACCGCCAGCATGCCCGGCCTCGCAGCGAGGCCGGGCATCTCCACCGCAGGTACCCACCGGGACCTCTACCGTGTCGCACATGACAGCTCTGATCATCGGCGGCAGCGGCTTCCTGGGGAACGAACTGATCCGGCAGGCGAGAGCGGCCGGGCACACAACAGCCGCGACCTACGCGACCATGCCCGGCGACACTTCCCAGGCCGAGTGGTACGCCCTTGATCTGCGGGATGCGGGACGTCTGGACGCCGTCATGGCCGAGGTGCGCCCGCATCTCGTCGTCGACGCATCGAGCGGCAAGGCCGACTGGGCGACTACGGCCGAGGGCCCTGTCCGGATCGCGATGGCCGCGGCGAAGTGCGGCAGCCGCCTGGTCCAGGTGTCCAGCGACGCGGTGTTCTCCGGTGCCCGAGTCCACTACGACGAGACCTGCCTGCCCGACCCCATCACCCCGTACGGAGCAGCAAAGGCGGCAGCGGAGACCGGCGTCCTCGTCGTGCATCCGGAGGCCGTTGTCGCCCGCACGTCGCTGATCATCGGCTACGGGCGCTCCGTCCATGAGCGCCTCGTACACGAACTGGCCGCCGGCACCCACAACGGCGCCCTGTTCACCGACGACATCCGCTGCCCGGTGCACGTCGCCGACCTGGCCGCCGCCCTCCTGGAACTGGCCTCGGGCGACGCGGCCGGCATCCACCATCTCGCCGGGTCCGACGCCTTGAGCCGTCACGAGCTCGGCACCCTCATCGCCAGGCGTGACAACCTCGATGCCTCCCGGCTGCCCACCGGCCTGCGGGCCCGCAGCACACATCGCGGCGCCCTCGACGTACGCCTCGACAGCCGGGCGACCCAGCGGAATCTGCGCACCACACTGCGCGGTGCCCGGCAGTTCCTGGATCACACCGGGTGACGGCCCAGTTGGTAGCCCCATGAGCGAGCGACCAGGTCCGATCGGGACCTGGTCGCTCACCGATCGGGAGGGACAGGCGGTGCGGCAGCGTCCTGATCCCGGCCTCCAGTGTCTGGATGTACGCGGCCTGGCAACGGCGGGCCAGTGCCCACTGATCGTGCGTGGCCTTGGTGATCGCACCGGCGATCCGCGACGACGACTGCGCGGTCAGGTCCCGCTTGCGCGACGCCCAGGTGTCCGCGCTGTGCTCCAGCATCCGCACAGCGAGCCCTGAGATCACGCGAAGCCAGACGACCCTGATGCTCACCGACCGCGCGCAGAACACTCTCGTCCTGGGGCGTGAGGTGCTTCAGGCGGTCCCGGACCGCCACCCCGCAAGGCCCCGGCACCGCGAAGAGTGCCGTCAACTCCCCGCACACCACCCACCACAACACCCTCCCCCCAGACTGGAAACCTGCCACCCGCCCAACGAGCAGCAGACGCCAAGGTCACCCATTCGATCCCAGAACTTCCGTTCCCACTCGGTGAACCCGCCGACAGGACTCACCCCCGCTCACTACAACGCACTTCAGCTCAGAAAACCGACAGCAGCTCACAACCCCTGACCGTGTCGTGGCCGGCCCGCCCGAGGCATCGGACCAGGGCCTGGATCTCGGCGTCAGACCTGGGTATGACCCGCGGTGGCGTGCCTTGGTCCGGGCGCCCCCTCGCCTGAACCGGCAGCATCGCACGGCGGATTCCAGTTTCTCGGTCTGATGGAGATGGAGTGTGTAGCGTTGGCCTCAACCCATGACTGAGGCTGTGCACCGGCATCGGTCCAAGGAAGGAAGCTCTTGCCCACCAAGACAGTGCAGATTCCCACCGCGGACGGCCAGGCCGACGCCTTCGCCGCCTTCCCCGACCGTGGCGAGCGGCACCCGGGGGTTCTGCTGTACATGGACGTCTTCGGCGTGCGGCCCGTGCTGGAGGAGATGGCCCGCGAACTGGCCGGGCACGGGTACTACGTGCTCGTCCCCAATGTCTTCTACCGGCACGGCCCGGCACCGGTGGTCGAACTTCCCGAGCACATCGGAGCAGAGATCCGCCCCGCGGTCTTCGCCCGGTTGATGCCCTTGATGGAGGCGCACACCGCCGAACTCGCCCTGCGCGACGCCGACGCCTACCTCAAGTTTCTCACCGCCCAGCCCGAGGTCGGCGCCGGACCGGTCGCCGCGATCGGCTACTGCATGGGCGCCGTCCTGGCGATGCGCACCGCAACGGCCCACCCCGACCAGGTGGCCGCCGTCGCCGGATTCCACCCGGGCCGCCTGGTCACCGACGCACCCGACAGCCCGCACCGCCTCATCCCCGAGCTCACCGCCCAGGTCCACCTCGGCCTCGCCGAGAACGACATGTCGTCCGAGGTCATCAGCGAGCTGAACCAGGCGCTGGACACCGCAGGTGTCGACTACGCCATCGAGATCTACCCCGGCACCGTCCACGGCTTCACCATGTCCGACACCGACGCCTTCAACCCCTCCGCACTCCAACACCACTGGGACCGGCTGCTCCCCCTCCTCGACCGCACCCTGGCCAACAGCTGACGCTCGGGGATCAGTCTCTCGGCGGAGGTGCTCGATCGGCGCCCGGTGTGGTCGCGGCTCAGGGCTCCCGGATGTCCGGCAGCGGTGAGATCGACGCACCGGCCGACAGCAGTTTCTCCGCCAGCGCGCGGCAACGCCTCCCGAGCTCCGGAGGGTCGAGTACCTCGAAGTCGTGCCCCAGCAGGAGTACGTGCATGACCAAGGCGTCGAGGCTGGCGGCGCCGCTGAGCACCTCGCAGCGCTCACTCCCGCGCTGTCGCACGACGGCCGCCGACGCCGGAATCTGCGCGCGCACCGTGTCGGCCGACGCGTGCACGAGGAAGCGTGCCTGGTGCGGGTAGACCCGGCTCGCCACTCCCTCCTGCACGTACGTTGCCGCGTCGGGCGCCTCGCGCGGGCAGAAGCGCCAGGTCCGTGCGGACACCTCGGTCATCCGGTCGACGCGGAAGCTGCGCCAGTCGTCGCGATCGAGGTCGTAGGCGAGGAGGTACCAGCGCCGGTCGGAGGCGACCAGGCGGTAGGGCTCGACCCGCCGCCGTCGCACCTCGTTCCCGGACGGGTAGTCGAAGCCGGCCTCGACCTCGTCGCGGCAGGCTCGGGCCAGCGTCATGAGCACCTCGGGCTCGACCGGCGTGCGGCCTCCGCCGAAGGACTCCACCGAGCCGGAGAGCGCGCGCGCACCTCGTGCCGCAGCCGAGTGGGCAGCACCTGGTCGAGCTTGGTCAGCGCCCGCAGTGCGGCGTCGCCGGCTCCGGCGACCGCACCGCCACCCATGCCTCCCGCGCCTCCCGCGCCGACGAGCAGCGAGACCGCGGTGGCGATCGCCTCTTCGTCGTCGAGAAGCAGCGGCGGCAGTTCCTGCCCCGGGCCGAGCCGGTAACCGCCGCCGACCCCCTGGCCGGCATGCACCGGATAGCCGAGCGTGCGCAGCCGCTCGACGTCACGTCGTACCGTGCGCGAGGTGACCCCGAGCCGTTCGGCGAGCTCCGGACCGGTCCAGACCTGGCGCTGCTGCAGCAGCCCGAGCAGGGTGAGCACCCGCTCCGTCGTACCCCGCTCGACACCGTTTGCCACGTCCATGTCGCCCACCCTGCCAGAGATAGCGGACCGATTCTGTCCGCCTGGGGTGTCAGGGTGGTCCCATGGACGCAGACGAACTCGACTGGAACCAAACGCTGCGCGAGCAGTGGGAGTTCCACTGGAACCATCAGCTCCGAGACCGGCTCGACGGCCTCACCGACGACGAGTACTTCTGGTCGCCGGTACCGGACACCTGGAACGTGTGGCCGCGCGGCAACTCGACGGCGCCCGTGCCGGCCGGTACCGGGGACTTCACGATCGACTTCGCCTTCCCGCAGCCGGTCCCGGCGCCCTTCACCACGATCGCCTGGCGACTCGGTCATGTCATCGTCGGCGTGCTCGCCGCGCGCAACGCGGCGCACTTCGGCGCGCCTCCGGCGTCGTACGAGAGCTGGGAGTACGCCGGTAGCGCGGCCACCGCGCTCGACCAGCTCCGGACCCAGCTCGACCTCTGGCTGGCCGGGGTGCGCAGCCTCGGCGACGCCGGGCTCCGGGTCCCGGTCGGTGAGAAGGAGCCCTTCCCCGAGGCGCCCACGGCCGATCTGGTGCTGCACATCCACCGCGAGCTGATCCACCACCTGTCCGAGGTCTGCCTGATGCGCGACCTCTACCGGCACATGAATCCCACTACGAACGGAGCTACCCGATGAGCCGCCACATCCAGATCACCTTCGACGCCCATGACCCGCGGGCGCTGTCGGCCTTCTGGCGTGACGTACTGGGCTACGTCCACCCCGGCCCGCCCGGGGTCGATCTGCCCGAGGGCGCCGATCCGCTGGCGGCGTGGGACGACTTCCTCGTTCGGATCGGCGTACCGGAGGAAGAGCGCAACTCGAAGTCGGCCATCGAGGACCCGGACGGGCACGGCCCACGGGTGTTCTTCCAGCAGGTGCCGGAGGACAAGGCAACCAAGAACCGCGTGCACCTCGACGTCCGTGCGGCTCCCGGACTGCGGGGAGAGGAGCGGATGGCGGCGCTGGAGGCCGAGTGCGACCGGCTCGTCGCGCTGGGAGCGAAGCGGGTACGTCGCGACGAGCCCGCTCCCCCGCTGAGGGCCGGCTTCATCGTGATGACGGACCCCGAGGGCAACGAGTTCTGCCTGGACTGACGCAGCACTGCTGCGTGTACGACATCCCACGAGTTCCCCCGAGCCTCTCCTGGTCCCTGTCCCAGTGGCCAGGAGGGCTCATCACCGCACTGACGGGCGCTGGTGTGTGGCCCAGTACTCGGCGGCGGTGATGCCGAGCAGCACGAGGTCGTGGTACCTGCCGGCGAAGAACTCATGCTGGCGGAGCCGTCCCTCCTCGACGAAGCCCAACCTGCGGTAGAGGGCGAGGGAGGCGTCGTTGAAGGCGTAGACCTCCACCTCACATTTATTGCAGCGCTGTTCGGCGAACATGTAGGTGAGAACGAGTTCGGTTGCCTCGGCCGCGTATCCCATGCGGCGGTGGTCGCGGATGATCTCGATACCCGTCCTGAATCGTCCTGCACGGCTGTCGGTCTCTCCGACTGTCACAGACCCTGCGAACGTGTGGTCGGCCAGCACCTCGACCACCAGGCGGAATGCTTCACCCCCGGGCGGACGCCCGGCCCGCTCAGCAGTCCAGGAACGGAAACTCTCAGCAGAGCGCGGAGGGGCGACCAGGTCGGCATTGCGGACATCGAGGGTGTTCCGGGCCAGGTCACGAAAGCCCTCCCAGTCTTCGGGCTCGACACCGCGCAGGCGTATCTTCTCACCGGTCCACATGTCACCCATGGCGTCCACCACTTCCGTGTCGGTTGCAGGCACTGACGGCCGGCACTTCGAATAGCCGTGGGATACGGCCGCGTGCCGAGCAGACGCTGCTCCGATGTCGCTTTCGGCCGGCTCCTTGTCACCTGTTCTTGGGCCCGTGGCGACTGGAGATCAGCGCCGCCGACAACACGACCGACAAGGAGGAGGGCGACACACGGTCCCCCGAGGGCCGAGCGGGCCCGGTGCTGGATCCCGTACATGGCCTCCGCCAACGGCGCCTTGAGCCCGGTCCGGTGAGGTATCGGCTGCTCCGGACGGGAGTCGGCGTCAGTGCGCGATGCCGTCGATCAGCTCGCGTGCGCCTTGGCGCAGCAGGCTGACGGCGACGGAGGTGCCGAGGGTGGCGGGGTCGAGGGGGCCGGCCCATTCGTGGGCGTTGAGGACGGTCTTGCCGTCGGGTGTGAAGACCTTGGCCCGTAGGGACAGTTCGCCATTGCCTTCGACCTGGGCGTATCCCGCGATGGGGCTGTTGCAGTGGCCTTGGAGGACGTGGAGGAACATCCGCTCGGCGGTGGTCTCGCGGTACGTGGCGGGGTCGCCGAGTGGGCTGACGGCGTCGATCAGGGCGGTGTCGCCTTCGCGGCACTGCAGGGCCAGGATCCCGGCTCCGATCGGCGGGCACATCACTTCGATCGACAGGATCTCGGTGATCACGTCGGTGCGGTCGATGCGTTCGAGTCCGGAGACGGCCAGGAGCAGGGCGTCGGCCTCGCCCGCGGCGAGCTTCTCCAGGCGGCGGTTGGCGTTGCCACGCATCGGTACGCACTCCAGGTGCGGGTGGGATGCGGCCAGCTGGGCGATGCGTCGTACGGAGGAGGTGCCGATCCGGGTGCCGGCCGGGAGCTGGTCGAGCCGCAGGCCGTCCGGGTGGATGAGTGCGTCGCGGATGTCGTCGCGTTCGAGGAAGGCGGCGAAGGTGGTCCCGGCGGGCAGGGGCCGGTCGGCGGGGACGTCCTTGACGCAGTGCACCGCGAGGTCTGCTTCCCCGGCGAGCAGTGCCTGGTCGACCTCCTTGGTGAACGCGCCCTTCCCCTCGACCAGGGAGAGGTCGCCCATCCATTTGTCACCTGTCGTCTTGACCGGGACGACTTCGGTCGCGGTGGCGGGGTGGAGCGCGGCCAGCTCGGCACGGACGCGCTCCACCTGGGCGAGGGCCATGGGCGAGTCGCGGGACACGATACGGATCAGCTCAGGGGCGGACATACCGCTCACGATAGACCGTCAGGCACGGGTTCCGACGAGCACCCCGGGCGCCCATGTCGCTGAAGTGGCAGGCAAGTTGGCTTGATCGGGCAGCTGTGCGAGGAAAACGTCGGCGCGGGACCGGTGGTCGCTGGGCCGTGCGGGTTGCGGCAGCAGCCGTCGACGACGTAGCGGCCGAACAACAACCCGGCGCTGCTCAGCGGTCGATCGCGCGTCCGCGTACCAGGGGCAGGAAGACCTCGTCCACGATCTCCGTCAGCACCTCGTCGGGGACCTCGGGCAGGCCGCGCAGGGCGTATTCGCCGCGCAGCAGCATCATCGGCACCGACGCCACGCGCGGATGCACCGCACCGGCCGTCGCTTCGCCCCGGGCCGCGGCGCGCTCGAGCAGCGTCAGCCAGGCCGCGTCCGTGCTGCTCCCACCACCCTGCTCCCGGAGCAGCGTGAGCAGGTCGGGGTCGTCGGCCACTGCCGCGAGCAGATCGCGCAGCACGGCCCCCTGCCGTGACGACCACGTCGTGTTCGCCGCGCGCAGCAGCGCCAGCGCGGTCGTCGCGCAGCGTCCCGGTGTCCGGGATCCGCAACTCCGCGTCGGCCAGGTGGCAGTAAGCCGTGACGCCCAGCGCCGCGCGCGCCGGCCAGCGCCGGTAGATCGCGTTCTTGTTGGTGCCGGCGCGCTGTGCGACACGGTCCATCGTCATGCTCGCGTAGCCGACGGTCCGCAGTTCCTCGACCGCCGCCCGCAGGATCGCGTCCCCCAACGCCGCGCCCCGGTGCCGGGTCGCGCCGCCGCGCTGCTGGTCGGGGACTCGGTCGTCGAGTGGAGCGAGGACGCGCGGCCGGTGAGGATGGCCGCCGGGACGGTGCGCGACGAGCAGGAGCAGGCCACTTACGTCCGGGAGATGCTCGACGTCCACGACGCGGCGGGCGTCGACGCCGCGTTCGTCTACACCTTCTCCCGCCGGGACCTGGCGACCACGGCCCGCCACGATCCGGAGCGCGACTTCGACGCCGCCAGCTTCGGCGTAGTCAGGGTCCTGCCGCCCGGCACAGTCGAAGGACCGTATGCGGAGCTGGGGTGGGAGCCCAAGGCCGCCTTCCACGTCATGGCGGAGTTCGGCGGCCGGGCCCGCAGGAAGAAGACGGCCGGGAAGGCGGCCCAGGTCTGACCCCGCGGCACTGTCACGTGCCGCAGGGCCCACAGCTCGGCTCGCGTCAGGTCGCCGGCGCCGATGTCGAGGCCGACCGGCGAAACCTCATATGACGCCTTCTCAGCACTCGCGCAGACCGGGCGCGGGGTCCTGGCCCGTGCTCACGTCCACGGCCGGAACATTGCCCCACGCGCCGTTGTCGAGCTGTGTCCAGTACCAGATGTCGTTTCCTCCCGGGTGGGGGTCGCCGTGCCCCCAACACTGGAACCAGCTGAAGGTACCGACGAGTGTGCCGCGGGTCGCGGAACGGTAGGAGCGGTCGGCGTACCCTTTCGCGCCCGCCTTGTTGCCGCAGTACAGCCGGCCGTCGGAACGGACCCCGCACTCGGCGGCATGAGCCGCTGGTACGGGTACCGACAGTGCAAACAGAGTGGCCGCGGCAAAGGCGCCCAGGACAGAGGTCATACGTCGAATGATCATGACTGACTCAACGGTCGGGACTGAACGAGGTCACGCCTGCCTGCGCAGACGGCAGACGTCAGTCCCCCGTGCGGGCCATTGTGCCGGAGCGCGTGCATCGTGGTTGTCAGGCTTCACCGGCGGCGAGTTCGAGGAGCCGGCGGGTGGTGCCGACGGGATCGACGATCTGGTGCAGATGCGCGCCGGGCAGGTGGGCGGTCCGCCATCCTCGTTCCCGCGCGTCGGTGGCCATGTCCTCGTACGGAGGGCCGAACAGCAGGTAGGAGCAGGGGGAGGCGGATCCGACCAGTCTCGCGTAGCCGGCCATACCAGGACGTGAGGACGACCGGTCCAATGTTTCGCCCAGACTGCACCAGACGTCGTCGGCCCCGCCGCAACGACCGTCGCGTGCTCATCGATGTACGGCAACGAAGCGCTCTGCATCACAGCCTCCCTGAGGTCCGATCGCGGTCGTCTATCGCACGACGGCAAGGGCGAGGGACGCAACAGCCAGACCCAGATAGCCGCCAGGAAACAGGATGTTGTGGTAGACGCGAGCACGAATATGTGCGGCGACCGCACCGATGAAGAACAGCACGAGTCCCGCCGCGGCGGCAACGCCGATGGCCGTGACACCCAGGAGCCCGAGCAGGAGTCCGGTGGCTCCTGCGGCCTTGAGCGCGGCGAGCCACGGGAGCCAGTTCTGTGGGAGACCCACTTCGGTCGAGTTGGCGACGACGAACTCGGCCCGCAGAAAGTCCGCCACGGCGATCCCCGCGTTGGCCAGGATCGTGATGACGGTGATGATCATGTAGGCGGTGAACATGTGCCACTCCTTCCGTTCTTCCAGCCGAGCGCGTCGTGAGGTCGGCGATCCCTGAGCGCTCGCTGCGGTATGCCTTGAGCCTTCCTCAGCCGCGGAGTGACTTCCAATACCTGCGTCTATAACCTGGCGGCATGGATGTGGACACTCGGCTGCTGCGCTATTTCGTCGCCGTCGCGGAGGAGGGGTCCCTGACCCGCGCCGCGGAGCGACTCTTCGTGTCCCAGCCGGCGCTCACCAAACAGATCAAGCAGTTGGAGGCCCAGCTGGGAGTGCGGCTGTTCACGCGGTCCCGCACCGGCATGGCTCTCACCGAACCGGGCCGGGCCCTGGGAGTGCGGGTGCCCGCCCTGCTGGCCGGGTGGGACCAGGTGCTGCGGGAGACCAGGAGCGCCGCCGACCGCGCGGCCCGCGTGCTGCGGGTCGGCTTCATGGCCAGTGCCGCCAACGAGACGACTCCGCGCATCATCGCGGAGTTCGCCCGACGCCGACCGGGCTGGCGGGTGGACATGCGGCAGGCCGCCTGGTCGCGTCCGAGCGCCGGGCTGGCCGACGGGGACGTCGATGTCGCCCTGCTGCGACTGCCCTTCCCCGGCCAGGACACCCTGCGGACGAAAGTGCTGTTCACCGAGCCCCGCTGGGTCGCCCTCCCCACCGGACACCCTTTCGCCGCACGCGAGGTGATCCCCTTCCGGGATCTGTGGGACGAGCCGTTCGTGGCCGCCCCGCCCGAATCGGGCCGGTGGCGCGAGTACTGGCTGGCCACCGACGAACGCGACGGCCGGCCGGCCCGCATCGGCGCTGTCACCGACCGGCCGGACGACTGGCTCAGCGCGATCGCCAATGGCTACGGCATGGCCCTGGCCCCCGCATCCGCCGCCCGCTTCTACGCCCGCCCCGGGATCGTCTACCGCCCCGTCAGCGGCGTCAGCCCCAGCCAGGTCGGCGTCGTCTGGGCCTGCGCCGACGACACCGATCCCGTCGTTCAGGACTTCGTCCGCTGCTGCGTCGACAACGTCCCGCGGCCGGAGGAGACCGCCACTTGATCCCCCGCAACGCGTGATCGCGACAGACGGCAGTTCGACGACAGGGCCTAGAAGTCGATCCGCATCACCGTGCGCCGGACAGTGGGGTGGGCGACCTCCGTCAGCCCGGCCTCCTCGAAGACCTGCTGGGCGCCCACATGGAGTTCGCCCCAGGTGATCTGTTTGCCGGGGTGGGTGATCATCGGGTAGGCCTCGAGAGCCCGAGCGCCGCGGTCGCGGGCGTGGGCGACGGCGGCCTGGGCGAGGGGGTAGGTCAGACCTCTGCCCCGGTAGCCCTTGCGGACCACAAGACAGGTCACCGCCCAGACCCCGTCGTCGTCCTTGTCCTCGTCCCGGCCGGCCCACACCACGCGCGAGGTGCGCAGTTTGGGGTAGGCGGTACGGGGCTGGACCGCGGCCCAGCCTGCGGGGTCGTCGTCGACGTACGCCACCAGGCCCGAGGTGTCCGCGGCGTCCGGGATGCCGCAGGCCGTCTGGGCCCCGAGCATCTCGGTTCGCTCCTGCTGGGTGGTGTCACGCCAGATCCAGCCGACGACTTTGAACCGCTGACATTGGCAGCGGCCCGCGTCGGTGGTGCCGAATACGGCGGCGATGTCGTCCCAGGATGCCTCGTTGGCCGGGACGATGGTCAACTGCTCGGGTGAGACGGGCACTTGGGACGTCACCGTGAACTCCTCGGGTCCTGCGGCGGGCCCCGCGGCGAGCAGATCGGGCCGGTTGCCCTGGCCCTTCGGCCCGGCGGACCAGGTGCCGCAACAGTCTGCCGGGGCGATCATGCCTGGCTCCGGCGCCGCTGCACAATCCGGTTCGGCTCAGGGCCCCGCATCAATTCCCACCGTGGGGGTGTTGCCGTGCGGCGGTCAGCCGAGCCAGCGGCCGTCGCGCATGAGGGCGCGTCCCTGGAACTCGTTCGCCTCCCGCCAGGCGTGAATGCGCCGCGGCCGGATCAGGAAGTACTGGTAGGGCTCGTCGAGCTCGCGCGGGTCGAAACCGGTCCTGGCCGCGAATGCGTCGCCCGTCTCCAGGCCGAGGCCGGCGGTGTCCACCGGCTCGGCGGTGCCGTCGATGACGACGACGTCGCGTGTCGGCCCGAGACTGAGTCGCACCCGGCCGTCCGCCAGCAGGTTGCGGCCGGTGACCGAGGCGCGTGGCGTCGCGATGAGGAACGCGGTCCCGTCCCAGAGGTACGAGAGCGGGATGAGGTGGGCGCCGCTCGGGGAGCCCGATGTCGCGACCCAGATGTCGACATCGCTCTCCAGTTTCGCCCGGGTGTCCCGCAGCCTCTCCTCAAGTCCACGCGGCGGCGCGCCCGTCATCGCGTGGGCACCTGCGATGCGGCCTCCCACGCAAACCCGTCCGGGTCGGTGAAGGGGCCGGCCTCGCCGCCGATCACGAGCCCGTGCGATCCGGTGCCGTCGGGGGAGACGCCGACGTCCTTGGCAAGGGCACGGCGCCTGTACAGCGCCAGCTTGACGGGGCTCGCCCCGGCGGCGAACTCGACGTACACGCGGCTGAAGCTCTTCGCCACGGCAAGACCCTGGCCGACGTAGAACCGCTTGCTCGCGACCACGTCCTCGACTCCCAGCAGGAGCACGATCTCGTCGATCTGCCGGGTGGCGGGGCCGGTGTCCTTCTTCGCCGAGGTCGCGACCTTCCAGATCGTCCCGTCCGGGGCTTGTACGACGCCGCCGTAGCCCCAGAAAGACTTCGCGGCGGGCTTCAGCGACGTGGCGCCTGCGTCGAGGGCGGCGCCGATGAGGCTGTCGACGGAGCCCGGCTGGGACACCGTGAGCGCGAGCGTGAACCCACGGAAGCCGGTTGTGGCCGCCCCCGAGGCCCGCAGGCGCACCTGGGTGTCCAGGCCGAAGGCGGTGGTGCAGAACTGATGGGAGGCCGTGGGGTCGGCCACCTCAAGGGTGACGGTTTCGATGGATGCCATGTCCGTCACGCTAGTTGCGGCCCGGCAACCGGTGCTTCTCGATTCCTGATCGGTCCTGCCGCCTGTTCCGCCGCACCGACGGCATGCCGATCACACCGAGCCGCTGCCGAATGGCTCAGCGAAGTTCCTGGATGCGGACCAGGTTGCCCGCTGGGTCGCGGAAGGCACAGTCGCGGATGCCGTACGGCTGCTCGGTCGGCTCCTGGACGACCTCGGCGCCGCCGGCCTGCACCTGGCCGAAGGTGCCGTCGAGGTCCCGGGTGGCCAGCAGGATCCAGCCGTAGGTGCCCTTGGCCATCATCTCGGCGATGGTGCGGCGCTCGTCCTCGGTGACCCCGGGGTCGGCGACCGGCGGCGCCAGGAGGATGGACGTGCTGGGCTGGTCGGCCGGGCCGACCGTGATCCAGCGCATCTTGCCCTGCCCGACGTCGCTGCGGACCTCGAAGCCGAGGACGTCGCGGTAGAAGGCCAGGGACGCGTCCGGGTCGTCGTGCGGGAGGAAACTCGTGTGAATGGTGATGTCCATAACGATCATGCTAGGCGCGGTCCCGCGACCCGCACTTCGCGCGACCCGCTCGGCAACTGCATCCCCGACCCCTTGACCTCAAGTTGACTTGAGGTCCCAGAGTGATCTCCATGAACACCGAAACCGCGGACATCAAGGCCATCGAGCACGTCGTGGCCACCGTCGAACGCGCTCAGCGCGCCAAGGACGTCGAGGGGTTCCTCGCGCTCTTCCATCCCGATGCCCTCTGGACGACCGCCCACGGCAAGGTCCTCATCGGCTTCGACGCAATCGCCGAATTCACCCGTGCCGTCCTTCCCGCTGCGAGTTGGGCCGGCGAGGTGACGTACGAGGCAGTGCACACGCAGTTCCTGCGGCCCGATGTGGCGGCCGTCAAGATCCGGCAGGTCTACCACTCGGCGGAGGGCGACACGGAGAGCGACGCGGAGGGCTCCCCGCTGTATGTCATGACCAAGCAGGGGGACGGGACCTGGCTGCTGCACGCCGGCCAGAACACCGAAGTGCGGGCCGCCTGAGGGTCCGTCCGAGTGATCGTGTGCGGGGCTGGACGTACGCGAACGCGCTCCGGACCACCGGTCCGGAGCGCGCGGCCGGTGGGATCATGCCCGGCCGGCCTCGATGGTGGTGCCCCGGGCGTACACGTTCCTGTCGTCACTGCCGACGTACACGACCCCGTCGCCCACCGTCGGGGACGAGTTGATCGTGGCCCTCCCAGGCCTCCCCCATTCCTCCCCGGCCGATGAATGCGACCAACTCATAGCGGCCGCCCAGAACCCTCAAAGCCACCCAACCCCCGCTCGGAAGCCCGTCACGCCGCACGCGTCACGCCGGACCCGCCCTCGCGGGACCGTACCGAAGATCCCACGCCCGCCACCGGCACACCGGCAGCAAGGCAGAATCGGCTCGAACCCAAGACGCTCGACATCGGGCATGCGGACCCGTTCCAGGCTTTTCCGGCCGGTGAAGGCCGCCGTCATTCGATATTCGATCCTGCCGCACCACCGAAGGCTCGTTCAGCACTGTCCAGCACCACCACGCGGGCCCTCGGGCGCGGGCGGCGACTGCGCAGGACACTCGGTCAGCAGGGGGAACAGTCTGGTGACCGCGGCCACGGCCATGGTGCCTGCCGGGCGCGCGGCGGGGCGCTGGTCCCGTTCGCGGTAGCCGGCCAGCAGGAGGCGGACGGAGGCGGCGAGTTCGGTCATTTCCGCCGGCGTGAGGTGGACGACGGCGCTGAAGGATTCGTCGTGCTGCCACTCGGCCGGCGCCTGGTCCCGGTGGGCCAGCCAGTGCTGGTAGCTCTCGTCCTCCAGCCCGCGTGCGAGCGCGTCGAACTGTTCCGGTGCTTCCTGATCGGACGGGTGGGGGGACTCCCAGCGGAGCCGCCACGGTCGTGCCCGCCCGCCTTTGTGCGGTGCTTCTTCGATGAGGCCGTGCCGGGCGAGCTGGCGCAGGTGAAATGAGCAGAGGCCGGAGCTGTGACCGAGACGGGCGGCGGCCTGCGTGGACGTGACGGTGCCGACCTCGGCGAGGAGGTCCAGCAGGGCGACGCGTACGGGATGGTCCGGGAGTGACTGCCGGGCACGTTGCGACGGCGGTCCCGCGGATGCTGTTTGACGGTCTTCATCGCTCACTTTGCAAAGGGTGCTACTTTGCAAAGCGTTCGGTCAAGCCGGGCTGCCGCCGACCGGGGGTCGGCCCCGGTCGGCTCAGGCATGTGCGGAAGGCGTTGATAATCCATGGCTGTTCGGTTCGGTGACACCTCGCACGACCGCCGGGTACGTGTGCAGGGCGAACCCGTCGAGTCCTATCCGCGGCTCGCGCCGGAGGTGGAACGGGGTGCGGTGCGCCGTATCACCGTCGTCGGGGAGGAGGTTCTGCGCCGCCGGTGCCGGGAGGTCACCCGGTTCGGTACGCCGGAGCTCTCGCGGCTGATCGACGACATGTTCGCCACGAACCAGGTGGCGGAGGGCGCGGGTCTGGCCGCCAACCAGGTCGACGTGGATCTGCAGTTGTTCGTGTGGGACATCACGGACGATTGGGGGGTGCGTCATGTCGGGCACATCGCCAATCCCGTCCTGGACGAGGTGCCGGCCGAGCATCGCAGGCTGGTCGAAGAATCCGAAGGGTGTCTGTCCGTTCCCGGCCCGTACCGTGTGGTGCCCCGCCTCGACCGTGCCGTCGTACGGGGCCGCGACAAGGACGGCGCGCCACTGGTGATCGAGGGCAGGGGCTACTTCGCCCGGTGCCTCCAGCACGAGACGGACCACCTGCGCGGTCACCTCTATCTGGACCGGCTTGCCCAGCGGGAACGGAAAGCGGCCCTGCGCGAGATGGCCGAGTCCAAGGACGAGACGTTCGCCCGGCGTGCCGCCCTGGCCACGAAGCTGGGCAAGTGACTCCCCTGCCGGCCACCTCCGTACGGTCCGATCGCGACTCGACGACGCGGTCCCCCATGCGCACCCGGCGTACATGAGCGCAGGTCGGAGCGGCGCACTTGTGCATGCATGATCGGCCATCAGCGCATGACGGCCAGTCGTCCCGTACGGCGTCCCCGCGGGCCCATGGTTGGTTCACGGCGCCCCGCACTGCACGGTCCCCGCAACTCGTCCCGGGACCGCTGGAGTCCGGGAAGACGCTCCGGGCTCCCGGGGCATGCCGGCTTCACCGACCCTCGAAGGAGTGACCACCCATGTCCGCGACCCCTCCCCTGCGTACCCGTGCCGCTGTCATCGGCCTGAGTGCCATGGCCCTGGTGACCATTGCCGCCGCCACCGCCCCGAGCGGTCAGGCGGCTCCCGCGGCCGGCAGCCGCCCGGCTGCCGGCGCCGCCGTCACCACCCTCAAGTTCGTACGGAACGCCGGTGACCCTCTGAACTCGCGTCTGATGGTGGTACGCAACAACAAGACGCAGGCCGTCTTCCGCGCCGGCTCCGGGCTCGGCCGCGATCACGCCGAGGGACGCGACGAGTGCGCCTCGGGCAAGGGGTGGCTGCCCGCCGGCACGTACACCGTCGGCGCCCGCCAGACCCGCTACAACGGCAACTTCATCAAGGGCTACGCCATCCCCCTGAGCAACAAGACGTGCAAGAACGGCCGGACCACGCGTACGGAACTCTTCATCCACAGCGAGATGACCCGCACCGGAGAGCAGGGCAGCACCGAGAGCCGGCGCTGGGACGGCGTGGGCGACTACAAGTCCGCGGGCTGCATCAAGCTCGCCCCGCAGGACATCAAGAAGCTGTTCCGCAACCTCAGCCGGGGCTCCGCCCCCAACCGTCTCGTCGTCGTCTGACACCGGGAGCGGTTGTGTTCCGGGCCACGGCCCGGAGCACAACCCGGGGCACGGACGCCACACCGGTCCTCCCTGCCGGGGCGGGCGTTCACTCATCGGCTGTCAGCACCCTGGCCGTGCTGACCGTCGCGTACTGGAAGCGGCGCCGCACCGGGGAGACCCAGGTCACTTCCGCCCGTGTCACAGAGGGTCGGGCTGCCTCGTCATAAGGGTGTAGCCACTGACGACCACGGAGGAGCACAGCATGGACGCGCGACTGAACTACTTCGCCAGCCCGACCGCCGGCAAGGCCTTCAAGCACCTCATGTCGGCGGGCAAGGCGATCAAGGACTCGCCGCTGCCGGCCGCGACGCAGGAACTGGTGGCGTTGCGCGTGAGCCAGATCAACGGCTGCGCCTTCTGCATCGACATGCACACCAAGGATGCCGCCGCGGCCGGCGAGACCGCGGCGCGGCTGCACCTGGTGGCGGCGTGGCGGGAGGCCACGGTCTTCACCGAGGCCGAGCGTGCCGCGCTGGAGCTCGCGGAGCAGGGGACCCGGATCGCGGACGGGGCCGGCGGGGTCAGCGACGAGGTGTGGGCCGCCGCCGCCAAGCACTACGACGAGGAGCAGCTCACCGCCCTGGTGGTCCTGGTCTCCTTCATGAACACGGCGAACCGGCTGAACGTCATCGCCCAACAGCCGGCCGGCACCTACGAACCCGGGCAATTCCACTGAGCGGCGTCAGCCACCGGCCCGGGGCCCCGCTGCGGGCCACCGGGCCCTGGTTTCGCGGGCATTACTCTGACCTGCCGGTGGTCCGGCCGGTCACCGGAACCGGGCACGGAAAGCTGCCTGCGCCGACGAGTACGGCCAGGTGGGAGAGCATCAGGGGGACTGAGTCGGTGTGAGCAAGGTCGAGGACTTCGAGGAGCTGCGGCCACTGCTGTTTTCGATCGCCTACCGGATTCTGGGCAGCGTGAGCGAGGCCGAGGACGCGGTGCAGGAGACATGGCTGCGCTTCGACGGTTCGACGACCCGGCCCACGTCGACCAAGGCCTTTCTGTCGGCCGCGGTGACCCGGATCTCGATCGATGTGCTGCGCTCCGCACGGGTGCGGCGGGAGGAATACGTCGGGCCGTGGTTCCCCGAGCCGTTGCTGAGCGATCCGTATCAGGATCCGGCGCGGTCGGTGGAGCTGGCCGACTCGGTGTCGATGGCGGCGCTGTTGCTGCTGGAGCGGCTCAGTCCGTTGGAGCGGGCGGTTTTCCTGCTGCGGGAGGTGTTCGCCTTCGGGTTCGACGAGGTCGCCGCGGCGGTGGGGCGTTCCGAGGCGGCGTGCCGGCAGCTGCTGGTACGGGCGCGGCGGCATATGGAGGCCGGGCGACCGCGGTTCGCGGCGGACTCCCAGGAGCGGCAGGAGCTGGCGACGCGGTTCTTCGACGCGCTGAAGAACGGCGACGTGGGCGGGCTGCAGAATCTACTGGCTGCCGACGTGCAGCTGGTCGGGGACGGCGGCGGCAAGGCCCCGCAGCTGGCCAAGGCCGTCATGGGCGCGGAGAACGTGGCCCGGGTGCTGGGCTCGGCCTTCCCATGGCTGCTCCGGATCGACGTGACGTTCGAGCCGCGCGAGGTCAACGGCCAGCCCGGTGCGATCTTCCGCGACCGGGACGGCAAGGTCCTGCACGCCATGGTCCTCGAAGTGCTCGACGGGAGGATTCAGACCGTCCGCGGGGTGATCAACCCCGACAAGCTCGGCCACCTCGGGCCGGTCGCCGATGCCTGGGCCGTCGACCGCGAGGTGAAGCGGGCCCGTCGGCAGATGAACTGACCTCGGCTGCGGGAGCGGCAGCGAGCGAAGCCGTCCGGCCTTCGGCGTCCCGCGTCCGGCGTCCGGCGTCCGGCGTCCCACAATCAGCATTCGCACACAAGAATGTTCATTCGAACTCAAGCATGGTAGAAATTGAGGCATGGGTGTCGCCAATCGTTTGGACCTGACCCTGCGATTGGTGCAGGGCTCCGACCGGGTCTCCGTGTCGGAGCTCTCCCATCGCCTGGGCGTCTCGGAGATGACCGTGCGCAGGGACCTCGACGCGCTGGAGCAACAGGGCCTGGTGCGCAGGGTGCACGGTGGCGCCGTCGCCACCCGCCCGCGCGACGAGGACACCGGGTTCTCCGCGCGGGAGCCGTGGCAGGCAGCCACCAAGGACCGCCTGGGTGCGGCCGTGGCCGCACTGGTGGAGCCGGGATCGCGTGTGCTGCTCGACGCCGGGACCACGACCGTGCACGTCGCCGAGCACCTCGCCGCCCGAGCCCCGTTGACGGTCGCCGTGCTCAGCCTGCAGGCAGCGCTGAGCCTGGCCGACCGGCCCGGGATCGACCTGCTGGTCGTGGGTGGCCGCTCCCGTCCCGCCGAGCGCTCCCTCGTCGGCCCGCTGGCGCTGCGCACCCTGGAGTCCCTGGCCTTCGACTGCTTCGTGATGTCCATCGGCGGTGTACACGCCGAGCACGGCTGGTCGGAGTTCTCGCTGGACGACGCGGCCGTCAAGCAGGTCGGACTCACCCGGGCCACCCGCACCATCGCGGTGGCGGACGCGACCAAGCTGGGAGTCCGCGCGTTCAGCCGGGTCGCCCCGCTCGGCGCGGTGCACCGCTTCGTCACCGACAAGGCAGCCGAGGACGCCGCCACACACCCCAGCGGCCCGGAGACCCTGGACGCCCTGCGGGACGCAGGCGTCGACAGCCTCCTGGTCTGAATCCGCCCACGTCCATGCCCATGCCCATGCCCATGCCCATGCCCAAGGAGTCAACGGTCATGACCAGCGTTCCACTCGCACAGATGATTCTCGTCGCGGGCCCCTACCGGTCGGGCACCGGCGACGACCCCCGCGAACTCGAAGCCAACGTACGGGCGATGAACGAAGCCGCCCTCGTCCTGTTCCGCGCCGGGCACCTGCCCGTCACCGGCGAGGCGCTCGCCCTGCCGCTCCTGGAGACGGCCGGCAGCACCGGTCCTGGAGACGCTCTCTTCCAGGAGATCTTCCACCCCGTCGCCGAGCGGCTGCTCTCCCGCTCCGACGCGGTCCTGCGGATCGGCGGCCCCTCCGAGGGGGCGGACCGGATGGTCGACCAGGCCCGTGCGCAGGGCAAGAACGTCTATGCCGGCCTCGCCGCCGTGCCGGCCGCCCGATGACCGCCGGCCTCGACACCCCCGACCGGCGCGGCCGCACCGGCCTGGATCAGCACGGCCTCGACCTCACCGGCAACCCGCGCGTGCGGATCCGCGAGGTGGAGCTGCTCTCCAGCGACTGGTACGTCCTGCGGAAGACCACCTTCGACTACCGGCACAGTGATGGACACTGGAGCCGCGAGCAGCGCGAGACCTACGACCGCGGTGACGGGGCGACCATCCTGCTCCACAACACCGACCGGCGCACCGTGCTGCTGACCCGTCAGTTCCGCCTCCCCGCCTATGTCAACGAGCATCCCGACGGCATGCTGCTCGAAACCGCTGCCGGGCTCCTGGACGGCGACAGCCCGGAGGAAGCGATCCGCCGGGAGGCCGCCGAAGAGACCGGACACACCGTCGGCACCGTCGAGCACGTCTTCGACGTCTATATGAGCCCCGGCTCGGTCACCGAGCGCCTGCACTTCTTCGCCGCCCCCTACGACACGGCCGACACCTCCGCCTCCGCCGGCGGAATCGCCGCCGAGGGCGAAGACATCACCAGCGTGGAGCTGCCGTTCACCGAGGCGCTCGACCGGATCCGCAACGGCACGATCGCCGACGCCAAGACCATCATGCTGCTCCAATGGGCCGCCCTCGACGGGCCGTTCGCACGATGAGGGCGAGGGTACGGTCGCGCCGCCGTCGGAGTATCGTCCGGACAGCGGGCCGATCTGGTCGTGCGCGGCTTCGAAGCGGGGTCGGGCTTCACGGTCCCCGGGTGCGGGCGGCATGCTGCTGGCCTACGTACCGAACGCTCGTCACGTACCCAGGGATGAGGTATCCGTGTTCACTCTGCCGCTCGGCGACACTGCTCAGCTCCGCCCCCTGGAGCCTTGGCACGCTCAGGAGTTCCTCGCCCATATCGACCGCGCACGGCCCTATGTGGACCCTTGGATACCCTGGGCGACGTTCAGCACCGACCTCGCCTCCGCCACGGCCGTCCTCCGGCGTTACGCCGACAAACAGGCCGAGGACACCGCCCGGATCTACGGGATCTGGCTGGACGGCACACTGGTCGGCGGCGTCATGTTCACGCGCTTCGACAGCGCCTCCGGAGTGTGTGAGATCGGCTGCTGGCTGGAGGCCGCCGGGGAAGGCCGGGGGCTGGTGACCCGGGCCTGCCGGGCGTTGCTCGACTGGGCTTTCACGGAGCGCGGGATGCACCGGGTCGAGTGGTGGGTCGCGGCGGGCAACACCCGCAGCATCGAGGTCGCGCGCCGGCTCGGGATGACCCATGACGGTGTGCTGCGGCAGCGCTCCGCGTACCGGGGCGTGCGGCGCGACAGCGAAGTCTGGTCGGTCCTTTCCGGGGAGTGGCCACCCGTGAGCGAAGTGTCTGCGGGGGAAGCGTCGGTGTCCGACGTCGAGGCCGAGCTCGACCGGCTGATGCGCGCCTTCCTGGGCGCGTTCGCCAACACCGGCGGCAGCGGGCCGAACCTCGATGTCGTCCGTGAGGTGTTCATTCCGCAAGGGATGATCATCTCGAACGTCGGGGACGAGCCCGTGATCTACGACCTCGACTCATTCATCGAGCCCCGGGAGAAAGTGCTCACCGATGGGACGCTGACAGAGTTCTCCGAATGGGAGGTCGCCGCGCGGACCGAGGTCTTCGGGTCCATCGCGCACCGGTTCAGCGAGTACCGGAAGTCCGGTGTCCTCGACGGCGAGTGGTTCGAGGGCGCGGGCCGCAAGACCACCCAGTTCGTACGGACGCCTGTCGGCTGGCGGATGAGCTCGATGGCCTGGGACGACGAGTAGAAGCGCCCGGCCCCGCCGGCCGCCCCGACGCTGCGGGCGGCCGGTGGGCGGAGCGACGGGCGAGCGAGGTCCCGTCGCGCAGCCACGGCGTTCGGATCACACGGCGGGGAGCGCGTAGAGCCGCTTCCCGTGCATCACGGCCAGCCGGTCGCCCGCTGCCACCACGTACCACTGCTGGATGTCGCCGGTTTTGTCGTTGTAGGTCCAGCGCAGCTTTCCGGTCGCCGCGTCGAAGGCGTGCACGCCGCCGTCCTCGTCGAACTCGGTCGCGCCGTACAGGGTGCCGTTCACCTTGGCGAACTGCCACGCCTGCGTAGCCGATTCCCCCAGGTCGTCGTTGTGCCAGATCTGCTTGCCCGTACCGGGGTCCACCGCCCACATGCCGCGCGCACTGTCGGCCGCGTAGAGCACCCCGTCGAGGACATGCGGGTCGTTGAACGAGCTGAACTCCTCCGTCCGGAGCGACCAGCGTTCCTTGCCGTCGGTCAGGTCGAACGCGCGCAGCCGCCGGCCGTCCGCCACGATCACCAGGCCCTCGTGCACGGCGAAGCGTCGGTTGTTGGACCGGCTGATCTTCTTCGTCCACAGCTGTCGGCCGGTCGCCATGTCCCGGACCGTCACGTTCTCCCGGTAGTCCGTGTAGACCAGGCGTCCGCCGACGGCCGCGGCGGTGATGCCGTACTCCTCGGTCCCCGCATCGCGCTGTTCACGCCAGGCGATCTTGCCCGAGGTGGTGTCGATCGCGGCGATCACGTTGTTCGGCGTCGTGTAGTCCTTCTCCAGGATGCCGGCGAGGACGTACACATGACGGTCGTCGGCCGCGATCGGGCGCGGCTGCTCGTACTTCTTGCCCAGGCGGCTGCGCCAGGTCTCCTTGCCCGTGGCCGGATCCAGACCCACCACGTCACCGTCGTACTCGGCGCTGGCGAGGTAGAGCGTGCCGCCGCCGACGATGAGTTTGGCGCCGGGCGTGGTGACGCCCTTGCGCGACCACTTCTCCTTACCGCTGACCATGTCCCGTCCCACCAGCGGATCGCCCGACACCAGGACCACGTCCCCGATCACCGCGAGCGCGTCGATGCCGGCCAGGCTGGTGTTCGCGGCAGCCGCCTTCCACAGCGGCTCGGGCGCGGTGCCCGGCGGCGGGGTGGTGAAAGTGTCACCGTTCTTCTCCCCGCCCGGCTTCGCGCTGCCGCCCGGTACGACCGCCTCCTCCTCGGGGCCGCACCCCACGACCCCGGCCCCGAACACGGCCAGCCCCAGCCCCGTCCCGGCCAGCCTGAATATTTGCCTGCGCGACACCACGTGCCCGTCACGACCGCCCATGCCTGTTTCCCTCTTCCGTCCGACTGTTCCGACGTCCCCCAGGGACACCTTGAGCGCCGCCAGGCTAACCAGCGATTTTCGGCCGACCGCCGGATGGCACACAGTCGGGACACGGCCGTGAAGATCCCGTCACAGGGCAACCGTCGCAACCACCCGTTCGGACCGGGGGCACTCCGAGGTCTGTGCGGATGCGAATTCCGTGCCACTGCGCGGAGTTGGCCTTCCAGGAGAAGCGCAGGCCGGGGTGCGCAAGGCGACAGATCCGGGGAAGCACGTGGAGCCGTCGTAGTGGCGGACCTGGTAGTCGTCCAGCCGCATCGCGATCGACCGCGCCCTACGGCCGCTCGGCATTGAACAGCACCACCCGCCGCCACATGACCGGCACCAGCTCGACGTCGGCCTCGCGGGGCAGCAGCGGGCGGTCCTTGACCCGACGGCTCGACAGCGCGGGCAGCCGAGGCACCGCCTTGAGGATGCGGCCTGAGGTGAGCGATCCGGCTGGTCGGGCACCCGGCGCGTGAGCACGCCGGGCACCCGACCAGCCCGTCGGTGCTGAGGACGTGTCAGATGCCGAGCGTCCGCTTGAGCCAGTCGTTGATGATCGGCATGACCTCGGGCAACTTGGTGATGGCGCAGTGGCCGGTGCCGGGGATGAGGTCGACGCGGGTGTCGCGGCGACCCTGGAAGACCAGGGTGTCGTGCTGGGGCACGTGGACGTCGTCGGCTCCGTTGATCACGAGCATCGGGGCGTTGGTGTCCTGGTCGAGCAGGTGACGCAGGTTGAACTTCGCGAATTCCGCGGACTGCTCTTCGGGGCTGGGGGATTCGTCGAAGCCGAGGGCGTTGCCGACGATGCCCTCCATACCGAAGGCGAAGGTGCGTCCGGGGGCGAAGGCGGCTTCGACGGGGCCGCCGACGTTGATGGCGGCGTCCACGGCGCCGGTGAGGCCGGTGCGGGCGGAGTAGTAGCCGCCCATGGACAGGCCGAAGTGCACGACCTGTCCGTTGCCCGTCCTGCGGGCCTCGGTGATGAGGCCCTCGATGATTTCGGTGCCGCCATCGTGGGTCATGGGGATGTGGCTGGTCTCTCCGGTACCGGCCAGGTCGAAGGCGATGATGCGGGTGCGGGTCTGCAGGGCGAGGCCGACGAGCAGGGAGTGCAGGTCCATCTTCCAGCTGTCCACGCCGCCGCTGGCGAGGGTGACGGGAGCGTCGGCGGGCAGGTCCGGCGCGGCCAGGATGTGCACCGGGACCTGGGTCGAGCCGCCCTGGTGCGGGAGCGTCAGGATGCGGCGTGAGAAGTCGACGGGGAAGCCGACTGCGGCGAGCTGGTACTCCTCGGCCTGGCGGGCCAGGGCCATGCGCTTGGGCTCGTTGGCCAGGGTGGGGAACTTGGCGTAGCCGTAGGCGAGCACCGCCAGGTCGTGCCGACCGTCGGCGGCGTATCGGTCGGCGAGCTGCGACCACTCGTGAACCCAGCCGCCCGGGGCATCGGGCCACATCTCGGTGATGGCGGCGCGGACGGCGTCGACATCGGGGGCGGGCAGTCCGAAGGCGACCATCTGCGGGTAGCGCTCGACGAACAGGTCACGCGGGTCCTGGGGCCATACGAAGGACATGTCGGTCTCCTTTCACGTCACCACCGGGTGACGATAAAAGCAGGAAAACTTGCTTCAAGCACCGTGGCGCATGCTCGCCAAAAAAGCAAGAAATCTTGCGTTAGGGTGGGTGCGAGAGGTGATGCATGTGAGTGACGACGAGATCCAGCGCAGGCCCGGCGGACGGGCCGCCCGCGTACGCAAGGCGGTGCTCGACGCCGCCCTCGATGCGCTGGCCGAGGGCGGAACGACTCGGTTCAGCTTCGCCGACGTCGCCAAGCGGGCCGGAGTGAACGAGACCTCCCTCTACCGCCGCTGGCGCACCCGCGAGAACCTCCTCATCGACGCCCTGCTCGCCGCGAGCGACCGCCGCATTCCGGTACCGGACACCGGCTCCGTACGAGAGGACCTGCTGGCCTTCGCCACCCTGGTGGCGGACTACCTCAACAGCCCCCTCGGCGCCGTCCTCGCCCACGTCGCAGTGATCCCCGTGGAAGACGCAGAGATGGCCAAGGCACGCGAAACGTTCTGGCGATCAAGGATCGAGCTGGCCGCCGTAATGATCGAACGCGGCATCGCCCGAGGTGAGCTGCGCGCCGGGACCGACCCGCGCGTGGCGCTCGAAGCACTGATCGCTCCCCTGCACAGCAGAGTGCTGCTCTCGCGGGAGCCCCTGGACGAGGACCTCCCCCGTGTCCTGGTCGACCTGGTCCTGGACGGCCTGGGAACACGCACCGACGACCCCCCGCCGGACTGCCTCTGACCGTCGCCCGGGACGCGGGCTGCCGGGTCGCCCACCTGCCGGACCTCGCGATGCGGCGGATCGCAGACCTCCACCCCGGCCAGGGCCTGTCCGGCGGATCAGGGCCTAGTACTGCAATTGCGGTTGGGATGACGATGTTGCAGGTGGCTCGTCGGTCCGGTCATGTGGTGGGGATGTTGATGCGGTCCGGTGGGCTGCTGGTCTGGTCGAGTTGCGCGGGCGGTTCGTGAACCGGTTCGTCCGGGCCGAGCCGCAGGCGTCCGTGTCATGGCCACCCACCGCAATGACACCGTGGTCACCCGGCAGCAGATGGAAGGGTTCAGCGGGCCGTCCACGTCGAGGAAGAGCAAAGGGCGTCGGGTCTCGCTGTCCGGCATGATCCCTCTCGTCCTGGCAGTCGCCTGCAAGAGTCCTTGTTCATCAGTCGGTCAGGGCTTGTTCAGGTAGGTGAGGACGGCGAGCACTCGGCGGTTGTTGTCGTCGTCATCGGTGATGCCCAGTTTGCCGAACATGGAGGTGGTGTACTTGCTGATGGCGCTTTCACTGAGGAAGAGCCGCCGGCCGATGGCCTGGTTGGACATTCCCTCGGCAATGAGGCCGAGCACGGAGTGTTCGCGTTCGGTGAGCTGTTCCAGCCGCCGGTTCGAGGAGCCGCTGGACAGCAGTTTGGCGATGACGGCCGGGTCCATGGCGGTCCCGCCGCCGGCGACGCGTTCCAGCGCATCGATGAACTGGTCGGCGTCGAACACGCTCTCCTTGAGGAAATAGCCGATGCCACCGACACCGTCGGCCAAGAGCTCGCGGGCGTACAGCTGTTCAACGTACTGGGAGAGAATCAGGACCGGCATTCCGGGCAGTTCGCCGCGCGCGGCGAGGGCCGCCCGCAGGCCCTCGTCCGACTGGGTCGGCGGCATGCGGACGTCGACGACGGAAACATCCGGCCGCCACTTCAGCAGCGCGTCGAGCGTCTCGGGTCCGGTGGCCGCCGTGGCCACCACCTGGTGTCCGTACGCCTCGATGAGGCGGACCATCCCGTCGCGCAGGAGGTAGAGGTCTTCGGCTACAACGATTCGCATGGCACCACTATCCTCGCGCGGGTCGGGCCGCCTGCCGGGCTGGTGATCTCCAGGGTGCCGCCGAAGGCCGCGAGGCGGCGGCGCAGCCCCGCGAGTCCGCCGTCGGCGCGCACGCAGGCTCCGCCCCGGCCGTCGTCCTCGACATCGATGACGAGGTCGGTGTCGTCCCGGGTCATGGAGATCCGCGCCCGGGTCGCACGGGCGTGCTTGACCGCATTGGTCACCAGTTCGGCGACTCCGAAGTAGACGGCCGACTCGACCGGCGGGTCCAGGCGCAGCCGAAGGTCCGTGATGACGGCCACTTAGAGCGGGCTGTCCAGGGCAAAGGCGCGAACGGCCTCGATGAGCCCCCGGCTGACCGTCCTCGCCTCACGGGGAGCGCGATGGGCCCATCTGCGCATACGCATCATCTCGATCGTCATGCCGCTCGGGATCGTCGCCGTCGACATGATCCCCGGTGTCTGCCCTGCGTGGTTCGCCGTGATGCAGGCCGCATGCACCCTCGCCATCGCCGCAGCCGCCTTCGTCATCAACGGATCCGCTCTGCGCGCCGTGTTCCCCACGTCGCGCTGAGCGGGCTGCCTCCCGTGCGACCGGAGGCTGACACCGGTAGGTCTCACGGTTGAGGTGAGCGCGTCGGGAATTACGGATCGCGGCTGATGGGCCGGGAGGGGACGGTCGTGAAGGATGGACCACGCCACGAAGGAACAGCAACTCCCAGGAGAACACGGTGATTTCACTGTCCCCCCGACTGTCCCCCCGCAAGACGATGGCCGTACTCGTCGCGCTCGCCGCCTGCTTGCCCCTCAGCGGCGCCTCGGTCGCTTCGGCCTCTTCTCCCTCTTCTCCCTCGCCTGCCTCGTCCGCATCCTCTCCCTCGTCCGCATCTTCTGCCGGGCAGCGTGCGGGGAAGCCGGCGTACGCGAGTGTCACCGGAAGCGCGGAGTTCGTCCTGCCCTACTACAAGGACGACGACATCCGCTCGTTCAGCTTCGACGCGCACGCTGCCCCGTACAGCCGGCCGCTGCCCGGGATACCCACGGGTCTGCCGACCGATGCCCGGGGAACGATCAAGGTCTCCCACTACTCGGCCGAGCGGAACACCACCTACACGTCCGAAGGGCGGGTGGACTGCCTGGTCACGGGCCCCCGCACTGCGACGCTGACGGCGATCATCACCAAGGTCAGTCCCGGTGGGCCGCCCGACGTCGGGCGCCGGCTCGGATTCAGCGTCTACGACGGCGGCAGGGACAAGGGGCACTCCGACGACCGCGTGGGTTTCTCCTGGAACGGCGTGAACCTGATGCCGAACGACGATGCCGCTCCCGAGGATGCCCCGGTCGGCACCTGCATGGCGCCCGCGCCGTACGCCCCGGTGACCAAGGGCGGCTACACGGTCGAGCACGCCGAACTGCCGCCGGTTCCGAAGTCCTGAGGTCCCGTGCGGGACGCGGTCCGTGCGGCCGAACCAGGGGCGGCGGGGCAACAGTTGGTGGTTGGCCCGCCGGTCGTTGTGTTGTTGAACGAGTGCTTCAGCCGACGGGGCATCCCGGATGGTTCATACGTGGAGAACTTGTTCCGCCATGTCCCGGATGGCGTTGGCCAGTGTGTCAGGAGCGGTGAGGTGGGCGATGTGTCCCTGGTCGGCGAGCGTGACGGTCCGCGCGTTCGGCAGGGTTGCCGCCAGATCAGCCAGGCGCTCGCGCAAGTGGGCGGGGCTGAGGTCTCCCTCGATCAGGCTCGTCGGCGTTTCGAGGTTCGCGAAGCGATCGATACCGACGCCGAGTGCGTCGATTGCCTCGTCGTCCGCGATCTGGGCCGGCGCGTAGGCGGCGAACGCCGCTTGCACTTGCTGGTCGGCGAACATCGCATCGACCGTGTTCGCAGGCATGCGGACGATGTCGCGCATGTGGATACGCATCGCCTCGACCGGGTCGCCCGTGTCGAGCGCGGCACGCGCACGTGCTCCCGCCGCCCCGGCGAGCAACTCCCGGGTGGGCATGGGAGGTTCATAGAGGAACAGTCCGGCGAACGCCGTCGGGTCGAGCAACGCTGCTTCCAGCGCGGCGACGGCGCCCGAGGAATGCCCCACGAGAAGCACCGGCGAATCGAGGAGTTCCGCGACCGCGACGATGTCGGCTGCCTCGACGGCCATCGAGTGGGGTAGTGCGATGTCTGCTCCGGGAGCGTAGATCCGTCGGTGGATCCTGACGACGCGATAGTCGTCGGTCAGGTGGCGGGTGACACTGTTCCAGGTGGTCGCGTCCCCACCACCCGGGTGGACCACCAGCAGGTTCGGCCCGGATCCGTCGTCGAAAGCGGTGATGGGGCGGAGGCCATCGGACGATGCGAGAAGCTCAGTCATGTGCACAAGCTTGCGCGTGTCTGCCGACCTAGCACCGACAGGCTGCCGACGTCCCGTGCTGCCGACAGCGGTTGGCCGCCCCGGCGGCTGAATTTCTCGCTGCGGCCGACCGGATCCGGTGACGGCCGGCCGGGCGAAGTCGACGGCGGGCTCGGTGGCGTAACGGCTCATCACTTGGATGCCCGCCTGTGGGGTCGGCGGCTGGCCACCGGCGAACATCTCCTGCAGGTCCCGGAAGTACTGCACGTACAGGTCCGGCGTGAAGGTGCTCAGCATGACGGCCGGCTGGTCGGTCGTGTTGGCGAAGGTGTGCGGGGCTCCGGGCGGGACCATCACGAGCGTGCCCGCGGTCGCGTCGTAGTCCTTGTCGCCGACCGTGAACCGCACCGTGCCGGAGATGATGTAGAAGCCCTCGTCGTGCTGGGCATGGCGGTGCTGGGGTGGTCCGGGCGTGTGCGGCGCGAGGACGGACTCGGCGAGGCCGAGACGGTGCCCGGTGTTGCTGCCGTCTTCCAGGACACGCATGCGCGTGCTGCCCAGGAGGATCGTCTCGCCGTCGCCCGGACCGACCACCGATACGGCGGGGTCGGCCATCGGCTCGCTGGTCTTCGGTTCGTCAGTCATGCGTCGATTCCACCGCCGGGGCAACCCGAAAGTCCAAGACCCATTCCGTGAAGTCGATACCGTACGGGTATCGTCGCGCCATGGAGCTACGCACGCTGCGCTACTTCGTCGCGGTCGCCGAGGAGCTCCACTTCGGCCGGGCCGCCGCCCGGCTGCACATGAGCCAGCCGCCACTGAGCCGGGCGATCAAGCAGCTGGAGACCGAGGTCGGCGCCGTGCTGTTCGATCGATCGTCCGCCGGTGTCACGCTGACTCCGGTGGGGGCGGTACTGCTCGATGAAGCGCGCTCCCTGCTTGACCAGGCCGACCGGGTACGCGTACGCGTGGCCGCGGCGGCCGGCGCCGCGACCATCACCGTCGGCTTCCTGGGCGACAGCACCGACCCGGGCGCATCCCGGCTGGCCCGCGCCTACCACCGGCTGCACCCGCGCGTTGAGGTCCGCATCCGCGAGGCCGATCTGACCGATCCCACCTGCGGGCTGCACGCCGGACTGGTCGACGTCGCTCTGACCCGCGGCCCCTTCGACGAGACCGGCCTGACCGTGCACGCGCTGCGCGCCGACCCGGTGGGAGCACTGCTGCGCGCCGACGATCCGCTGGCCCGCCGCGGCAGCTTGAAGCCGGCCGACCTGGCCGATCGCCGCTGGTTCCTGTTTCCGGAGGGCACCGACCCCATCTGGCAGTCGTACTGGAACGGCGGGGAACCTCGCGAGGGCCCGGTGGTGCGTACTGTCCAGGAGTGTCGGCAAGCCGTTCTCTGGAACGGCACGGTCGGCATGACCCTCCTGAACCACGGGCCGGCAGCGGGGCTCACCGTGGTGCCACTGATCGGCATGCCACCGAGCCGCGTGGTTGCGGCATGGAACGAGGACGACAGGAATCCACTGATCCGCTCGTTCGTCCAGACCGCGATCGCCGCCTACCACGACTGAGATCCTCACCGACGGCACCGAAACACAACCTGTACGACAGGCCCCGATCCCCCTGGCCCAGGACGCTGCGGGCTCATAGGAGCGTCCGCTGCCGAGCAGTTCGAAAGACCGGACCGTGCCCCATTTTCGCTACGGTGTGCCGCACACCTTTACCGCCGCCGGCCTCGCGGGGCCGCCTGGGCATAGGAATCGTGATCAGCCGAATCCGTCTCCGAGATGAGTGCCCTACGGGTCGCCGGGCCGTAGGTCCCCAGTCTCTCTGGAATGTTTCGCGCCTTCTGGAACCGGCCCAGCGCCACTCGATACGTCCGTCGTGAAGATGCCGTCGGCCGCCCCGGTGCTCCTGGTGGGCGAGGGACGTGGCGACGAGGAGGCGGCGCGCAGGCCGCCTCCTCGTCGCCCTCGGCGACCGGGCCGCGGCCCTCAGGACAGGGACTTCCCGGACTCGACGACGACCCCGTAGAGGTCGGAGATCGTGGCGAGCGCGCCGTGATGGATCTGGTCGGCGGTCAGTTCGGTGCCCACCGACCGCAGGGGCCGGGTCGCGCAGGCATCGGCGACAACCGTGGGCCGGTTGCCACGGGCTCTGGGAACACAGCGGCCTGCGGCCAGTTCCTTGTCGAGGCGCACGTCCGTGACCCAGCCGAGCAGGTGTGTCCGGTGCAGCATGTCCGCGTTGCCGAAGGGGCTCCAGGAGTCACGCACCCCGTCCGAGCCGAGCCCGACCCGTACGCCGTGCTCGCGCAGCTTCTCGATCGGCAGGACCAGCGACGCACTGGGCGCCACGGTGGTCGGGGCGATGTCCAGATCGCCCTCGACACATACATTGGTATACGAATCAGCCGTCCAGCGAGAGTGCGTTCTTGGCGTGCGCGAGGGAGGCCTCGGAGGCGGGTCCGCCGGGATTCTCGGTGGCCAGGGCCTGGTTGAGGGTGACGAAGGGGCGCATCCGCCGCTCGTAGCGGGAGAACGCGGCGCGGTGGTCGCCGGGCGTCCGGGCGAGGCAGTCGGCCAGCTCGTGGGCGCCCACGAGGGCCAGGCTGGTGCCCTGCCCCGAGATCGGGGAGGGGCAGTAGCCGGCGTCCCCGAGCAGGGCCACCCTGCCGCGCGACCAGTGGTCCATCCGGATCTGGGCCATGGCGTCGCAGTAGAAGTCGGGCGCCTCCTCGGCGGCCTTGGCCAGACGGGCCCCCTCCCAGCTCAGGGATGACAGCTTGTCGACGACGAGTCGCCGCAGGGCGCCACTGTCGCGCTGGTCGAGGGCGAGGGGTCCGGACTCGAAACCGAAGGCGATCCTGAGCTCCGTGTTGTCGCGTACGGACATGATGCCGAAGCCCGCGTCGCCGTCCCGCAGCCACACCTGCCAGTCGTCGAGCCCGAGGAAGTTGTCCGCGCCGAACACCGAGAGGTAGCTACCCAGGTGATGGACGAAACGCTCCTCGGGGCCGAACGCCAGGCGCCGTACGGTCGAGTGCAGGCCGTCGGCCCCGATCACCAGGTCGAAGGTGCGGGAGGCCCCGTGGACGAAGTCGACGCGCACACCGGCACCGTCCTCCTGGAGCGCGGCGATGCTGTCGCCGAAGAGGTACTCCGCATCTGCCCGCGTGTGCTCCTGCACCATCCGCACCAGGTCCTCGCGGAGCAGTTCGATGTCGTCGCTGTCGAGCCGGCCACTGCTGAAGGTCGACTCGGTGGAGCGGTCGATCTCGTGACCCCCGGGATCGAGGATCGACATGCCACGCATCCGGGTGCGTACGCCCCTCGCCTGCTCCAGCAGGCCCATCCGTTCGATGACGTCGAGGGCGACTCCGCGTATGTCCACGGCCTGGCCCCCGGGACGTGGGCCAGGGGCACGCTCGACGACGGTGGGCCCGAAGCCGTGGCGGTGCAACCAGTGGGCGAGCACGGGTCCGGCGATTCCGCCGCCGGAGATGAGAACGGTCTGCATGGGAAGCTCCTTCGGCACGCTGTACGCAAGCTGAACGTACGGCGTACGCGCACCCGTCTCAACTGGCCTAACAGCCCCTCTGTATTAGGACAGTTGACATCTTCCCGACGTTCCCGCTGCTCCCCTCTGCACTAGTACAGAACAGGAAGGCCGCCGTACGTGACGAAGCCCACAGCCACACCCGCCGAGCCGCCCTATCTGCGCATCGTCGCCGGAATCCGCCGCCGCATCACCGATGGCGAACTCGCCGCCGGGGACCGGGTTCCCTCGACCCGTCAGATCGCCAAGGAGTGGGGTGTCGCGCTCGCGACCGCCACCAAGGCTCTGACCACTCTGCGTCTTGAGGGGCTCGTCGAGACCCGCCCCCGGACCGGCACCGTCGTCGCCGGAACCGCTCCCGTCACACCGCGCCGCAGAATCCCGTCGCCGACCTCGACCACGGCCCCGGCCTCCGCTCCTGCCTCAGCTCCCGCTCCCGAGCGGGAGCTGACCCTCGACCGGATCGTCCGCACGGGAATGGACATCGCCGATGCCGAAGGGCTGCCGGCGCTCTCCATGCGCGGCGTCGCGGCCCGCCTCGGCGTCGCCGCCATGTCGCCCTACCGCTACGTCACCGGCAAGAACGACCTCGTCCTGCTCATGGCTGATACGGCATTCGGCGAGGAGTCCTACCCTGCCGACGCCCCCGAGGGGTGGCGCTCCCGCGTCGAGCTGGGGGCCCGGACCCTCTGGACCCTGTATCGCAGGCACCCTTGGCTGGCCCAACTCGGGCCCATCACCCGCCCGTTGCTCGCACCCAACCTCATGGTCCACGGCGAATGGGTACTGAGCGCCCTCGACGGCCACGGCCTCGCCCCCGCCACACTGTTCGACATCCACGTACTGGTCTACAGCCACACCCACGGCCTGGCGGTGCACCTGGAGCGGGAGGCACAGGCCGAAGCCTCCACGGGCCAGTCGGACGACGAGTGGATGGACAGCCGCGCCCCCACCCTCCAGGGGCTGGCGGAATCCGGCCGCTTCCCCACCTTCACCAAGGTCGTCGGAGCCTTCGACGACGGCTACGACCTGCGTCTCGACGCCCTCTTCGAACTCGGCCTCAAGGCGCTACTCGACGGCCTGACACCCGTAGTCGAGGACCGGAAGGCCGCCCCGTAGATCACCCCCGGTCCTACTGTGTGGTCATGAACACATCCCCCTCGGGTCCGGCCTGCAATCAGGAGGCCGACGGTTTGATCATCTTTCTGAACGGCACGTCCAGTTCGGGCAAGTCGAGCATCGCCCGGGAACTGGTCGCAGTCCTCGACGAGCCGTGCTTCCACATGCCCGTGGACGCCTTCCACGCCATGCGGTCAGGGCCCGAGCAGACACCGGACCAGCTGGATGTCGTACTCAAGCGCACCTGGAGGGGGTTCCACCGCGCGGTCGCGGGCATGGCCTCGGCAGGCAACATCGTCGTCGTGGACCACGTCCTGAGCGAGCCGTGGCGCCTCCAGGACTGCCTGGCCCTGTTTCCCCCTCGGGACGTCGTCCTCGTCGGTGTGCGTTGCCCCCTGCCGGTGCTGGAGCGCCGGGAGAGGGCGCGCGGCGATCGTCCGGCAGGGCTGGCTGCCCGCCAGTTCGACCGGGTCCATGCGCACGGCGTCTATGACATCGAGTGCGACACCGGCGAATCGAGCCCGGCCGGGTGTGCCCGGGACATCGAGGAGTTCCTTCGCCGGCGGACGACCCCCACCGCGTTCGAACGTATGAGACCGGAAGACCCGGAAGCCGAAGGGGAGTGGAGCGGAAAGAAGAAGTAGAGCGGCAGGGCGTGGAGCGGAAGGGCGTAGGTGCGGATGTCCGGGAAGTGACCTGCCCCCCGCTCCGGAAACGCCCCTTGTGGTTCTTCGTCGGGCTCGGGGGTGCCGGGGCGTGCCTGGCCGCGGTGCGCCTGGCGTACCGGGGCGGGCTCCTGGACGTGTGGCTGAGCGTCGGTCTGCTGCTCGCGCTGTTGAGTGTCCTGGCGCTGAGCATGGTCACCACCCGGGTGAGCGCCGACGCGTACGGCGTGCACACCCGGACGCTGCTGCGCCGCCGGAGTGTGCCGTGGCACGACATCGCCGGTCTGCGGATCCTCCTGAAGCACGAGAGCAACTCCCGGGTGCCGGAATCCCGGCGCGTCGGTCTGGCGCTCCGCGACGGGCGCAGGCGGCTCCTGCCTCTGCCGCAGAGCTGGTCGCCCGACGACCGTGCGGAGTTCGACGCGGAGAAGGAGAGGGAAGCGGGGGAAGGTGTTCGTGGCCGCCCGCTTCCTGGAGCAGACCGACTACAACCCGCACCTCTTCGGTACCCACATCGTCCTCGGTGACGGCCCGCCCGCGGTGACGCCCCACCCCGGCCCCGGCCGCTTCGCGGCGAAACCGATCCCGGTGGACCGGCTCACCGTCAAGAGCGTCCGGCGGGTCCGGGGCGGCGACGGCGACACCGTCCCCGGCGGCTGGCACATCGCCGAACTCGACGACGAGGGCAGGCCGGTCCGCCTCGCGGCCGCCCCGGCCGACCTGACCCGCATCATCCGCGAGCTGCGCCCCGCGGCGGGGTGAGGTCCGGGGGCGGTGCCTCGGTGGACGGTGCCTCGGTGGGGAACAGGATCGGGCTGAGCAGGTGTCGGGTGCGTTCCGGTGACGGGACATGGCTCATCCGGGCCACGATCACCTCGCGCAACTCGCCGATCATCTGGATGAGTTCATCGCGACTGAGCCAGAGCGCGTGCTGGCGGAAGCCCACCAGGTCGGCGGTCGGATCGGCGTCCTCGCGGTCGAGGTACGCGTTGAATTCGGCCAGCAGGGTGGCCATGGCCACGGCGAAGCCCCGGCGGTAGTCCTCCGGCGACATCGCCGCGATCGTGTCGGGGTCGATCACCGCCCGGGTACGGTGCAGCCGGTACCGGCGCTCGACCGAGCCACGCACCCGCTGCTCCCCCTCCACCGCGAGCAGCCCCCCGTCGGCCAGCAGGCCGACATGCCGGTAGACGGTGGCCTTCGAGACGTCGGGCAGCAGGGCGCAGAGTTCGGTGGTCGTACGCGTCCGCCCGTCGTGCATGGCGTGCACAAGGCGCATCCGCACCGGGTGCAGAAGCAGATCAACCGTATCCATGGACGAATGTTCTCACCTTCGATACTTTTCTCAAAGATGAGAACAGTGAGAGTGAGGACACCGGCCATGCCCCATCCGTCGCCCGAAGTCGGCTCAGTCGGCCCCGAGGAAACGTGCTCCCGACCCCCGCTGGGTCGCCTGTACGCCGCTGCCGGGCGGAAGTTGATGCTGCACCGCTCCGGTAGCGGGGGCCCGGCCGTGGTGTTCCTGCCGGGAGCCGGGCAGGTCGGCCTGGACTACCTCAACACCCACGACCGGGTGGCCGAGTCGACCACCAGTGTGCTCTACGACCGCGCCGGTACCGGCTGGAGCGAGCCGGCCGACCTGCCCCGCACCGCCGCCGAGGTCGCCGACGAGCTCCACGATCTGCTGCACGCCGCCGACGTACCCGCCCCGTATCTGCTGGTGGGCCACTCGCTGGGCGGCGCCTACGCGCGTCGCTACGCGCAGCTCTTCCCCGACGAGGTGTCCGGGCTGCTCCTGCTGGACCCCTTCCACGAGGATCTCCACGCGCACGGACCTGAGGAAGCGCGGGAGAAGCTGGCGCGGCTGCACAGCCGGGACATACCGGAGCTGACACAGGAACAGCTCCGGCAGGCCCGCAACCAGGCCGCGCCGCTCTTCGCGAACTGGCCGGAACCCGTGCGCGAGCCGCTCGTCGAACACCACGTCACCACCGCGTGGCGGGCCGGTCTGTACGAGGACCGCAACCTCTACGACGTGGTCGCCGACGAGCTCCGCACCGGACCGGAGCTCCCGGACGTCCCGCTGATCGTCCTCACCGTCCTGGGGCACGACGACACGCAGGCCCAGCTGTGGTCGGCGGCGGTGCTGCGGCGGATCAACGACGCCAAGACCGCGCTGCACGCCGGGCTGGCCGCTTCGGTCCGGGACGGTGAGCACCGGATTCTGGCCGACGCCGGGCACGGCTGGCTGCACGAGGAGCGCCAGGACGCCGTGCTCCGGGCGATCGACGACCTGCTCCGCAAGGCGGACCGACACCTCCGGCGGAGCCGGGAACCCGCTTTCAGGGACCGGTCGGTGGCCGCGCCGCCGTGACCAGGCCGCTCTCGTACGCGACGATCACCAGCTGGGCGCGATCACGGCAGTCGAGCTTGGTGAGCAGATGGCTGACGTGGGTCTTCACGGTGGCGATGCCGAGGTACAGCCGTTCGGCGATCTCGGTGTTGGACAGGCCGCGGGCGATGAGCGCGAGGACTTCGCGCTCGCGCCCGGTCACACCGTCCAGGGTGCGCGGCAGCGGTTGCGAGGGCTCCGGGCGGTGGGCGAACTCCGCGATCAGGCGCCGCGTCACGGCCGGTGCCAGCAGCGCATCGCCTCCGGCGACGATCCGTATCGCCGCGATCAGCTCGGCGGGCGGTGTGTCCTTGAGCAGGAAGCCGCTGGCGCCGGCCCGCAGCGCGGCGTAGACGTACTCGTCCAGGTCGAACATCGTCAGGATCAGCACCTTGACGTTCGCGGTGCCGGGAGAGCCGCAGATCTGCCGGGTCGCCTCGATGCCGTCCGTTCCCGGCATCCGTACGTCCATCAGGACCACGTCCGGCGGGTCCTGCCGGGCGCAGCGCACCGCCTCCGTGCCGTTCGCCGCCTCCGACGTGGTCACCAGGCCGGGCTCGGCATCGACGAGCACCCGAAGGCTGCCGCGCAGCAGCGCCTGGTCGTCGGCGATGAGGACCCGGACCGGATCGCCGGAGTCGGTGGGCGGGATCATGTGCTCTCCTCGTAGGGCAGGGACGCGTGCACCGCGAAGCCGCCCTCCGGACGCGGTCCGGCGGTGAAGGTGCCGCCGTACAGGGCGACGCGTTCGCGCATGCCGACGATGCCATGACCGCCGGTCGTCTCCGTCGGGGGCACCCGACCGCCGCCGTCGTCGGTGATGTCGATCCGGACGTCGCGGCCGTTCGCGGCGACCTCCACCCGGCAACGGGGTTCCGGGCCGGCGTGCTTGGCGACGTTGGTGAGCGCCTCCTGAACTATCCGGTAGACGGCCAGCGCGACTCCTTCGGGCAGGTTCTCGACGCCGTGCGCCGTCAGCTGCGCACCGGCCTGCCCGACGAGTTCGGGAAGTGCGACCGCGCCGGGAACCGGTCCGAGCGACGCCGGCTGCCGCTCGCCCTCGGGGGTGCGCAGCACACCGAGCATCCGGCGCATGTCGTTCAGCGCGGTGCGGCTCGTGCGTTCGATGACCTGCAGGGCGTCGTGCGCCTCCTGCGGCCTGACGTGCAGGACGTGGTTGGCGACGCCGGCCTTGACCGCGATCAGGCCCATGCTGTGGGTGACGACGTCGTGCAGTTCGCGGGCGACCCGCAGGCGTTCCTCCGTGACGGCCCGCTGAGCGAGCTGCTCCGCCGCCCGGACGGCGAACGCCCGCCGCTGCCGCGCGGAGCGCCCCAGTTGCCAGGCGCCGAGCAGCGCGGTGGAGCCGAGCAGCAGCAGCCCCGGGCCGCCGCGCCACCAGTACGCGTCGCCCGCGTGCGTCGCTCCGGCGGCGCCGGCCAGGGCCAGGGCCGCCAGCGACAGTCCGGGCAGCCATCGTTGCCACCAACGGTGCGACGGCATCGTGAGGGCGACGGTGTACATGGCGTACGCCGCCGACAGGAACGGGTCCCACGTGGCGTCCCGTACGACAGCGACGACGGTCACCGCCAGCACGGACAGGAACACGGGCAACGGCCGGATCCTCCGTACGGCGACGGGCGCGGTGGCCGCGGCGATGAGCACGATCCGCTCCCACGGCACCGGGGCCGGGGTGACTGTCGCGGACGACGGCGCATCGGCTGTCGACCCGGTCAGCAGCAGCGCGACCGCGTAGCCGAACACGAACGCGCAGTCCAGGGTGATCAGTTGGCGTCGGCTCAGCCGCCGGGCCAGGATCGGATGTTCGTCCGCGTCCACCTCAGTACCTGCTCGCACCGCTCGACCCTATCCAGGCGCACGGCGCGCCACCTCCGTCCGGCGGTTGTCCCGGGCGCTCCCCCCGTGGTCGGACGCGCGGCCTCCTGTGACGGCCCGCCTCCACCCGTGGGTGGAGAAAAAGCGGTCGGCCCCGGGCCTGATGCGGCGGGGCTTCGCGTCGCGGACCATCGCCGACATGATCGAAGTGACCAACCTGACCAAGCGCTACGGGAACACCACCGCGGTGGAAGGGCTCAGCTTCCGGGTACGGCCCGGTCTGGTGACCGGGTTCCTGGGCCCCAACGGCGCCGGAAAGTCGACCACGATGCGGATGATGCTGGGCCTGGACCGGCCGACGGCCGGCGAGGTGCGCATCGACGGCGCACCGTACCGGCGGCTGCGCGATCCGCTGCGTACGGTGGGCGCGCTGCTCGACGCCGGGGCCGTGCACCCCGGCCGGACCGCGCTGAACCACCTGCGGTGCCTGGCCCGGAGCAACCGGATCCCGGCCCGCCGTGTCCATGAGGTGATCGAGCTGGCCGGGCTGGCGGGCGCCGCGCACCGGCGGACGGGGACGTTCTCGCTGGGCATGGGCCAACGGCTGGGAATCGCCGCGGCGTTGCTCGGTGACCCGGCCGTCCTGGTGCTCGACGAGCCGGTCAACGGGCTCGATCCGGAAGGTGTCCGGTGGATCCGGCACCTCCTGCGGGACCTGGCGGCCGAGGGGCGCACCGTCCTGATCTCCAGTCACCTGATGAGCGAGGCGGCACTCACCGTGGACCACCTCGTCGTGATCGGCCGCGGCCGGCTCCTCGCGGACACCGGAATGGCCGCGTTCATCGACAGGCACACGGAAGCGGGGGTGCGGGTGCGCACGCCGGAACCGCGGCGGCTGCGCGAGGTGCTGGCCGGTGTGGGGATCGAGGTCACCGCCTGCGCCGACGGAACACTGAGTGCGGCCGCCGGCGCGGAGCGGATCGGCGCACTCGTCGCGGCACACGCGGTGCCGGTGCACGAGGTGACACGGAGCACCGCGTCTCTGGAGGAGGCGTTCATGCGGCTGACCGCCGACGCGGTCGAGTACCGGGCGGAGCAGCCGGGAGGAGCACAGCGATGACCAGCAACTCGCCCCGGGCGGTTCTCGCCGCCGAATGGACCAAGGTGTGGACCGTGCGCTCGACCGGTTTCACCCTGCTGCTGGCCTTCGTGCTCAGCACCGGTATCGGCACCCTCGTCGCGTTCAACTGGCGCGGCGACATCGAGCATGTCGTCAACTTCGATCCGCTGGTCGCCGCCCTGTACAGCGTGACGCTCGGGCAGCTCGCCCTCGTCGTGCTCGGCGCCCTGCTCGTCGGTTCCGAGTACGCGTCCGGATCGATCCGGACCTCGCTGTCCGCGGTGCCGGGACGCGGTCTGCTCTACTGCGGCAAGGTGCTGGCCGGCACTGTGACCGCGCTCGCCGGCTCGACGGTGACCGTCCTCGTCACCTTCCTCGTGGCACAGGCGGCGCTCGGCCCGTACGGCACGAAGCTCACCGCGGACGGAGTCCCGGCCGCACTCGCCGGGGCCGTGGTCTATCTGACGTTGATCTGTACCTTCTCCATGGGCATCGCGACCGTCGTGCGCAGTTCGGCGATCTCGATGGGCATTCTGCTGCCGCTGCTGTTCCTCGGCTCCCAGGGGCTCGGCAACGTCCCCGTCCTGAAGCCCGTCCTGCGGTATCTGCCCGACCAGGCCGGTCTGGAACTGATGCACATCGCCGGACCGTCCGGCGACGGACGCTTCGGCCCCGGCTACGGGACCGGGGCGGCTCTCGCCATTCTGCTGGCCTGGACGGCCGCCGCCCTGATCGGCGGCTATCTGGTCCTGCGCGGGCGGGACGCCTGACGGCCGGGTCAGGCCGTCGAGTCCGGCGAGTGCGTGCGTCAGCGGTACGTCAGCCGGACGCCATCGGAACGACAGCGCGGAGGCCAAAGCTATGAGCAGACCGGCCGCCGCACCCGGCTGCAGGCACCGCCCGCATCGCACACGGGAAGCCCCACCCGCGTACCGCCATCCGCCGCCCCGCGGGGCGAGTCGGCACACAGGCAGCAGCGCCCCGGAACACTCCCCCGTTTCCGGGGCGCTGCGATGTCGTGAGCGGTGTCAGGTGCGCGGCATCGGCATGCCGCCGCCCGTCCGGGACGGTACGTCCTGCGGGGCCGGAAGGGCCCGTCCCAGGCGGGCGAGCGGGGACAGGGCCATCAGGACGGGGGACAGCATCATGCCCGCGGCCGTCACCAGGAGGGCGGTGCGCAGCGTCCACTCCTGTGCGAGGCAGCCGCCGAGCAACGAGCCGACCGGGGCCGGTCCCATTCCGGCGAAGTTGATCGTCGCGGCCACGCGGCCCTGCATCCCGTCCGGGGTGATGGCCTGCCGGACGGCCATGACCGTGACGTTCACCAGCTGGCCGAAGGCCCCGAACACGAAGTTGACCGCCAGGAGTGCGGGGACCGTCACCGCGGCGGGGCCGTGCAGCGCGGGCACGCACAGCAGCACGCCGTAGCCGAGCACCGCCGCGGAGACGAGCACCGCGCCGTGGCCGAACCGGCCCGGAAGACGGGCGGCGAGCAACGAGCCCAACAGCGCCCCCGGTCCCGTCGCCGCGAGTGCAAGCCCGACGGCAGTGCCCGACAGGTGCAGCTCGCGGGTCAGGAAGAGCAGTTGGACGGTCGTCATCGCCGCGAAGGAGAACTGGAAGGCGGCCGAGGCGAGCCCCACCGTCCGCAGCACGGGATGGCCGACGACGAAGCGGAGGCCCTCATGGATCCGCAGCCGGACCCGAGGGGAACGTCCCGGGTGCCGCGGCACCGGTTCGTGGCGGCGGATCCGCCGGATCGACAGGAACGAGAGCGCGAAGAACAGCGCGCCGGACGCGGCGGCGACGGGTGCCGACAACAGGGAGACCAGCAGGCCGCCGAGGGCGGGGCCGCCGGTCTGGGCCGCGGACCGGCTGCCTTCGAGCGCGCTGTTGCCGCGTACCAGCTGATCGCGTTTCACCAGCCGTACGAGAGACGTCTGGTAGGCCACGTCGAAGAACACGGACAGGGTCCCGACGGCGAAGGCGACCACGAGCAGGACCGGCAGGCCCAGCACGCCGAGTAGACCGGCCGCGGCGACCGATCCCAGCGCCAGGGCCCGGCCGAGATCGGACAGGGCCATCACCGTACGGGTCCGCCATCTGTCCACCCACGCGCCGACGAGGAGCGAGAAGAGCAGGACCGGTGTCTGCCCCACCGCACGGAGGACGCCCAGCCGGCCGGCGTCGGCTTCGAGGGTGAGAACGGCGATCAGCGGGAGGATCACCAGGCTCGCGTGTTCGCCGAGTTGGGAGGCCGTCTGGCCCGCCCAGAGGCTGCGGAAGTCGGCGTCCCGCCACAGGCCGGACGGAACAGGGCGCCCGGAACCGGACGCGGAGGAGGAAGAGGACGAAGAGGAGGAGGAAGAAGCGGACGGCACAAGGGCCCCTCGGGTTGCCGAAGACGAGGCCCGCCACCCGGCGCACGACAGCTGTGCCGACGGTTCGGGTGCGGGAAGGCTCGCTGTGCCGCGCATCGAAGGCAGCACGCGATGACGGGCCGATCACGGCCTGCAGCGTCAACGCGTGCTCGGGCGACCGGGCATGTCCTGGCTCCTCATGGGTCGTTCGCAGCCTTGGGGCGTATTCCGAAGGTACCGCCCGCCGGGCGATAGCCTGAGCCTCATGGACGAGATCGACGGGGCGGAGGTCATCGCGTTCACGGACGCCGAGGCATTCGAGAACTGGCTGGCCGAGCACGGTACACGCAGTACGGGCATATGGGTCAAGGTGGCCAGGAAGAAGTCCGGCATCGCGACGGTCACCGACGACGAGATGGTCGACATCGGGCTGTGCCACGGCTGGATCTCCGGACAACGCCGGTCGTTCGACGAGCGGAACTACCTGCAGAAGTACGTGCCGCGCCGCCCCAGGAGCCTGTGGTCGCAGGTGAATGTGGACAAGGTGGCGGAGCTGACGGCCGCGGGGCGGATGCGGGAACCCGGGCTGGCCGAGGTGCGCAGGGCCCAGGAGGACGGCCGATGGGCGGCGGCCTACGCCTCGCAGCGGACGGCGACGGCACCGCCCGACCTGGTGGCGGCACTCGACGTGGATCCCGTGGCCAGGAAGGCGTTCGAGGCACTCGGCAGGTCGGAGCGCTACCAGCTGATCCTGCCGTTGCTGCAGGCGCTCACCCCGGGGGCCCGGAAGGCCCGGCTCGACAAGGTCCTGCACCGGCTCGTCGGCGACGACGCGGCGGGATGAGCCGAGGGCGGTGTCCGGTCGCGGAGCGGCGTCGCGGATGATGGCGGGATGTTGGTCCGGACAGAGGCGGTGCGGCAGGTGCCGTCGGGGCCCGCGACGGTCCGGGTGTGCTCCGCGGTGGGCACCGCCGTCGTGCTCTGGCACGGTGCCCCCGGGGAAGTGGGCCACGAGCACCAGGTCGAGTGGACCGTCGACGAGGGCATCGCCTGGGCGCAGAACACCTGGCCTGCCGCTTCCGCCACCCCCGCGATCCGGGAGGACGGCGACCACATCGTCTTCCGGGGGCGGCTGGGTCTCACCGGGGACGGCATGGCGCTGCTGGACGTGGGCGGCACGCCGCTCCTGTTCGAACTCGGGGCTCCGCCACCGCCGGACAGCGCCGGTGCGACCTGGGCCGAGGTCCGCGTCGGACGGGAGAGCGTCGGTGTGTGGCCCTGTCGGTTCTGAGGCGATCCGGCGCGGCCGGGGCGAAACTCGGTGTCCATGGCCGGCCCGTCGGCGTTAGCGTGCGCCGCATGACTGGAACCGATCTTCCGCCGCGTCTGACCCGGCTCACATTCCACGGTCCCCTTTCCGAGGCGCGGGCCGCGCGGATCGTCGACCGGCTCCGCCGGGCCGCCCCCGCACGTGTTCTGGACATCGGTTGTGGCTGGGGGGAGTTGATGCTCCGCGTCCTCGACGCGGTGCCGGGAGCGACCGGGACCGGAATCGACCTCAACGGCGAGGATATCGCCCGGGGACGCGCGAACGCCGAGGCCCGTGCGCTGACCGGACGCGTGGAGTTCGTCGAGGGGTCCGCCGAGGAGGCGTCGCACGGGTCCGCCGACCTCGTCCTGTGTCTCGGGGCCAGTCACGCCCTCAGCGACGCGGAACCGCCCGAGCACAGTGCGGGCGCGCTGCGAGCGCTGCGCCGGATCGTCGCGCCCGGCGGGCGGGTCCTGCTCGCCGAGTGCTTCTGGCAGCGCTCCCCCACCTCCGCCGAACTGGCCGCGATGTGGCCGGACGCCCGCGCCGACGAATTCCATGACCTGGCCGGACTCGTCGACGTCGCGGTGTCCGCCGGGTTCCGGCCCGTCTGGATCGACACGGCCGGCGACGACGAGTGGGAGGACTTCGAGTCCGGCTATCAGTCGGACGTGGAGGAGTGGCTGGCCACTCACCCGGACCACCCGCTGGCAGAGGAGACGCGCGAGCGCGTCGACCGGCACCGGTCGAGCTGGCTGAAGGGCTACCGGGGAGTGCTCGGGATGGCCTACCTCACGCTCGTTCCCGTGGGCTGAACGACTCCGGAGCACCCGCCGCCCCGACGGCGGCACGCGATCACTCCCATCTCGCGGACTCCGGGTCGACGCCTCGCGCCCCGGCGTTCGCGAGGATCACATCGCGCAGCCAGACGGTCAGGCCCGGCGCGAGGGCGTCGTAGTGCTCGGCGTACCCGGGCTCGTCGACGTACATCCGCCCGATGCACACGTGCATCGCGGTTGTGCAGTCGAAGTGCGCCGAGATCATGGCGCGGTGCCGCTCCGCGAGGGCGTTCGCCGCAGCGGAGCCCGGTGCGACGTCGGCGCGCTTCGCGGCGGCGAGGTCGGCGTTCAGGGCCTCGGTCGCGGACGCGGTCTCCTTCCAGTCCTCCGGTGTCATCGCGGCGGCCCGCTCCGCGTACTGGGCCCACTGTGCGCTGTCGCCCCAGCGGTCCTCGGCCTCCTCGACCCAGGCGGGCTGCCAGTCGGCGCCGAAGATCTCGACCTGTTCCTCGGGCGTCAGCCGCATCCCGGGTTTCGACGCCTCCATCATGCGGTCGACGGCGTGCACCATCCTCTGGAGACGGGCGATGCGTTCCACGAGCTGTGACCGCTGCCGGCGCAGGTGGTCGTGCGCGTCGACGTCCGGGGCGTCGAGGATCCGGCCGATCTCGGCGAGTGGGAAGCCGAGTTCCTTGTAGACGAGGACGCGGTGGATCCGGGCGATGTCGTCGCCCGAGTACACCCGGTGCCCGGCCCAGGTGCGCCCACTGGGGCGCGCGAGACCGATGGCGTCCCAGTGGTGCAGCGTCTTCACGCTGACCCCGACGAGCGCGGCCGCCCGTCCGACGGCAAGGCCGCCGGCAGCGGGCACCCCGGCTCCCGCCTCGGTGGTGGCCGGTTCCTGCTCGGGGACGTCACTGGTCATCCGCCCAGTGTCGCCGAGCTCGCCGGGGCGGGGGCTTCGGGGCCCGCTGCCCCGGGAGGGTCCTCGGTCGCCGCCCCGGTGGGCACGCCCGCGTTCGCGAGGATGTCGTGCGCGGGCAGCGCGGTGCTCCGGGCCGCGGTCAGGCCGGAGGCCGCCAGGTGGGCATCGACGATCCGGAGACCGGCCGCGTATCCGGCGAAGTCCGGCAGTCCGACGGGCTGCTGCCCCATCAGTCGCGCGGTGGCGTCGCCGTACACGTACGCGGGCAGGTTCTGCATCCCCGCCACGTCGATCCCGGCCACGATCTTCCCGTGGGCGTCGTCCAGTTCCGCTCCGGCCAGCGCCGTCGCCCAGGGCCCCATGGCCCGCTCGCCCGCCAGTTCCCGTACGAACGCCTCAGCCAGACCTTCGGCCACGACCTGCTCGCCGACCGTGACCGTCATGGGGTTCCAGGCCACATTGGCGTAGCGCACGTTGTGGTGGAGCTCGTGCGCGGCGGCGTGGCCGATCTTCGCCAGGCTGGTCTCGGTGGGCCACATCGTCAGCTGGATCGCGCCCGGGATTCCGCCCATGCCGAAGTAGCCGGCGTTGCGGACCGTCAGGTGGTCGTCGTCGGGGTCGCCGAGCACCAGGACGACATGGACGGTCCCGGCGCTCCTGGCTTCGGGCACGGCACCGCTCAACCGCTCCCACGCGGCGGCGAGGCAGTGCTCGATCCGGTCCCACACTCCCGCGTCCCGCATCTGTCGCAGGGCTGTCAGGTAGCGCGGGTCCTCACGGTCGATCCGGAAGCCACTGCCCGTCGTGTGCATCTGGAACGTGTCGATATCACCCACCGTCGACATCACGCTCTGCAGCGGGCCGAGCATGTCCCGCAGGGCGTCGGGCCGTTCCTCCAACGGGCTGTGCAGGAGATCGAACATGGCGGACGCCGTGTCATGAACAACAATCTTCATGCCATGGGAACGTAGGACCTCCTGTTGCAGGAGGGGCAAGCCGTGCGGCGGCGGAACGCACGTCTACGCGGCGAATCCGATGTTGGTGACGTACTCGTACTGCCCCCACTGCGACCCCAGGTCGACGATGACGTCCTCCCAGGCGTCGTCCAGGCCCTGGTGGTCGCCGGCTGCCCAGGTCTCGACGATGCGGTCCCAGCGGCGGACGTTCATCGTGCGGTACTCCACCATCCGTTGGAGCGGCCGCGGCACCTGCGACTGGTTCAGCGGGTGGATCTCGACCCGCGTGCCGCCGCGCGCGTTCAGGCGTCGCAGGAGATGCCGGGCGACGTTCTGGCGGCGCACCTGGCGGTAGGCGGCGTCGATGCGCTCCAGGTTGGCCTTCGACGGCCGGCGCCTCTCCTCCAGCCACGCCTTCAGCGTACGGTCGGTCACCGTCAGCCCGGCGTCCCTGGCCGCCCTGCGGCTGTGGTCCGTCCTGGTCAGGTAGTGCAGGCGCGCCATCAGACCACGCTTCACGGTCACCGGAGTGACGATGCCGCCCGACAGCTCGTCGAGTTTGCGTGCGACGGCGTCGCTGCCCTTGATGCCCCGGGCGCCGAACTTCCCGAAGTCGATGGTCTTCTCGGGCATCTACTCCTCCTCCCCCGACATGTCCTCGGTGTCGCCGCTGCCCGCGGTGTAGGTGTCCTTCATCTTGACCTCGGTCACGCCACGGCCTTCGGGAAAGACACGGTGCCAGTCGCCGATGACGTGGAGCTCGTCGGTGCCCATCGCGCGTACGACGGTGAGGCCCTCGTCGTGGGCCTTGAGGGCTTTCATCCAGAGGTTGGCGAACGCCTGGCTGCGGATGATGTGCATCCAGTCCGGGCGGTAGAGCTCCCGGTTGTAGTTCGACTCCCCCATCGTGGAGACGAACTTCGAGTACATCGCCTTCACGTACTCCAGGGTCACCTCGTCGTCCTCGGTGATCGCCGTGTCCCGGGCGTTTTTGAGGGCGACGCGGAACTTCTCCAGCAGGTTCTCCGTCGCGCCGGACGTGTAGGACTCATGGATCTCCGGGGGTGCACACAGGGCGTGCTTCGGGCCGGAGAGGCGCAACAGGAGGCGCAGGGTCGGTTCGGTGACCCACAGCGGGCCGGGCTCGTCCCGGTTGCCGATCGGGTTGGGCAGTACCGCCCCGTGTTCCCATTCGGGCGGGGTGATCAGGTGGACACCGGCGCGGCGGCGGTCGTGGGCGAAGCCCGTGGTGTGTTCCAGCTGGCCGAGCGGGAGGTGGGTCTTCAGGGCGGAGAGGTAGGCGCCGTTGACGTCGAGCGCGGTCACCTCGTGGCGGCCGGGCGGCAGTTCGTGACGGGTCCACTTCGGGCGCGCCTCCCAGATCCGGTCCGCGCCCTTGGAGGTCTGCTTGCGCAGGATGTCCGGGATCCACGGGTGCGCGACGATGTCGTACCGCGCCCCCTTGCGGGTCTCGTCCAGCAGCCGCATCGCGTCCGGAATCGCCCGCTTCAGCAGCGCCGCGAGGGCCGCGTCGACGTCGCCCCGGTGCTCGGCGAGCGCCGCCCGGACCGTCCGGCCGATCAGGTCCCCGGGCCCGGACTCCTCCTGGAACGCACGCTTGGCCGGGCCCCGGGCGGGGCGCGCGGCGGCCCGGGACGGCGCGGCCCCGGGGGCCGGGGGCTCGGGGGTCCGAGGGGCCGGGGGCTCGGGCGACGTGGTGGTGGGCAGCGTGGTGGTGGGCAGCGTGGCAGTGGGCGACGTGGCGGTAGCGGGTCGGCAGTCGGCCGGGTCCAGGTGCTGGGCGAAGCCCGCTACCCGGTGGCCGGCCGGTGATCCACACAGCACGCACGGCTCGGGGGCGGCGAGGGACTCCACCTCGTCCCCGGCGTCGTCCCCGGCGTCATCTCCCGCGTCATCTCCCGCGTCGTCCCCGGCCTCGTCCCCGGCCTCGTTCTCCTCGGTCACCGGCGACGGGGGGGAGACGTCCGGCGCCGAGGACGCCGAGGACGCCCCTTCCCGCTCCGGCCCGGTGGTGAACTTGGCGGCCAGCCCGTCCAGCAGATACGCGTACTTGGCGCGAATCTCGTCCGCCGGGTCGCGGCCGCTCTCCCACCCCCCGACCGTGCTGGGACTCACGCCGAGCGTACGGGCCACCTGGGCCTTGGAGAGCCTGGCCCGTTCCCGCAGCTCCCGGCGGACGTCCGCCGGCGGGAGTTCGGCCTGCGGGCCGACGGCCGCGAGCAGCGCGTCGATGGCGTCGAAGTCACTCACCGGAGCGCTCCCTTCGCGGTGTCGCCGCGGCCCGTTCCGGGGACACGCGGGGCGGCTGGGGTGTCATGAGGCCCGTCAGATGTAGGTGACGGGGTTACGGGACAGATGCGGGCTCCTGGTGGGGCGGCCGACGCGGGGGTCGTCACGCAGGAGTTCGCCTTCGAGAGCGTAACGGTCACCGTGTTTGGAGATGCCGATGATCCTCGCGACCGCGAGAACCGTGCCTTCGGTGTTGATGATCTGCACCTCGTCCTGCGACAGGGCCCGGTCGGCGTTGAACTTCCAGATGCCGCGGCCTGCTTCCCATGCCTCGTCCTCGCTCATGCCCCGGCGCCACCCGAGGGTGGTCCGCATCAGGCGGTCGTCCGCGTCCGCCGCGCGCTCGGCGCCGATCTGGATCTGCAGCACCCGTCCACCTCCCGGGGAATACTGTCCAACTTGTTGCAAAGTTACCACTCGCTTAACTTCACAACAAGTTGGACAGTATCCGGCCCGCCGACTGGGCTCCTGGGGCGACAGCGTCGGTGATACCCCGTCAGAGAACCGCGGGCACGCCGTCGGAGTGGGGCGCGGCGGGCGGCGGTGAGCCCTTCGGCGCGTCATGAAGGAGCCGGACCACCACCCGGAGAAACTCTCGCCATGACCGACGCACCGAAAGCAGTACTCGAAGGCGGCCCGGACGATCTCCCCGACCGGATCGTCCCCCTCACCGCACCTGGGCCCGACATCAAGATCTCGTTCCGCGGTGGGTACGAACACTTCAGGGCCACGGCGCGCCACCAGGAAACAGCCGAGGGGACGTTGCCCGTCTACGAATGGTGGGAGCGCACGGAAGTCCCCGGGTGAAGACGCTCCCGCCCCAGTTCTTCGGCTCTTCAGTTCTTCGACACGGCCTTCGTCCGGTCCCGCGCTCCGGCCGGAGAGGCACTTGACCCAGGCGAGACCACCAGGCGAGACCGCCCGGCGGCATCGCGGTGGTCGAGTCGGCCGAAGGCCCGCTCGACCACCCGACGCCACGGGATGCCGCCGGTGGCGCCAGAGCCCCCACCCAGATGGCGCCACGATGGCATTTCCATGGCACCGTCCCAAGCCGCGCCCTCATTCGAGCGGCACCAAGGCGCACCAGAATACAGAGAAGTCCCAGCTCAGAGACGCATGCGCCAGGAAAGAGCCAACTTGGCTCGCCATGGCGCCACTCGTGTGCCATGATGGCGTCATGGACCTCACGCCCTACGTCGACAACCTCCGCCAAGAACTCGCCGTCGCGGCGGACGCCGGCGGTGACGAAGCCCGCGCCCTGGCCGAGCGGCTCACCGCCCCCCTGGAGTCCGCCACCCGGCTCACCCTGCTCAACGCGCTGTCCGCAGCCATGGGCGAGGTCACCCGGGAGCTGGCGCCCGGCTCGGTCGACGTGCGGCTGCGCGGGCTCGACCCCGAGTTCGTGGTGACGCCGCCGCCCGCGCCCGAGCCGTTCCAGGAGACGCAGACGTCGGCCACGGCCCCCGCCGCACCCACGCCGCCACCGCCGCCCGCGGACGCCGACGACGGCGCGATGGCGCGGATCAACTTCCGCCTCCCCGCCCACCTCAAGGGCCGCGCCGAGAACGCCGCGGCGGCGGAGGGCCTGTCGGTCAACGCCTGGCTGGTGCGGGCCGTGTCCACCGCCCTTGAGGGCGGTGAGCGCGCAACCCCGCCGGGCCGCGGCAAGGACTCGGGCGGCCGGGGCTTCACCGGCTGGGTCCGCTAGGCCCTGTCGGCGGATCAGGGTCGGACAGACCCTGGGCCGCCGGCCCGGCCCACCCCACTTTCACCGGCGGATCGCCGATCCGGCCGACGTAACTCTTCACCCGCCCCACCGGCGGGATCACCCAACCAAGCCACGAGGACGGGACAGCCATGCCTGCTTTCGAGACCCCCGAACCGATCTCCGCCACCTTCGAACTGGAGGTCGGCACCGCCCGCATCACCGCGGGCAAGCGCACCGACACGGTCGTGGAGGTGCTGCCGCGCAACGGATCCGACGACAACGACGTACGCGCCGTGCAGCAGACCCAGGTCACCTGCTCGGGCGGCCGTCTCACGGTCAGGACACCCAAGAAGCGGTCCCTGTTCGGCAAGCCGGGCGCCATCGAGGTGAGCGTCGAACTGCCCGCGGGGTCGGATCTCCGGGGCACCACGGCCATGGGCGGCTTCTTCTGCGATGGCCGCTTCGGGGAGGTCACGCTCAAGACCTCGCTCGGCGACCTCCAGGTGGACGAGGTGGCGGGCGCCGACCTCAAGACCGACCACGGCGACATCCACCTGGCCCGCTCGACCGGGGACGTCGAAGTCATCGGCTCGGGCCGGATCGAGGTCGGCACGGTGGCCGGCGCGGCGACCGTCAAGAACGGCAACGGCGCGACCGAGATCGGCGAAGTCACCGGCGGTCTGAAGACCAACGCGGCCAACGGCGACATCTCCGTGGGCATCGCGCACGGCAGCGTCGCCGCCAAATCCGCGAACGGCCGGATCGAGGTCGCCGTCGCCCACGCCGGGGTCGACGCGATGTCCTCCAACGGCCGTATCCGCGTCGGCGACGTGACCCGTGGCCGAATCGATCTGCGCACCTCCGTCGGCGACCTCGAAGTGGGCATCCACGAGGGCACCGCCGCCTGGCTCGACCTGAACGCCAAGTACGGCACCGTACGCAGTTCGCTCGACTCCGCCGCCGGCCCCGAGGGCTCCGACGAGACCGTCGAGGTGCACGCCCGTACCTCGGTCGGCGACATCGTCATCCGCCGTGCCTGACCCCGCTTACCCCCAACTCCCCGCCCTCGAAAGGAAAGCGGCATGACCACCACCCAGACATCCGCGCCGACCGCCAAGAACGCGACGGCGTCGGCGATCACCGCCACCGGACTGCGCAAGTCCTACGGCGACAAGGTCGTGCTCGACGGCATCGACCTGAACATCGCCGAGGGCACCGTCTTCGCCCTGCTCGGACCCAACGGCGCCGGCAAGACCACCACCGTGGAGATCCTCTCCACGCTCATCGACGCCGACGCGGGCGAGGCCCGGGTCGCGGGTCACCATCTGACCGGCGCCGCCGACGCGGTGCGCTCCGTGATCGGCGTCACCGGCCAGTTCTCGGCCGTCGACAATCTGCTGACCGCCGAGGAGAACCTGCTCCTCATGGCGGATCTGCACCACCTCGACCGGCGCGAGGGCAAGCGGCGGGCCAAGGAGCTGCTGCGCCGCTTCGACCTGACCGAGGTGGCGGGCAAGACCGCCGTCACCTTCTCCGGCGGCATGCGGCGCAAGCTGGACCTGTCGATGACCCTGGTCGGCGATCCGCGGGTCATCTTCCTCGACGAGCCCACCACCGGACTCGACCCGCGCAGCCGGCGCACCATGTGGGAGATCATCCGGAGCCTCGTCGCCGACGACGGCGTGACCATCTTCCTGACCACCCAGTACCTCGATGAAGCCGACCAACTCGCCGACTGCATAGCCGTGTTGGACCACGGCAGGCTGATCGCCGAGGGCACCGCCGACGAGCTGAAGCGGCGCATCCCCGGCGGCCACATCCGGCTGCGGTTCGCCGACGCCCAGGAGCTGGACACCGCCGCGGACATCTTCGGGATCGCCACGCGCGACGAGGAATCCCTCACCCTGCAGATCCCCAGCGACGGTTCCATCCCCACCCTGCGTGCCGTCCTCGACACCCTGGAGTCCACCGACGTCCGGGCCGAGTCGCTCACCGTGCACACCCCCGACCTCGACGACGTCTTCCTGACCCTCACCGGTCAGCCCCGCCCCGCCGACACCACCGCATCGCCCGAGGAGAACGTCTGATGGCCACCATGTCCTACGCCGCCCAGGACTCCCGGACGATGCTGCGGCGCAACCTCAAGAAGGCCCTGCGCTACCCGTCCCTGACGCTCACCGTCGTCATCATGCCCATCATGATGCTGCTGCTGTTCAACTACGTGTTCGGCCGCGCCCTGGGCACCGGCATCAGCGGACTGCCCACCGGCAGCGGCGACTACATCGACTACCTGGCGCCCGGCATCATCCTGATGGCCGCCACCTCCGGCGCCCTGACCACCGCGATCAGCGTGTGCGTCGACAAGACCGAGGGCATCGTCAATCGCTTCCGTACGATGCCGATCTCCCCGGCCTCGTTCCTGACCGGCCATGTCGTCGGGGGCGTGATCCAGACGATGACCAGCATCACGCTCGTCATCGGCGTCGCCCTCCTGATGGGCTTCCGCCCCAGCGCGACGCCCGTCGAGTGGGTCGCCGCCATCGGTCTGCTCGCCCTGCTCACGCTCGGGCTCACCTGGCTGTCCGCAGGCATCGGCCTGATCGCCAAGAACGTGGAGAGCGCCAGCAACATCCCGATGCCGCTGACGTTCCTGCCGTTCCTCGGCAGCGCCATCGTGCCGACGGATTCCATGCCCACCGGCCTGCGCTGGTTCGCCGAGTACCAGCCCTTCACTCCGATCATCGAGACGCTGCGCGGCCTGTGGCTCGGCACCGAGATCGGCTCCAGCGCGGTCATCGGCCTCGCCTGGTGCGTGGGGCTCTCCCTGGTCGGTTACGTGTGGGCGCGCCGCGCCTTCAGGACCATCGGCAAGCGGTAACCTCCGCTCCTTCGAGGCCGACGCCAAGCGGTAACCCCCGCTCTTCTCAGGCCACTTCACCGATCCACCCCAGCCGCACCTCGCCCCACGCCCACGGAAGGACCCCATGTCGTACGACCCGACGGCCGCCGGCACCACCGCCGACGACATCACCGCCGAAGAGCCGCCCACCCTGCCCACCGACCGGCGCACCGGCTGCCCCTTCGACCCGCCCGCCGAACTCACCGCCCTGAGCGACAAGCCGATGCGCCGCATGCGCTACGCCGACGGACACGTGGGCCGGCTGGTCACCGGCCATGCCGCGGCCCGCGCGATCCTGGCCGACCCGCGCTTCAGCTCACGCTACGAACTCCTGCACCTGCCGATGCCGATGGCGGGCGTGTCGGGCGAGCTGCCGCCAGCGCCGGTCGGCGACATCATCGGCCTCGACGCCCCCGAGCACACCCGCTACCGGCGCCTGCTGACCGGTAAGTTCACCGTCCGCAGGATGCGCCGACTCACCGAGCGCGTCGAGCAGTTAACGACCGAGTGCCTGGACGCCATGGAGCAGGCCGGGCCCGCGGTCGACCTGGTGGAGGCGTTCGCGCAGCCCCTGCCCGCGCTCATGATCTGCGAGCTGCTCGGCGTGCCGTACACCGACCGGGAGCGCTTCCAGGGCCATGTGGCGACCCTCTTCGACCAGACGGTGGATGCCGAGTCGAAGGGCGAGGCCTATATGGCGCTGCTCCAGTACCTGGGAGAACTGGTCCTCGCCAAGCGTGCCGAGCCCACCGACGACCTGCTCAGCGATCTGACCACCTCCGACCTCACCGACGAGGAGCTGGCCGGAATCGGCGGGCTGCTCCTCGCCGCCGGACTCGACACCACCGCGAACATGCTCGCCCTCGGCACCTTCGCCCTGCTCAGCAATACCGACCAGCTGGACGCGCTGCGAGCCGACCCGGGCCTCGCCGAGCAGACCGTGGAGGAGCTGCTGCGCTACCTCAGCGTGGCCGACCCGCTGCTGCGGGCGGCGCTCGACGACATCGAGGTGGAGGGGCAACTCATCGGAGCGGGCGAGACGGTGACCGTTTCCGTGCAGGCCGCCAACCGCGACCCGCACAAGTTCCCCGACCCCGACCGGCTCGACATCCACCGCAAGGCCACCGGGCACCTGGCCTTCGGCCACGGCGTCCACCAGTGCCTGGGCCAGCAGCTCGCCCGCGTCGAGATGACCGTCGCGCTCCCGGCGCTCCTCGCCCGCTTCCCCACCCTGCGCCTCGCGGTGCCGCCGCAGGAGGTGCCGCTGCGCGACCGCTCCAACATCTACGGCGTGATCAGCCTGCCCGTCACCTGGGACAAGGAGTAGACCCATGAGCGACCCACGAGATCCGTTGCGTCTCAGCGTCGACCGTGACCGCTGCGCCGGTGCCGGCATGTGCGCCCTGACGGCTCCCGAGGTCTTCGACCAGGACGACGAGGAAGGCCTGGTGGTGCTCCTGCACCCCGCACCGGCCCCCGAGCACCGGGCCGCCGCCCGGATGGCCGTCGGCCTCTGCCCCGCCGGAGCCATCGCCCTCGACGCCCCGGACTCCACGGGCTCGTAGCGACCGTGGCACCGCCCGGACCGAGAACCCCGGCCGAGACCCCGGACCGAGAACCCCGCACCGCGCACCGGTGGGGGGCTCTCGCGTGTGCGGACCCGTCGTTCGGGAGCAGATGCCGACGGGCACCTGCGCCGCCGCCGGACGATCAGTCCGGGACACCGGCCCATCCGCGGCCCTGCAGTCTCAGGCAGTGCGCCAGGCAGCCCAGTGCGGCGGTGCACAGCAGGGTGCGCATGATGTTGGTCGTTTCCCAGACCCCCTTGAACTTGTCGACGACCGACAGGTCGCGGACCTTCGCCGGGTCACCGATCGCGGCGAGCTCGTTGTTCAGGGGGATGTTGACGGAGAACGTGACCAGCAGCGCCACCACGTAGAGCGCGGCGGCGACGCCTGCCCACAGGGCGACCGTACGGCGTCCCTTGCGGTACTCGATGACGGCAACGGCCACCGTCACGGCGAGCGCGCCGAGGAAGATCAGAACGAACAGGCCGCTGGTGTCTATCACCTGGTTGAAGTTCTGCATGGCCTCCGCGTACAGGCGGTCGTCGGTACGGGCGAGGCCGGGCATGACCGACACATCGAAGGCGAAGAACAGACCGGCCATCAGACCGACGGTGATGACGGACATCACCAGCAGAATGCCCGCGGCTCTGCTCGGCCGGGGCGCTGGCGCCTGCGACGCGTGCGGCGCCTGCGGCACATGGCGGCCGGGAGCGCTGCGGGGATGGGAGGAATCGGTGGTCATCGGAGCGTCCTCACTGTGAAATCCGGTCGTTCGCCCGGCGCGCGAGCGCGGGAATCGTGGCGGGAATCATGGGTGACCGCCGACCGGAGCGGTCCGGCTCGTCCGGCTCGTCCGGCTCGTCCGGCGAGGCGTGACGCGTGCGGCCCGGACCGTCAGCCGCCCAGCACCACCGTCCGGGACGGTGTCGCCGGGGGCAGGACGATCTGCGAGGCGCCGCTCCTCCGGTACTCCTGCGGAGTGACTCCCCGCACCCTCTTGAAGGCCGAACTCAGCGCGAACGCACTGCTGTAGCCGACCTGGTGCGCGACCGCGGCCACCGTGGCGTCCGGTTCGCGCAGCAGGTCGGCGGCCAGGGTGAGACGCCAGGTGGCCAGGTAGGTCATCGGCGGCTCCCCCACGACCTCGGCGAAGCGGCGGGCGAGGCCCGCCCGGGAGACGCCCACCTTGCGGGCCAGCGACTCCACCGTCCACGCGTGGGCCGGATGTTCGTGCAGAAGACGCAGTGCGGGCCCCACCCTGGGGTCGGACCGGGCGCGGTACCAGGCCGGCGCGCCGGCGCCCGGCTCGGCGAGCCAGGCGCGCAGCACACTGACGAAGAGCAGGTCGAGAAGGCGGTCGAGGACCAGCTCCTGGCCCGGCTCGTCGCGGCCGATCTCCTCGGCCAGCAGAGGTACGAGCGGGGAGTCGTCGAGGGCGGCGGGCCGCACCAGGAGGGCGGGCAGGGCACCCAGCAGACGGCGGCCGATCTCGCCGGGCCCCTGGTACGTGCCGCTGAGCATGACGGACGAGCCCTGGCCGATCGGGTCCCCCCAGGTGCGCACCCCCAGGGCCATGCTGTCGGTGACGTCCTCGCCGTCGCCGGTGCCACAGCGCTGATCCGGGCCGACCGTGATCTGGACGGGGGTGTCCTGCGCGTCCGCGATCGTGTACGGGTCGGGGCCCCGCAGCACGGCGACGTCGCCGGGGCCTATGCGGGCCGGAACTCCGTGGTCGGGCATCACCCAGGCCTCGCCGTGGACCATGGTGGCCAGGGAGATCGGGGCGCGGTCCTCGACGCGGAGCGACCAGGGCGGATTGAGAACGGACTTGAGCAGGAAGGCGCCACGCGCCTTGGGCCCGTCCAGGAGCCCGGTGAGCACGTCCATGTGGTGATCCCCATTCGGCTTGAGACGCCCCCCGACGTCCCCCGACGCTGTCAGACGTTGCCGGGCGTTGTCAGACGTTCCAGATGCCGGTGGCGGCGGCATCCTTCGCGAAGACGGAGAAGTCACGCGGGTCGCGGCCGAGGGCCTCCTCCACACCGTGGACGACGCGGGCGTTGCGCCCGTCGAGGATCAGGCCGAACAGGTCGGCGAACTCGACCGGCAGCCCGTTCTCCCGCAGGACCGCCCGGTAGTCGTCGAGGGTGACCGGGATGTACGTGATCTCCCGGCCGGTGACCTGCGACAGCTCGGCGGCCACATCGCGGAAGCTGAGCGACCGGGGCCCGGACAGCTCGTAGGTCCTGCCGATGTGCTTGTCGTCGGTGAGAGCCGCGGTGACGACGTCGGCGATGTCGTCGGCGTCCACGAACGGCTCCACGGCGTCGGCGGTCGGCAGCGCGAGCTCACCGGCCAGGACCGGCTCCAGGAAGAAGCTCTCGTCGAAGTTCTGGTTGAACCAGCTGGCCCGTACGACAGTCCAGTCGGCGCCCGACTCCTTGAGCTTGTTCTCGCTGATGACCGCCCCCGGTTCACCGCGTCCGGAGAGCAGCACCAGGCGGCGGGCGCCCTTCTTCACGGCGAGTTCCGAGAAGGCCCCGACGGCCTCGGCGGCCCCCGGGAACCCGAGGTCGGGGTAGTAGGTGACGTAGACGGCTCCGACGCCCTCGATCGCCGCCTCCCAGGTGCTGGGGTCCTCCCACACGAAGGGCGGTTCGCCGCTGCGGGATCCCACACGCACCGGCAGCCCCTGTGCGGTGAGCCGCTCGGCCACACGGCGCCCGGTCTTGCCGGTACCGCCGATCACCAGGGTCGTCCTCGTTCCGTTCTGCTGAACGTTCCGCTGGCTGTTCTGCTGGTTGTTCTGCTGGTTGTTCCGTGTGTTCGTCATGCCGATCAGTCAACTGCCGCCCGTCGAGACGACCCATAGCCACAACGCTCAACTCCATACGCGTGCGTCTACCGGAGGATCGGGCTGCTGCGCGATCAGGCGTCTTCCCTGAGCCGGTCGCGCTGGATCCGGTGTGCGAGAGCGCGGCGCGCGGAGGCCGATGCGGTGGCGGTGACGGTGGTCTTCGAGGGGACGTCGAGGCCGCGGCTGATCCTGTCGTACGCGTCCTGGTAGCCGATGGGCATCGTCGCCCGGTGCAGCCTCAGGTCCTCCTCGACGAGGCGTCGCAGCTCGTCGACGTTCTCGGGCGTGAAGCGCTTCCTCCCCCGGGCGACGGCGTCGACGCAGCGGGTGCAGCGGGCGGTGTCGCGGAGGGTCTCCGAGATCTCCTCGGCAAGGGCCCACAGGCGTCCTTCGAGCCATGGGACGTCCTGCTGGTCCAGGGAGAGCTCCATCGGAGGCGGCGGGTCGTCCATCCGGTACTTCGCCACCTGCTTGGACACGGCGGGCTGACTCATGGCCGCGAGCCGGGCAATCCTCTCCTGCGTCCAGCCGAAGCCGATGAACAGCTTGATCATTTCGGCGCGCAGCCTCCGCATCTCCTCGCCTGCGCGGATGACTTCGTTCATGCCGGCGAGCATCCGCCCGGCCTGTTCCTCGGTCAGCGCTTCGGCCGGCTCCTCGCCGATCCGGTGCGCGCTCTCTTCGCCTGCCATGACTCGGTTATATACCTCCGGGCCCCTGCCAGCCATAACCGGGTTGTACAACCTGGTTATGGCTGGCAGAGTGCATGCCATGCCCACCTTCTTCGCACCTGACGGAACCCGGCTCGCCTACCGCGTACACGGCGACGGGGACGGCGACCCGCTCGTCTGCGTCCCCGGAGGCCCTGCAGACTCCCGCTACCTCGGTGACCTCGGCGGCCTGTCGGCGCACCGCCCGCTGATCGTCCTGGACCTTCGCGGCACCGGGCGGTCCGCGATCCCCGAGGACTCCTCCTCCTACCGCTGCGACCGCCTCGTCGAGGACGTCGAGGCCCTGCGCACACACCTCGGACTCCCCCGGATCGACCTGCTCGGCCACTCCGCCGGAGCGAACCTCGCGACGCAGTACGCGGCGCGTCACCCGAAGAACGTCGGCAGGCTCGCCCTGATCGCCCCCGGCACCCGGGCCCTCGGAATCGCGATCACCGGGGAGATGCGACGCGAGCTCGCACAGCTCCGCAGGAACGAGCCGTGGTTCCCGGCGGCGTTCGCCGCCCTGGAGGCGATCACCGAGGGCACCGGCAGCGACTGGGAGGCCATCAGCCCCTTCTTCTGCGGCCGTTGGGACGCCACTGCGCAGCAGCACCAAGCGGCGAGCCGGCCGGACAACGAGGAGGCTGCCGCTCTCTTCGCGGCCGAAGGGGCCTTCACACCGGATGCCACCCGTGCGGCGCTCGCCGGCTTCGAGGCCCCCGTCCTGTTGCTCGCCGGTGAGTTCGACGTGAACAGCCCCCCTCGCTCGGTGGCCGAGGCCGCCGAACTGTTCCCCGATGCCGTACTCACCGTTCAGCCAGGAGCCGGTCACTGCCCCTGGGTCGACGACGCGGACCGGTTCGTGGCAACCGTTGCCGCGTTCCTGGGGTGAAGCCCGTACTCGCTGCCCACGGCTTCGCGAGGCTACTGCCGCGCGAAGCGCTCGAACGCCGCGTACAGCGCCGCGCTCATGGCGGCACTGCCCTTGTGTCCCGAGTCCTCGATGACCACGAGTTCCGCGCCGGGCCAGGCGTGGGCGAGTTCCCAGGCCGTGCCGAGCGGTCCGCTGAAGTCGAGGCGGCCGTGGATCAGGACGCCGGGGATGCCTGCCAGGCGTCCCGCGTCGCGGATCAGCTGACCCTCCTCCAGCCAGGCCCCATGGGCGAAGTAGTGCGAGCAGATCCGTACGAACCCCAGCATGGCCCGGGGCGGCCTGTCGCCGTACGGGTTGGGCGAGCCGTTCGGCTCCGCGGAGAGAACCGCGTCCTCCCAGGCGCACCAGTCGGTCGCGGCCTTGGCCCGTACGTCCGGGTCGGGGTGCTCCATGAGGCGCGCGTACGCTCCGACGAGGTCGCCGTCCCGGTCCGCCTCGGGGACACCGTCCCGGAATCGCTCCCATGCTTCCGGGAAGAACCGGCCCGCGCCCCGGTAGAGCCAGTCGATCTCGTAGCGACGGGTGCTGGTGACGGCGGCGAGAACGATCTCGGACACCCGCTCCGGGTACCGCTCGGCGTACGCGAGGCTGAGCGTGGAGCCCCAGGAGCCGCCGAACAGCAACCACCGGTCGACACCGAGGTGTTCGCGCAGTCGCTCCATGTCGGCGATCAGATGCTCGGTGGTGTTGAGCTTCATGTCGGTGGTGGGGTCGGCGGCATGGGGCGTGCTCCGGCCACATCCTCGCTGGTCGAAGAGGATGATCCGGTAGCGCTCCGGGTCGAAGGACTTGCGCGGGCCCGTCGAGCAGCCCGAACCGGGGCCGCCGTGGACGACGAGAGCGGGCTTGCCGTCGGGGTTTCCGCAGGTCTCCCAGTAGATGAGGTTTCCGTCGCCGGTGTCGAGCATGCCGTGGTCGTAGGGATCGATCGGCGGGTACGGGGCTGCCATGTCCGGTTCTCCTCCATCGAGTTCATCTCAGGCACAAGCCGAACACCATACACACGGATCGCATGCGTCACCTGTTTGACTGGTGACGCACCGCGTGGAACAGTCATGCGCACCCAGGTCCGCTCCTTCCCCTGCCTCGCCGCCGACCTCGGCCTGTAGGACCTTTCCGACTCTGATCCGCCTAACAGGCCCCGAGGCCTGTTAGGCTCGCGAGAGCATTGATCACATATCGAGTCGATCATGTATTGAGGAGACCAGACATGGTGGGTGACGACGACATCTCGGGGTGATACCCCGATCTGTCAGGCCACCGGCGGATGCCCAGGAGCATCGCCGTCGTGGCCGTTCAGTCGTCCCCTTCTTCCATGTCCCGGGCACCAGTCTCTGCCTGCCCGTATCTCATTCGAGGTCTCTCCATGTCCGACGCCTCCGTCATCTGCTCCAACCTGTCCTTCGCCTGGCCCGACGACACCCCGGTCTTCGAGGACCTGTCCTTCACCCTGGGCAGCGGCCGGACGGGCCTGGTCGCGCCCAACGGCTCCGGCAAGAGCACCCTGCTCAAGCTGATCGCCGGCGAGCTGCGGCCCGGCACCGGGTCCGTGTCCGTGGGCGGCACGCTCGGCCATCTCCCGCAGACCCTTCCCCTGACCGGTGATCTCACGGTGGCCGAGGTCCTGGGCGTCGACGCGGTGATCCGGGCCCTGGACGCCGTGGAGTCCGGGGACGTGAGCGAGGAACACTTCACGGCCATCGGTGACGACTGGGACATCGAGGAACGCACCCGGGCCCAGCTGGACCGGCTCGGCCTCGCCGGTCTCACCCTCGACCGGAGCCTGAGCACGCTCAGCGGCGGCCAGGTCGTCTCGCTCGGTCTGGCGGCCCAGCTGCTGAAGCGGCCCGACGTACTGCTGCTCGACGAGCCGACCAACAACCTCGACCTCGACGCCCGTCACAAGCTCTACGACGTACTGGAGGACTTCAGCGGCTGCCTCCTGCTGGTCAGCCACGACCGTGCGCTGCTCGACCGCATGGAGCGCATCGCCGAGCTCGAACGCGGCGAACTGCGCTTCTACGGTGGCAACTTCACCGAGTGCGAAGAGGCCGTGCAGGCCGAGCAGGAGGTCGCCGAGAAGAACATCCGCAACGCCGAACAGGAACTGAAGCGGGAGAAGCGGGAGATGCAGCAGGCCCGCGAACGCGCCGAGCGCCGCGCGAGCAATGCCGCCCGCAACCTCAAGAGCGCGGGCCTGCCGCGTATCTTCGCCGGGAACATGAAGCGAGGCGCCCAGGAGTCCGCGGGCCGGTCGGGGCAGCTGCACGCCTCCCGGGTCAGCGAGGCCAGGGCCCGGCTGGACGAGGCGGGGCGCGCCCTGCGCGACGAGCAGCGCATCACGCTGGATCTGCCGGACACCGATGTGCCCGCCGGACGCACGCTCGTCCTCGGCGAGCACATGCAGGTCCGCCACGGCGGACGGGCCGTGTTCGCCGAGCCGGGCGTCGACCTGACCGTCCGGGGCCCCGAACGCATCGCGCTGACCGGTCCCAACGGCTCCGGCAAGACCACACTGCTGCGGCTGCTCAACGGCGAACTCGGCCTGGACAGCGGTCAGATCAAGCGAGCCGACGGCCGGATCGCCTACCTCTCGCAGCGGCTGGACCTGCTGGACCCGGACCGCACCGTCGCCGAGAACTTCACCGCGTTCGCGCCGCACCGGCCGGAGGCGGAGCGGATGAACCTGCTCGCCCGCTTCCTCTTCCGGGGTCCCCGGGCCCATCTGCCCGTCGGGGTGCTGTCCGGCGGTGAGCGGCTGCGCGCCACCCTGGCCTGTGTCCTGTGCGCCGAACCGGCTCCGCAGCTGCTGCTCCTGGACGAGCCGACGAACAACCTCGACCTGGTCGGCGCGGGCCAGCTGGAGAGCGCGCTGGGCTCGTACCGGGGGGCGTTCGTGGTGATCAGCCACGACGAGCGTTTTCTGGCCCGGATCGGTGTGGCCCGGTGGCTGCGGCTGGCCGGCGGTGAGCTGACGGAGACGGGGGCGCCCGAGGTGTGAGCCGCTGACGTGCCGACCGGGCCCGCGCCCGAGGTGGTTCGCCACCCGGCGGGCCGAACACTGATCACGTCAGGTGGACCACCATGTCTCGACCGGCCCTGCTCGCATCCGACGTCGTCCGCACCCTGGGGACCAAACGGGTCCTCGACGGCGTCTCCCTCACCGCCTCCCCCGGCCACCGCATCGGGTTGATCGGGGAGAACGGCGTCGGCAAGTCGACGCTGCTGCGCCTGCTCGCCGGAGTGGACGAACCCGATGCCGGGACCGTCACACGCCCGGCCGACCTGGGCTTCCTGCACCAGGAGATGCCGTTCGACGACGCGTCGACGATCGCCGACGTGCTGGACGAAGCCCTGCGCGAGGCCCGCGACGACCTGGCCGAGCTCGAACGTCTCACCGAGCGGCTCGCCCACGTCCCGCAGGACTCCCCCGGCTACGCCGAGCTGCTCGACGCGTACGGCCGGCGGCTCGAACAGGCCCAGGAGCGGGAGGTCTGGGACGCGGACCGGCGTGCCGCGATCGTGCTCGACGGGCTCGGCCTCGGCGCGTTCCGGCACGACCGGGCGCTCGGCTCCCTCTCCGGCGGGCAGCGCGGTCGCCTGGCGCTCGCCGCCCTGCTGGTCCGGCGCCCTTCGGCACTGCTGCTGGACGAGCCGACCAACCATCTCGACGACGGCGCCGCCGCGTTCCTGGAGGAGCAGGTGCGCGGCCTGCCCGGGGTCGTCGTGGTGGCCAGCCACGACCGGACCTTCCTCGACGCCGTCTGCACGGATCTGATCGACCTCGATCCGGCCATGGACGGCCCGGTCCGCTACGGCGGCAACTACAGCGCCTACCTGGCCGAGAAGCGCGCCGAGCGGGAACGCTGGGAACAGCGGTACGCCGAGGAGCAGGAGGAGCTGGCGGCGCTGCGCCACTCGGCCGGGGTGACCGCGCACCGCGTAGCGCCCGACCGGGAGCGGCGCGACAACGAGAAGATGGGATATGGCCACCGGGGCGGCCGGGTGCAGAGCCAGATCTCCCGGCGGGTGCGCAATGCCACCCGCAGGCTGGACGGGCTGGAGCGCAGGCGGGTCGGTGAGCCGCCGCAGCCGCTGCGTTTCCACGGCACCGTGCTTGCCGTCACCGCGCTCGGCGGGAGGCCGCTCGACGGGGAGTCGGCGGGCGGGGAGTCGGCGGACGACTCCCTCGTCTCCCTGCGCGATGTGCGGGTGCCGGGCCGGCTGGCCGTCGCGTACCTGGACGTACCGGCGACCGAGCGCCTCCTCGTCACGGGAGGCAACGGTGCGGGCAAATCGACGCTGCTGTCCGTGCTCGCCGGGCGGCTCGCGGCCGAGGGCGACGTAAGGCGGCGGCAGGGGCTGACGGTGGGTCTGCTGGCCCAGGACACCGTGTTCGGCCGGCCCGACCGGACCGGGCGCGAGACCTACGTGCGCTCGCTCGGCGCCGAGCGGGCGGAGGCGGTCCCACTGGGCTCGCTGGGTCTGCTGCACGAGGCGGATCTGGACAAGCCGGTCGGCCGGCTGTCGGTCGGTCAGCGCCGCCGGCTCGCGCTGGCGCTCCTGGTGGCGCGTCCACCGGAGCTGCTGCTGCTCGACGAGCCCACGAACCACTTGTCCCCGCGACTGTGCGACGAGCTGGAGGCCGCCCTGGGCACCGGGCCCGGCGCGATCGTCCTGGCCAGCCACGACCGCTGGCTGCGCAGACGCTGGCAGGGGCGCGAGATCCGGCTGCGCTCCGGCCCGGAGCACACGGGGGAGCCTTGCTGACGCGATAGTCACCTGCCAGAATGGTGATGTGAATCTGGATCATGTCTTCGTATGCGGAAACCCGGCGCTCGACTTCGCCGCGACACTCCGGGCACGGCGCTCGGTGCGGTTCGACATGTTCGTGACGCCGGAGCGGCTGCGGGCGTGGTATCTGGAATCCGGCATCGTCGACGCGGTCTCCCCCGGCGACCAGGCCGACGTCGATCGCGCGAAGGCCGTACGGGAGGCCGCCTACGTACTGGTCACGGCCCGTCGACTCGGCGAGGAGTACGCCGACGAGGCACTGGAAGTGCTGAACGGCGCGGCGCGCAAGCCGCCCGCGGCACCCCAGCTCACCGCCTCGGGGCGCTGGACGGAAGCGACGCCGGACGAGGCCCTGTCCACCGTGGCGCGCCATGCGGTCGAGCTCCTGAGCGGGCCGGACGTACCCCTGCTCAAGGAGTGCGGCAACCCCGAGTGCACCCGTATCTACATCGATCGCTCCCGGGGCATGCGGCGGCAGTGGTGCGGCATGGAGTCCTGCGGCAACAAGATCAAGGCGGCCGCCTACCGCGCACGCAAGAAGAGCGCTCACGCCGCGGCCGCCGCACAGTAGGGGCGGCCGGAGCGGGGCGGGCGCGGCGGGTGAAGCCGCGGACACCGACCATCGAGGCCACCACGCCCGCGACCGGCCGCGAAGGACCCCGGCCCTACACGGGGCGCGAAGGGCCGGGGATCCGTCACACCGCCTCTTGCGGCCGCCGGGTTCCCCTGGCCTCGATCACGGCGAGACGCGTCGCCGGCACGAGCGTCGGCAGCAGCAGCCGCCAGAACCGCATGACCGTCGACACCGAGAGCCACGGCGAGTCCCGGACCCCGAGCACCTCGAATCCCACGGTCGCGGCCACCACGGCGGTCACCGCGTCCTGGACCTCCGTCCCGCGGCGCAGTTCGCCTTCGGCCTCGGCCTGTTTCAGCGTCTCCTCGACCCAGCACCGCCAGCTCTGCCGCAGGTCCATCCGGGGCGGGCGGGACGTCTCGCCGCTCAGCGCGAAGCCGACCCGCAGCACCACATCGCCCCGCAGGGCGTCGGCGAGCGCATGGGTGACGTCGACGAGGAGTTGCACCCGGCTCACCCCGAGCGGCAGCTCGCCGTTCGTGACGGCCAGCAGCCTGGTCAGCGCCGCCTCCTCGACAACGTCCACCAGGACGGCCTTGCTGGCGAAGTGAAAGTGCAGCGCTCCGTTGCTCACGCCCGCCTGCGAGCTGATCGCGGTGAGCGACGCCGTCGAAAAACCGTCCCGGTCGAAGACCTCGGCCGCGGACCGGATCAGGGTTTCACGCGTACGCGCCGCGCGTTCCTGTTTGACCATCAACTGCTCCGTCACTGCCGGGGGTTGCCGTGCTTGCCGAAGGGCAGGAGACGACTATAACAAACCGTGCGCGCGGTTTCTGAAAAGACTACCTGCTCATCCGTCAAATGGGGCCGGGTCCCGGTCCGCCCACCAGAACGCCGCGAGTGCGCCTTGAGTCACCCCACTCGAGGACAACTTGTGTCACGCTCAAACCATGTCGGACCAGAAACGGACGCCAGCTCGGCCCTGGAACGCGCCGGCCCGGCCTCATCCCCGAGAACAGGCAGACCGGAATAAACATCTCCGCCGTTTTTGGGTGCCAAGGCACCAGAGGCACTAGAAATTAAACCGGTTGGTATGTATTTTCGGGCCAAGGAACAGCCCATCCCTGAACACACCTTTCGCACCAGCCCAGGGGGAGCAATGTCTGCGAGCACGTTTCATGTCGAACCAACAGCGTTCGACAGAGAAAGGACAAGAGGCACCAAGGCTTCCACGATCAAGCCCGACGGTTTCCACCCCACCACTCTGACCACCACCGTCCCCAAGGAACTCGTACACCGGTCCGCTGTCGCGGAGGTCATGCTCACCGACTGGGAGAGGGTGGACGACACCCACTTCGTCATATCCGCTCAATGGCCGCGCAGCCACAGCTTCTTCACCCCGGTCGCGGACGGCTACCACGATCCGCTCATAGGCTGCGAGACGCTCCGCCAGATCGGCATCCTCCTGGGACACGCGGAGTTCGGCGTGCCCTTCGGCCACCAGTTCCTCGTCTGGGACCTCGACATCGCCGTATGTCCGGAGCATCTACGGATGGGGTACGAGCCCGCTGCGCTCAGCATCGACGTCGATTGCACGCAGATCAGCCGGCGCGGCAGGAACCTGTCGGGGCTGCGCTTCGAGGCGGTCTTCCACCGCGACGGGAACGTCGTCGCGAGCGGGGGCGGTTCCTTCTCCTGCATGGCGCCCGCGGTCTACCGGCGGGTGCGCGGCGAGCACACGCCCGGCGGCAACTGGTACCAGCTGCCGCTGATCAGCCCGGCGGCCCCGCAGAGCGTCGGGCGCATGTCGCCCATGGACGTGGTGCTCTCCCCCACGAATGAACCGAACCGCTGGCAGCTGCGGGTGGACACCCGGCATCCCGTGCTCTTCGAGCACGCGGTCGACCATGTGCCGGGCATGGTGCTGATCGAAGCCGCCCGCCAGGCCACGGCAGCCGCCCTCGGCCGGTCCTCCTACCTCCCGCTCGGTATCGCCAATGAATTCAAGCGGTACGTCGAGCTGGACTCCCCATGCGTGATCGAGGCGTCCCTGCTGCCCGGCACGGCCTCCGGAGACGAGCAGAGCGTCCTGGTGACCGCCCATCAGGACGGTGAGCTCGTCTTCAACTCCACGGTGACGGCCGGGTCGTATGGCATCCGACCTCTGACGAACGGCATCTGACCGGTGCCGAACATCGACTTGCCCATGACGGACGGCGGCTGCCCTCACCGGTGCCCGAAGGCGCTCACCCGAAGGCACCCAGGTGATCGCTCGCCCATCCGCGGAAGGTTCCGGCCGGCCGGCCGAGCAGACCGGCGACCGTGCCGTCCACCTCCGCCTTCGAGCCCTCACGGCCGCGCTCCGCGCTCTCCAGCAGCGCCTCGACGATGTCCGCCGGATAGCGTGCGCCCAGTGCGGTAAGGGCCTGCTCCGGGCCCAGTTCCTCGAACCGGAGCGGACGGCACAGCAGTTCGGCGAGCTGGGCCGTCTGCTCGACCGCGGTGATCGCCTCCGGACCGGTCAGCGTGTGGACCCTGCCCGCATGACCGTCCTCGGTGAGGGCACGCACCACCACCTCCGCCACATCACGCGGATCGACGCAGGCGTTGGCCGACGCCCCGTACAGCGCCCGCACCACGTCGTCCGAGCGGATGGACCCCGCCCAGGAAAGCGCGTTGGACATGAACGCGCGCGGACGCAGCAGAGTCCACTCCATACCGGATCCGCGCAGCAGGTCTTCGTTGCGGCGCTGCCACCGGGTGATCAGGTCCGCGGCCCGGCCGTCCGCGACCGCGGCCGCGGAGAGTTTCACCACGTGCCGCACGCCCGCCGACCGGGCGGTCCGGAGGAAGCCCGCGTCGTCGTCCCCATCGGGGTTGGTCACCAGGAAAACGGTGCGAACCCCACGCAGAACACCCACCAGCGAAGCCGGATCCGAAAAATCCCCGGGGACGATCTCAGCCGCCGCACTCGCACCCGTGACTCGCCCCGGATCCCTCGCCATGATGCGAACTGCCAGGTCAGCCGGGATCCTTCGGACCACTTCGCGCCCGATGGTCCCCGTGGCACCGGTGACAAGAATCATGGACTTCCCTCTCTTGTCTGACATTTCCCCGACCGGTACAGACGAGGAAGCGGCCTGTAAGATACGAACTGGACGGTTTCTTTACCGGCCTCCCGACGTTCGACCACCCTGAGGAGGGAGGAGGCAAAGTGGCTGAGCAGCTACGAGCCATCCGTACCCGTCAGACAATTCTTTCGGCGGCGGCCAAGATCTTCGAGGAACATGGGTACCAAGCGGCCACGATCTCCCAGATCCTCACCGAGGCGGGAGTGACCAAGGGCGCCCTGTACTTCCACTTCCATTCGAAGGAAGACCTGGCTCAAGGCGTCCTCGCGGAGCAGGACCAGCGGATCATCGTTCCGCACCGCGCCTCTAAGGTGCAAGAGATCGTGGACGTCGTGATGCTGCAGGCCCACCGCCTGCAGACCGATCCCATGGTGCGCGCCGGCGTGCGGCTGACGATGGACCAGCTGGCGCAGAGCCTCGACCGGAGCGGCCCGTTCCTGCGCTGGGGCGAGGTCGGCCTCGACCTGCTCCAGCAGGCCCAGGCCCAGGGCGAGTTGCTGCCCCACATCTCGCCGTCCGAGACGGCCGATGTCATCGTGGGCTCCTTCGCCGGCATCCAGTCCATGTCGCAGGCCGTCTGCGAGTACCGCGACCTTGTGGGGCGGGTCTCCGCCCTGATGCGTCACGTGCTGCCCAGTGCGGTGGTGCCCTCCGTCCTCGCCTCTCTCGACCTCTCCGAGAGCCGCGGAGCCACGGTCTACGCCGAGGCCGTGAAGGCGGCCGAGATGCGGGACCTCGTCGAAACGACCGGCTGAGCACCGGATGTTCCTGTGGGGCACCGTCAAGGGTGCCCCACAGGAGCGGCGCCCTCAGGAACGACATCCTCGGGGCCAACTCCCTTGCGGTCGACGCTCTTGCGGAAGTACGCCGACAGCACCTCCGTCAGGTCACGGACGCCTGGCACCCAGGCGATGTAGCCGTCGGGCCGCACCAGCAACGCGTCGTGCGGCACCTCGGTAGTGGGCCGGGCACGGACCACATGCAGGACCCCCACCCATTCCCGTGCCGCCTCGCGGTGGCCGCTGTCTTCCTCGCCGAGGAGCAGCAGCAGCGGCCGGCCGTCACGCAGCAGCCCGATCACATCGGTCTCGCCGGTTGCCGTGCTGAGCACCGCATTACGGAGAAACGTTCCCGTTGCCTGGCAGGATCCCCTGGTGTGATCCGATCCCCCGGTGTGGTCCGGAAGCACCGTGTCCTGTGCGCTGATCATGCCGCCGAGGTGCCCGTGCTCACGGTCCGCCGACAGGACTCCGGTGAACACCCTTCGTAGGGCGTCGAGTTCGGGGCCGGGCCGCATCAGGGCGAGCTGGGCCTGCGTCTGGTCGATGACCCGCCGGGCGACGGGACGGCGCTCCCGGTCGTAGGTGTCGAGCAGACCCGCGTCCGCCGATCCGTGCACCGTCAGCGCCAGCTTCCAGCCCAGGTTCAGGGCGTCGAGCACCCCGGTGCTGAGGCCCTGCCCTCCGATCGGGAAGTGCACATGCGCCGCGTCGCCCACCAGGAAGACCCGCCCCGCACGGAAGGTCCGGGCCAGCCGCGCGAAGTCGCTGAACCTGCTGAGCCAGCGCGGCTCATCCATCGCAATGTCCCGGCCGGCGATCCAGGACACCTCCCGGCGCAACTCCTCCAACGTGGGGGGAAGTTGCCGGTCCGGATGAGCACCGTCGCAATTCAGCGTGCGGATGTGTGTCCTGCCCTCCGCGTCGAGCTTGGCCACGATCCAGCCGCGCTCGGTGCGGTGCCAGCCTTTGGGAAGCTCGTCCGGCTGCGCGAGCGTGACGGCGCCCATGAGCGCGGACACCGTCGCCGGGTGGGTCTCGGAGGCGATGCCCGCCTGGTCGCGGACCGTGCTGCGGGCGCCGTCCGCCCCCACCACGTACTCGGCGAAGCAGACCGCGGTCCCCTGCGGCCCCCCGGCCGTGACCCGTACCCCGCCGTCCTCCTGGACGAACTCAAGCACCTGGTGCTCGCGCAGGATCCGTGCCCCGGCCGCCCGCGCCCGCGCCTCGAAGTGCCGCTCCAGCTCCACCTGGGGGCACTTGAGGATCGGCTCGGGTTCGCGTGCGGGAACCGTGATGGTCAGTCCGGGCAGGCCCGCGAAGTGGAACGGGCTCTCCGCCGCGTCGTCTGCGTACGGGTACCCCTCCCCCGGCAGGTGACCGCGACGGGCCAGGGTCTGCACCGCTCGGGCGTGCAGCGTGGTCGCCTTGGGCTGGTCGGACACCTCGGCTCGGGATTCCAGGAGCACGGTGTCGACTCCGTACCCGGCCAGTTCGGCGGCGACGAGCATGCCGACCGGTCCCCCACCGACCACCACGACCTGTGCCCGTACCGGACGTTCCCCCTGCACAGCGACGCCTCCCCCTGGCTGCGGTCCATCCGCTGAAAGAAATATACCGGACGGACTGTTTCCAGGGGAACCAGGATGGCGACCGGGCCGAAGTGCGTGTGCCCGGCACTGACGCGGGAACCACTACCGAAGCTCAAGCTAAGGCTCCCGCGTCGCGGACGACATCGGTCCGCCCTCCGAGCGCTCGGTCTTGTGCCCCTTGCTGCCCGGCGCCAGGGTCCGCACATCCACGGCCTCCGCCGGCGCCCCCCTCGCGTACAGCCCGTCGGGCTCGGTGTCCCGGTCGTGCGGAAGCAGCCAGAACACCCGTCGTCTGAACGTGCCGGAGGAGCGGGACGGCTTGGCCCTCGGCCCCAGCAGGGCGTACCCGACCATCCGGCCGTCACGGTGATACGCGGGTCTGCCGCGCCGGGTCGGCAACCGGTCCAGACTCTGGCGGACATAGTCGAGCCGACTGATGTCCTCCAGCCAGACCAGGTCCATTTCGTCGACGATCTCGTCCTCTGCGATGAGGGCACTCATACTGTCTCCTCGTCCGCGAGCAGGCCGATGCCCGGGTAGTACTTGCGCTGGTTGGAAAGGATCATTTCCTTCGGTGACGTCAGTCCCACCACCTCGCGGACATGTGCCGCGAAAGCCCGGGACGATATCGCCGGTGCGCCTTCATTCTGGCACCAGCTCCTGTAGGCCGCGTACAGCTGCGCCTGCTCGGCGCGCAGATCGGCCTCAAGCCGGCAGGTCTCGTGCACGAAGCGCCCGGTGTGGTCCTCGGTCTCGGCGTACGCCGTGGTCGCGATGCGGACCCGCTCGGGATCCGAGAGGTCCTTGGCGCCCCCGAGGTAGCGACGGGCGCCTTCGATGAGCCAGTTGAGAATGCCCGCACCTTCCTGGGTGACGAGGATGTCCGCCAGGTTGTCGATCTTGCGATCGTCGGAGACGACCCGCTCGAACGGGATCAGCCGCATGCGCCGCCAGAACGCGAAGCCACCCGTGCCCACCTCGGGCCGGTGATTGCCGAGCAGCCACATCTTGTGCGTCGGCTCGAAGCTGAAGAAGTCCTGCCTCATCCGGCGCGCCTTGATCCGGTCGCCACCGGTGAGCAGCTTGACCCGGGCCTCGTCGAAACGGTCCCCCGGCTTGACTTCGCTGCACACGATCACGCGGCGGCCGTGCAGTTCGGCCAGATCGGTGGGATGGCCCTCGTACGGACGCGACATCAGAAACCCCGGAGGCGCCGCGTCCGCGTAGTCCCCGAGCAGCTTCATCAGGACGTCCAGCAGTACGGACTTGCCGTTCTTCCCGGAGCCGAACAGGAACGGCATGACCTGGGCGCCGACATCCCCGGTAACGGAGTAGCCGAGCAGCAGCTGGAGAAAGTCGATCATCTCCGCACCGTCCGGCCCCTCGCCGAAGGTGTCGGTCAGGAATCGGTTCCAGCGCGGCGTGGGCATCGGCTGTGGCGCGGCCGAGGTGGAACGGGAGTGGAAGTCCTTTGTCGGATCGGCGGCACGGATGTGTCCGGTGCGCAGGTCGACGACGCCCGCGGGCGTGCACAGCGCGTACGGATCCGCGTCCAGCCGCGCCGCGTTGAGCACCATTCCCGGGGCGGACTTCGCCTGCGTCAGCATCGCGTTCATCCCACTGGTGCTCAGCGTGCGACGGCGGTGCTGCTGCAACGCGGCCGGAGTGTAGACGCCTCGCGGATCGGTGGTGGCAATGGACTCCGCCAGGTCGCCCGCCGACCACATCACGGTGTCGTCCTCGTCGATCTGCCAGCGGGTGCCGTCCCATCGGTACCAGCCGATCCCGGGAACGTGCCGGTAGTCGTTGCGATAGAGCTTGACGAACAATTTGGCGTTGCCGCGGTCGGTGAGCGTGTCGGGCAGCAGCCCGTTCGCCGTCGCCTCGCCGTCCCCCTCCGGTGTGGCAGCGACCGTGTACCGCGCGGACTCGTCGCTCTGCCGGGGCGCCGGAACGGGCTGCGCAAGGATCTGCGCGGCCACGACCTGGACGTCGAAGGCGGACAGTGCTCTGTCCTCGTCCACACTCACGCACGCCCCCCGAGGGACAGCGGGCGTGTCAGACCCGCGCTCAGCCCGCGCCGGATGATGGCCAGGCACCGCCGTTGCTGCCCCGGGCGGGCCTGCTCGGCCGCATCCCGCAGCACCCGTGTGGCCTCGGCCTCGGTGAGGTGCCCCGCTGCGACCAGACCGCCGGCGGTGTACGCGGCCCGGTTCAACTTCTCGGAGAACGCAGCGCCTTCGGGTACGGCCGCGCATGCGGCGACCTCGGCGAGAACTCCGGTCAGTACCCGGTCCCCCGCCCCGCGTCCGCCACCCGCCGCGAGAACCGCCTGCCGGGCGCGGGGCGGCACAGGCCGGGTCCCCGGCATGGAAGCGGACGGCAGATGCCCGGTGCGCTCCAGCTCCCTGGCGAGCCAGGCGGGCAGCGGAGCAGGCACCCGCACGGTTCCCACCGGCCGATAGATCCCCGCGGGGGTCACGGTCCCGGGCGCCACGATGTACCCGCCGTGCGCCCGGACGTCGACCTGCCAGGCAAGGGCCCGGCCGCCGCCCGCCCCGGAGGAGCACTGCCAGTGATGCCCGCCGTCATTGCGGTACCACACGTGCAGGCCCCCGGACGGGGTGCGGACCCGCAGCGTCGACTCGTCGTCCGCCGGGCTGGCAGCGCCGCGCAGGGCGGCCAGCACTCCCAGGGTGTGGAAGCCATTGGCCAGCCCGGTCAGGTCGCCCCCGGCGGAGATCCCGACACCGGGCAGCAGCCGGTCCCGGTCGGGGAGTTCGCACGCATGCGCGTCGACATCGATGACGACGAGGCCGGCCGGACCAGTGGCAACACCCACCCCGAGATCGGGGCGGGAACCCCACCACTGCCGGATCCGGTCGAGATCGAGCGTGGCTGCATGAAACCCATGACACCAGCGGCCCGCACGGATACAGTCGCACCCCCTCGGGCATGACCCTGGCCGCGGCACACCTCGCAGTTGCCCACAGGCGTTTTACGGCCCGGAGCAAGAGGATGAACCGGCCACCCCTGGCGCGCACACCACGAAGCAGTTGTCAGAGGCTGCGAAGCGACCGGTGCAGATCTCTCGAACTGCCGTGGGTCGCTGCGCGAAGCCTGCAGCTCAGCTGCCATTCACTTCCCCCATCAGCGACTGAAGCGACTCAACTCCCACAATCAGATTAGCGAAATCTGAGAGAGAGGAGAGGCGCATGGGATAGAACGTATGTACGTATCCGCAAGAAGCCCCAGCGACCGAGCGACTGAAGTCCACAGTGGCTGACGGTCGCTCAGTCGCTCGCCCGCAGGCACGCAGAACACCAGGTCAAAGGCTTGCGCAACACAGAACAGCGACTGAAGCGACTCAAGTTCGCCATATATGACGCTCACACGCGCTCACACGCACACGCACGAATGTCTCCATATACCTGAACCTTGAGTCGCTTCAGTCGCTGTTCTCCCTCGACTGGGGCCCTGACCTGCAATTTTTGCTCTATGCCCGAAGCGACTCAGCACTCATTCAGTCGCTGGCGTTCAGTCGCTGAACCCGCTCCCCCACCGCCCGAACCGTTCAAGTCCGTCTGGATCCGGACTCATGCGGCCTCCCCATCACGACCGCCCCCACTGGCGCATACCAGCCAATCGCGCCCGCCGAAGGACACGGACATGCAGGCCCATAACAACGGGAGTTCCGCTGCACAGGCGGCCAACACACCTGCTACAGCGAGCAGTTCCTTGCTCGCTGCCACCACCACCACGGCGGCCGGGCCGGGCCGGGAACCTATGCCAGTCCCCCGGCCCGCCCTCACCGGGCCGTTCACCGAACCGAGTTGGTGCCCTCGTCGAGGATCCTGTCGACAAGGATCTTCCGCTGCGCCTCATCCATCTTTCTCAGTACGAGCTCGGCAACCTGATGACCGTCGTGCCAGGGCATCTTCGTGACCTTGCCGAGGGCGACGATGCCGGACTCTCCCGGGGCCAGCTGTGTCGGCGCCACCTGTCGTCCGGCCTGCTCCGATCGCTGGCTGGGCACTTCATCCTGCGTCGGCGATACCGACTCCCGGGTCCCGGGGCTATCACGCCGTGATAGCTCGGCCTGCCGCTCCTCCGAACTATCACGGCGTGATAGCCCTACGTGCAGCTCCTCCGGATTATCACGGCGTGATAGCCCCGTCCGCTGATCCTCCGAGCTGTCCGGGGTATCCGGGGTATCCGGGCTGTCGGAAGTACCGGCCCTGTCCCCGGTCCCTTCCACTCCTCCACTCTCTTCCACTCCCCCGCTCTCCGGATTATCACGGCGTGATACTTCACGCGCTGCCGAACGCCTCTGGCCACCTGCGGCAGCCCGTGCATCCGCCTGCTGACGCTGCTCATCGGGCGGGAGCTTGGAGAGATTCCGTACGTGCTCGATCTTGCGGCGCCCCTCCAACAGGTCCGCTTGGAGTTGTGGGTCGAGGTCCAGCACGGAGAGCTTCGACGAGATGGTCGACTGGGCGATGCCGAGTCTCTTGGCTGCCTTGGTCTGGGAGCCGTAGAAGTCGACGAGCGTGCGCAGGGCCTGCGCCTGCTCCAGGGGGTTCATGTCGTCACGGTGGACGTTGGCGACGAAGGCCGCTTCGAGAAGTGACTCGTCGGTGGAGACAAGAGCGTTGTCGACGCTGACGCGAATCGTCGCAGCTCCGGCGAGACGTGCTGCGGCAAGTCGGCGGTGGCCGTCGACGACGATGTACCGGGCGCCCTCGTCGAGGTCGGCCGCGCGGTCCGGCCGCTCTGCCAGGTAGGCCTCGACGGAGGCCACGGTGACGGCGTTGACGAGACCGATCTCCGCGATGCTCTCCGCCAGCCCCTGGAGATCGCGGAGCTCCTCGCGAGGGTTGTCGGGGTTCTGGCTGATGAGGCTCAGAGAGAGCTCGGTCGGTTCGGGAACGCCGGCCGTTGGCACGCCCGTAGCAGCACCGATCGCAGCCCGACGGGCGCTGATGGGGCGGGCCTGGGCGAAGGAGGCGCCCGCTCCGAGGTTCTTGGCCTTACTCACTTGCTGATCTCCCGGGCGAGGGCGCGAAGGGCGACGGACTGTTCGCAGCGGGGTGCGTAGGCAAGAAGCGGCCGCTTGGCGCGGACGGCTTCCTTTTGTTCCTTGAGGTCTCCGATGACGCCTACGACACGCGGATCCTTTATGGCCATCCAGGACTGGAGCGAGGAGGTGGCGATGTAGCCGCGGCGGGCGTCGTAGTGGTTGACGACAAGGCCGAGGTAGTCGACGTCGAGCGCAAGGTCGTTGCGCATGTCCTCGATCTGGGACGTGAGCAGTTCGTAGGCGTCGGCACTGCTGTCCTCGGCCTGGACCACGATGAGAACGCCGGAGTTGCCGGGCACTTCCTGCGGGCGGCGGCGCCCGTAGTAGGTGGCCGCGTCCATGCTCAGTCCGAGGCTGGGCGGGCAGTCGATCAGGATGACGTCGTAGTCGGGCTCGACTGCGGAGAGGGCTCGTTCGAGGGCGGCTTCGCGTGCGCGGACGGATGCGAGACGTACATCGAGGAGAAAGGCATCGGTGCAGGCGGGCAGAAGATTCAGACGCCCACCGAACCGGTCTTCGTCGATCGTCACGATGAGGTCGCTCAGTGGACCCTTGCCATCACCGGCCATGTGATTGGTGAGGGAGTCCCCGTCCATGGCGAGGGGAGCGTGGCCGAGCTGCTTGGTGAGGTGCCCCTGAGGGTCGAAGTCGACGAGCAGGACCCGCTGCCCGAGTCCGGGCAGATCTTCAAGAGCGAGCGGATCATTGGCGGCTTCCTCGTCCTCTTCGAGGAGTGCGGCAAAGTGCTTGGACACACGAACCGGCACCAGGGCGGTGGAGTCTTCCGCGAGAGCTTCGCCGGTTCCGGCAGTGACGGCAGTCTTCCCGACGCCGCCCTTCTGGTTGCAGATGACGACGCGGCGGACGATGTCGGGACGCTTCACCGCGGGAGCGGGATGGCTGTCCAGCCACACGCGTACGGACTGGGCCAGACCCTGGATCAGGGATACCCCCCGGCGCTTGCAGTCCGAGCGGAATCCGGTCCACAGCTGGGCGGGCAGGAACGTCGCGAAGGACTCCGCCCCAGAAGTGTCGATGGGGGAGAGGTTGGATCCGAGACCGCGCCATGCCGTGATGCCGGCTTCGACAGCGTCCTGCATGTCGATGCCATGTTGAACGGCGCGGACCTTGAGTTCCTGGCGGAGCCAAGAAGGCAGCTTCGAGACGACCTTCTCGCGGTCGCCCCTGGTGTCGGGTGTCGTCATAGTTCGTCACTCTACTAACGCCATAGATCAATTGAATGCATGAAACGTTAGCTGTGTCGCCTTTTTCGGGTGGGGGGCTATCACGCCGTGATAGCCCCCACACCTGCCGCCGGGCCCCCTCAGCTATCACGCCGTGATAATCCCAGGGCCCGGGACCGAGGGATGCCTTCGAAACAGCGTGTCCGCACGAAGCACCCATGCCATGCACACATGGCCCGGGGGAGTGGCCCATGAGGAGTCGTCACTGCTCAGCGTGGTGGAACCACTGCCACTGCCACTGCGAGCCGAACACGGCAACCACCAGCGGCAATACCATATACATCCGTACCCACTTCAGCTATAATGCGCTCCTTTTGCAACTGATGCCCTCCGCCGCTCCCAAACCCATCAAAGAGCAGCAACTGGAGTCTCTACAGGACATCTTGTCCATCGCGGGTGCCGAGCTGGCCGGCACTCAGCTGATGAACCATCGCGGACAGCCGGGCCCGTGGGACTGCGGGTCGGACAAGACGGTGCAGTGGCTGATCACAGTGGAGGGCTCGGGTAAGCACTCCCGCCGCAGGATCCATGACCCTTTCGTCGGGGCTGGCTTTCGTCGGCTGAGGTTCAGTACGGCGAGTAGAGGGCTCAGCCGGTGACGTCCGCTCAGGAACGCCAACTGACGCCCGAGATGACGTGCGCGCCCGACACGGACGCATTGCTCCGGGCCTGAGGGCGATGCCGAACGTCGGGTGCGGGTCTTCTTTTATAAGAGGCGCCGGGCCTCGAAACAGCGCTGACCTGCACATATGCGAAGTTGATCATGCTCTGGCCGACACATTTGGTAGGTCGAAATGTTAACCTGGCCGGCACATTTGGCCCAAAAAGTTAGGCTCAGCCTAACTTTTCAAACCGGCTGGGCACGCCGGAGAAACCGCAGGTCAGCGGCGTGCCGGTGCCGGGCGAACATCCCGGCACATGGCATTGATCCGAATCGATCCGAACAAAATGTGCCGCAATATTGACACCGGAAGTTAGGCTCAGCCTAACTTCCGGCACTTTCACGCACTAAAACTTCGGTTCAGTCGAACTTTTGAGGTGGGCGTGTTGACCCCTGTGACTCGGAGCGTGTCGAGCCGTCAAAAGTAAGGCTCAGCCGAACTTTTGGGATAGCCTCGGACCGCCTGAGCAACAAGGAGGGTCCAGTGACATCTGAAACGCCGTCGCGCCAGCCGCGTCGGCCACGAGCAGTGCCCTCTCCCGCTTCCTCGCCGGAGAGCAACACCGTGTACGACGACATCCTGAACCTGCTGGGTGAGCAACTCGGCGCGACCGCCCAGGAGACAACACCGTCGAGGACAGGGAAGCCCAAGCTCAAGGGCGTCACCTTCGAGTACGAGAACGACCCGCGATCCGTTCACAGCTTTGCCGGAGGCGCCGGCTACAGCCTCGCCAGCAACTGGTTCACCCAGCTGCTGCCCCAGCTCTTCATCGCCAACGGCATCACGAAGAGCCAGCTGTGCGTGTTCCTGTACGTAGCGGGCGGACAGAGGCCCGGCACCGGGATCGCGGAGTACACCCAGCAGGAGATCACCGACGGCCTGAACGGGCTCGCGGCCAAGAAGCCCGGCGCCAAGATGATCACGAGGCCCACCGTCAACCGCGCCGTCCGAACCCTCTGCGAGTACAAGTGGCTCGAATCGGCGGGGAACGGGCGGATCCGCCTCAACGTGACGCTCTGGTTCCAGGGCAACAGCGCCGCCCAGCACGATGTGCTCGCGCAGATCGCCGCGGACCACGACGACGACCCCACCGCATTCCCGCACAGCATTGGTCCCGAGATGGTCCACCACCAGGAGGCGCTGGACCTTAACCTGGAAGGCGTAGTGCCCGAGCCTGTCAGAAGGAAGCGCACAGGGTGATGCCCGCTACTACGACAAGCCGATTCGATACGGAGGAAGGCACCGATGGCCGTTGCAGTCATGTCGCCCCTCGTTGCTGAGCGCATCTGGGCCTTGCCCATCGGAGCCGCCCCGGTGAAGTTCCTTCAGTACCTGGTCTTCCGGAGCGAGAACGGTGGCGCACTGCCGAGCCAGCGCGAGATGGCGGTGGAGTACAAGGTGAAGCCGCCCACCGTCAGCGCCCTGATGGAGCCGCTGTTCGAGCTGAACCTCGTGCTGCGCTCCCGCGCCGAAGGCCGAGGGGGCAACCGCTACCGACTCCACCCACTCGCCGCCAAGTACGAGAGCGTGACGGACATGGAAGCTGCCTTCGCGTACGCCCTCGAAGAGATGAAGAGCGGCAAACTGCCGACCATCCACCTACCGGAATACCGAGCGGCACCGCCGACCGAGGGCCGCCCCGACCTCCGTATCGCCTGACCCGGCAAAATCAGAGGCCCCGTCATCTGCGATGACGGGGCCTCTGTGCCTGAACAACAAGTTGTGCGCCTCACTATACCGGTACGCGCGACGGTCGGCGAGACAGCCGCCGTCGACAGCTGAGCCGTGACACCTCAGCCGGAGCTCCTTGTTACGTTCTCACCATGTGCCCATGGAGGCGCCGTCATACGGGGCCGAAACAGTGACGCGCATGAACACGAGCATGCGTGTGAACCCGAACCCGAACACAAGACGGCGGGTTGTCTCCGTACTCCTGGCCCTGTCCGCCTCCGCAGCGGCCCTGGGCGCCCCCGGTGCGGCAGCCGCCCAGGAGCCGTCCCATGCCAACGCCGCTGTCCCGCTGATCCGTTGGGGCACCTGCCCCAAGGCCGAGCCGCCCTACCCCGACCCCAGCCCGAGTGCGCAGTGCGCGACGGTCAAGGTACCGCTGGACTGGGCGAAGCCGAAGGGCTCGAAGATCGGCATCTTCGTCGCCCGCTACCGGGCCACCGACCCCGCACGGCGGATCGGCGTCCTGATGTCCAACCCGGGTGGCCCCGGGGCGGCCGGCGCCGATGACGCGCTGTACGCGGACGACCCCATCGGGGGCTACTCCCCGGCCATGCTCCCGCGCTTCGACATGATCGGCTTCGACCCTCGCGGTATCGGCCGCAGCCAGAACGCCGAGTGCGACGAGACCATCACCGGCTCGATTCCGGCCCGCCCCCGCAATGCGGCCGAGTTCGAGCGGATGCGCACCCTGAACAGCCGGCTGGCGGACAGCTGCCTGAAGAAGACGGGCGCTCTCGCCGCCCATATGGACGGCGAGAGCGTGGCCCGCGACATGGACGCGATCCGTGCCGCCCTCGGCGAACGCAAGATCAGCTTCATCGGCCATTCCTACGGCACGTTCCTCGGCGAACGTTACGCACGCCTGTTCCCGGGCAGGCTCCGCGCGCTGGCCCTCGACAGCGCGATGGACCCGGACCGGCCGGACGCCGAGCGCTACCTCACCGACGGCAGCGTCACCATCGACAACACCCTGAAACGGCTCGCGGCCTGGTGCAAGACGGACACGGCCTGCGCGCTCAAAGGCAAGGACCTGATGGCTGTCACCGACAAGCTGTTCGCCCGTGCCGACGCGGGCACACTCCGCGATCCGGGCCCGAACGGACCGACGCGGACCAAGGTCGACGCCGACAAGCTGTCCGATTTCCTCACCTTCGCACTCGGCAAGGGGAGCCCGGAGGGCACTGCACGGCAGCTGGCCGCCCTGAACACGGGAAAGGGTGAGGTCAACTGGCTCCCCGTCGGCACCAATTCCGACTCACAACTCGTGCTGTGCCGGGACTACGACTTCCGGATCCGCGACTACGCCCAGTACCTCGCCATCCGCAAGAGGGTCGCGAAGGCCGCCCCGCACGTCCGCTACAACGCCCAGGCCCTGGACAGCGTCCTCGGCTGCCAGGGCTGGACCATGCCGCCCAAGCCCCGGCCCGCCCGAGCCAAGGGCGACCTCCCTCCCGTCCTCGTGGCCAACGCCACCCATGACCTGGCGACTCCGCTGCCGGGCGCGCAGCGCATGGCGCGCTCCTTCCCGAAGGCATCTCTGTTCACGATGGACGTCGTGGGCCACTGGCTCTACCGCAGAGGCGGGACGGAGAAGGCAATGCGAGTGATCGACACCTATCTCACCAACCCGAAGGGCTGACCCGGAAGTCCCGGAGACGGGCCGACCGCGCCACCCGCCTCCGAACCGATCGTTCTGACCGGGCTCCGTCATCCTCGAAGATGCGCGTCAGATCGGACAGGCGCTGAGCGCTCAGGTGGTGAGGTTCTGGATGAGGGGCCTGAGCTTAGGATCGCTCCTAACGAATTTCCGGAGGAGCCCTCCGTTTTGGTCGTCAGGGACACCGCACGCGAGCCTCCGGCGTTGCGGTAGAGATCCTGTGAGGACGCCGAGGCCAGTCCCGGTGGGCTCACCGCCTCGGCTGAGAATCGTGCCCAAGGATTCCGATCAGCTCCATGCGCGTGCGCCCTGCGGTTGGTGCCGGAGCATGGGCGGGGCCGAACTCATCCGGCCCCGCCCATCTGTGATGCAGACGCTTCCGCTATGCCCCGGACGCCGTGCGCGCTTTGATCAGTCTCTGCAGGAGGACTTCCCGCTGCTTTTCCCCCATCTTTTCGATCACGATGTCGGCCACCTTTTCCCCGTCCAGCCACGGCATCTTCACTACGGCCTTGCGAGGCGCGGGGAGTTCGACATCGGTGTTCGTCGCCCCTGCGTCGTTGGACTGCTCGGTCCCGTCCGTGGTCGGGGGAGTACCAGTATCCGGCTCCATGGTCGGGGGAGTACCAGTATCCGGCTCCATGGTCGGGGGAGTACCGGTAACCGGCTCCATGGTCGGGGGAGTACCGGTAACCGGCTCCGTAGTCGTCGGGGTGCTAACGCCGTTAGCACCCCGACCACGCCGTCGCTGCTGACGTTCGGCACGAGCCGTCAGGGCTTCGTCGGCTGCACGCTGTTGCTGCTGTGGCGGCAGCCGTCCGACGTTGCGGGCGACTTCGACTGGCAGGCTCTTGTCTTCCACGGCCTGCTGGAGGTCGGGGGTGAGCTTCAGCAGTGCGAGTCTCTGGGTCACCCAGGGGCTGGACTTTCCAAGGGCACGGGCGACCGCACGCTGCGAGCCGTGGACTTCCACGAGGCGTTCCAGCGCTTTGGCCTCGTCCAGCGGATCGAGGCTCTCGTGCTGGATGGCCGCGGTGAGGGCCGTCTCCAGGAGAGTGTCGGAGCTTTCCGCGAGGGAGTTGTCGATATGGACGGGCACGTCGTCGAGGCCGGCCAGCTTGGCGCCGGCCAGGCGACGGTTTCCGTCGACGACGACGTGTGTAGCGGAACCGAGTTCGGTGTCGTGTCCAGGGTGTGCGCTGAGGAAGGCGGCACGGGTCACGACGGTGAGGGGCTGGATGACGCCTCGCGCGGTGAGGCTGTCCGCCATGTCCTCGACGGCTCTGAGTTCTTCCCGGGGATTGAACGGGTTGTGGGCCAGCTGTGTGACGGCCAGCCGCGGTGAGGTGGTCTGGGCTTCGGCGCCAATGGCCGGGGCGGGGTCATCGCCCTGTCCGGCGTATCGGGCGAAGGACGCGGCGCGGCTGCTGATGGGTTGGCTGACGGCATCGAAGGTGGCGGATGCTCCGAGAGCGTCTGACTTCTTCATGCGAGCCCCCGGACAATCTGCCGCATGCTGTGGGCCTGGTCGGATTCGGGGGCGTAGTCGAGGAGCGGGCGTTGCATGCGAACGGCTTCGCGCTGTTCCTTGACGTCCGGGATGACCGACAGCACAGGCGGGCTGCCGAGCGCCTTCCACTTGTCGAGTGAGGACGTGGCGATGAAACCGCGTCGGGAGTCGTACTTGTTCACGACGAGTCCGAGTTGGTCCACGGTGATGTCGTAGTCCCGTGTCAGCGATCCGACCTGGTTGATGAGCATGCCGTAGGCCTGGGCGGAAGTGTCTTCGGCTTCGACGGGGATGATGAGTCCAGAGGCGCCGGGCTTCTCGCCGTCACGCTGCCGGCCGTAGACGAGACCTGCGTCCATGGCCAGGCCGAGGCTGGGCGGAGAGTCGACGACGATGACGTCGAAGTGTTCCTCGATGGAAGCCAGGGCACGTTCCAGAGCGGCGTGGCGGGGGCCGCGGAAGACGGTGAGTCCGGAGTCGAGGAGGAAGGCGTCGAAGGCTGCCGGCAGAACACGGAGCCGGTCACCGAACTTGGCGCCCTGTATGACGACGGTGAGGTCGATCAGGGACTGCCGGGTGTCGTCACGGTTGAGCATGTGGGTGACGAGGCTTTCCTGACCGGCTGGGATGGCCTTGAGGCCGAGCTGGTGCGAGAGGTGGCCTTGCGGGTCATAGTCAACGAGGAGGACGCGGCTGCCGCGTTCGGCGAATGCCTGGGCGACACCGGCGGACACCGCGGTCTTACCGACGCCCCCCTTCTGGTTGCACACCACGATCCGGCGTACGGAAGCGGTGTCTTCGCCGGCGGGGTTCCGCTCCAACCACAGAGCCACTACCTGGGCAAGACCTTGGATGTAGGAGACGCCTCGCTGGCGGCAGTCGCCCTTGAAGGAGTCGTAAAGCCCTTCGGGAAGCCAGGTACCGAAGGATTCCGCACCCGCTGTCTCAATGTGGGGGAGTGGAGAACTCTGAGACTGCCAGAGCTGCACACCGGCGGTGACGGCATCCTGGACATCGGTGGAGAGCTGGGCCGCGCGGACCTTGAGGGCCTGTCGGAGGGATGCGGGCAGCTTGGAGACCAGCTTCTCCCGCTCACCTCCTGTGTTGAGAGATGACATGGCGGCAGCTTACTGCCGCGAAGTCCGCTCAAGCGACAACGAATCGCGCGTTTTCAGCTGATCTCGCGTTAGTTGTTGGAGGTGCTAACGGCGTTAGCACCTCCGCGGGACATCATCGGCGCCCATGGCGTAGCCGGAATCACCGGTGGTCGCGGCCGGTCATCAGGTCAGCTCACGGTGACGCGCAGAACGTACGGGCGGCCGGTGCTGATGGCCTCGGCCTGGCCGGCGGGATCCAAGCCCGTGAAGAGGTCGCCGGCCCGCGGTCGCCGCCCCTGATGGCGGACGCTGACTCAGCGTCCGCCTGGACGGTTCGGGAGGTTCGAGATGGCGTGCGGAGGCTTGGCCGGCCGCTCCCAGAGCCCGGCCAGGTGCGTGTGGAGGACGTTGTGTGCCTCTTGCGGGGTGAGGTGGCCGATGAGGACGTGCGTGGTGAGGCCGTCCGCGAGGGCGAGGAGGGTGCGGGCCTCGAGTTGTGGATCGAGGGGCACGGCGCAGTCGGCGTCCTCACCGGCTTCCGAGATGAGGTGGGTGAACGCCTCTTGCAGGGCTGCGTAGTTCGCCTTGAGCGTCTTTGCGAGCGCCTGGCTGACAGCTGCCTGCGCGGCGAAGGCGAGCCAGACCCTGGCCTCGGCTCGGTGCTCTTCCCGGAGCAGTGAGATTTCAGCGGCCGCGTGGCCCAGGACGGTGCCCGCCGACTGGGCCGGGCTCCTGACGAGGCGGGCCCGTACGCGCTCGTTGACCCGCTCGCTGATGTGCCCGAGAGCGAACACGAGCATCTCTTCCTTGGTACGGAAGCACCGCTGAACCGCCCCCATCGACACCTGCGCGCGGGCGGCGACGTCCCGAAGGGTCACGCCCTCCAGTCCGCGTTCGTCGGCGAGGTCGCACACGGCCTCGGCGATGAGGCCGCGTCGACTCACGTGATCCACCTGCCTGGGCATGCCCGGTCGCCTCCTTGTTTCACAGCGCTCTGCTTCGCAGTGCACTTTATTCGATGCGCTCGCATCGCTTCCAGGGGTACGGTTCCGATGCAAGCGCATTGGTACGTGGATGAGGAAGGAAGAGCCATGCAGGACGCTCTGTGGAAGATGTCGGCCGCCGCGCAGGCGGAGGCCGTGCGCAGCGCAGAAGTCTCGGCTGCCGAACTGGTCGACAGTCACCTGGACCGCATCGCCGAGGTCAATCCGCAGGTGAACGCGGTCACGCAGCTCCTGGCGGAGCGCGCGCAAGAGGCCGCGGCACAGATGGACCGTCGACGGGCCGCCGGTGAAACGCTGGGACCGCTCGCGGGCGTGCCCTTCACGGTGAAGGAGAGCACCGCCATCGAAGGCGTGCCGACCACGTTCGGCACGGAGCGCTTCCGCGATCTGGTGGCATCGGCCGACGCACCCCCGGTGGCCCGGCTGCGCGCAGCCGGGGCCATCCCTATCGGACACAGCAACATCCCCACCCTGATCCTGGCAGGGATGCATACGCGCAGCGAGTTGTTCGGCGACACGGTCAACCCGTGGGACAGCACCCGGACCCCGGGCGGCACCAGCGGGGGAGACGCCGTGGCCGTTGCCACGGGTATGGCGGCACTCGGGCTCGGCAACGACTCTGGAGGGTCGGTGCGCGTCCCGGCCCAGTTCTGCGGTGTGGCCGGGCTGAAGCCGTCCACGGGCCGGTTCCCCGCCGACCACCGTATTCTCGGCCCGGACGACCCCGGCCCGGCATCCCAGATCCTGGTCACCGACGGCCCGATGGCCCGGAGCGTGGGCGATCTTCGGCTTGCTTACGAGGTGCTGGCCGGAACCGATCCGCGAGATCCACGGGCCGTGCCGGTGCCCGCCTACGGCGAACCGCTCGCCGGGCCGGTGAAGGTCGCGGTTGTGGTGGACCCCGGCGGGCACGGCGTCCACCCCACGATCCACGGGGCCGTCGCGACCGCGGCCGACGCGCTCCGCGACGCCGGATACGACGTGCGCGAAGTAACAGACGTACCGCGGATGGACGAGGCCCTTGAGGCGTACGGCCGGATCACCGTGACCGGGTTCGCCCCGAACTGGCCGATGGTGCGCAAGCTGCTCGGCAAGGGCGGCGACCGCTATATCGAGATGGCGATGGAGCAGACCCCGCCCGCAAGCGCGGCCGAGTTCATGAAGCTGATGGGTACCTGGATGAGCATCCGCCTCTCATGGGCCGAATTCCTCGACGAATACCCGCTGTTGCTCGGCCCGGTCTTCACCGAACCACCGGTCGAGCCGAGGCTGGAATCACGTGACAGGGCGGGCAGGGAACGGGTCGGGTCAGGAATGCGCCTGTGCACCGTCACCAGCTTCGTGGGCGTGCCCGGTGTGGCCATACCGACCGGGATGGCCGATGGGCTCCCCTCCGGGGTGCAGGTCGTCGGGCGCGCGTTCCGGGAGGACCTGTGCCTGGACGCGGCCCAGGCGATCGAGGACCGACTCGGAGTACTCACACCGGTCGACCCGCGGGTGTGAAGCCGAGCCGATTGAGTCCTTGAGCCATGGAGGGCGCAGACCCTCGCCCTCGCTGCGCACAAATCCGACGCGAGGGCACCCGGGCACACGAGGCCCTCGCGCCCTCGACGGCCCGTCCGAGGGCAGCCAACCGTCCAGCGAACTCAAGACGCTCCGGAGGGACACCACAGGTGCCGATGGGCATTCTCGGATGTCCTCGGCCGTACCAGCGGTCTATTCCTGTTCGCCGGGGAACGGCCTGGGCCGCCCTATTGGTGAAGCGGATCGGGGGCGAGGGTGATGGTCATCCACGGTACGGCGACTTGGCGGAAGCTGTGCCCGACAGGCTCCAGGCCGCCCCGCTCGTCGAGGCTGAAGGTCGTCACCATGATCGCGGCAGAGTCGTCCGCGACGGAGACGAGGTGGGTCCCGCAGCGCGGGCAGAAGCCGCGGTGCAGGCTCGGCCAGGTCGCATACCAGGCCGGCTCGCCTCCGGAGCCGGTCCACGTCAGTTCCTCCTTGCGGAAAACGACCCACGACATCGCCGGTGAGCCGGAGAGGAGCGTGCAGTGCTCGCAGGAGCACAGATGGGGATCGTCCGGAGTGCCGGTCACCTCGTAAGCGATGTCGCCGCACTGGCAGCGCCCCGTCCGTCGTTCGGGCGCGGAAGTCGGTCCGGTCATTCGAACATCTCCCTGATGCAGAGGAAGGTTGGGAGCGTCAGTTTGCTACTGGACCGAGATCCGGGGCTGGTGTTCGGCGCTCCAGACCCTGTAGGTGGGGCCATGTTCACCCCGAGCGGTGAACGGCCTCGGGCGGGGCCTCGGCTACCGAGCCGGTTCGGGACAACGACGTGGTCGGTCATCCGGCAGACGCTCCCGACCCAACGATCCTGCGCCGGCTGGTGGCAGCGGCGGAGAACTCTTCCCGTCGACCACAAGCCGATCCTGTGACGTGGGATCAGGCCTGTAGGGAGATCGGTCTCGTTGAGTCCCTTGTTCAGTCCCTCGTTCAGTCCCTCGACAAAAGCGCAGGTCAGAGACATCTGCTCTGGCTGGACAGGGGACCGAAGGGACTGAAGGGACTGAAAATCCCTGTTCCAGTCATTACGCGTGTGCGTACATGCGGACGCGCAAGAGAAGGGTCTTCTGTCCTGAGCTGTTCATAACTGAGACTTTCAGTCCCTTCAGTCCCTCGGTCGAGCCTCAAAAGCCTTGTGACCTGCGCTTTTCCGTGAGGGACTGAACAGGGACCCAAAGGCGCCCAGGCCCTCAGTCCCTGTTCAGTCCCTCACGGCCCAGCCAGGACCGACACGCCCGGCTGGCCAGCCTGATCAGCTGCTTGTCCAAGGAGCAGGCGCCCCAACTCCCCAGGTGGCGAAGGGACTGAAGGGACCCAAGTCGGGAAACGGCTTCGCCCGTGCCCAGACCGCTGATGTAGGCTCTGACCTCATTGGAAACTCAGTCCCTTCGGTCCCTTGCCTGACGGTAACAGCGCTGTGACCTGGTCTTTTGCCGAAGGGACTGAACAGGCTATTAGCCCCTCGGCAAGGACGATCAGCGTGCCGCGTCAAAGTGAGACCAGCGTTCCCCGCTCCACGGGAACCGCCAGTCCCTACGACGTTGCCCGCTGGTGCGCCGGAAACGGCTGGCCGGTGCACCCGCTGGCCCCAGGCCGTAAGACCCCGGCCGCCAACTGCCCGACGTGCCGCAACGAGCCCCACAGGCCGCAGGACTGTCCCTGCCATTCCGCAGGCCGGTGGTGCCACGGCTTTCACGCTGCGACCACGAACCTTGCTCTCCTGGACGCCTGGTGGGGGAGTAACCCCGCGCTCGGTGTCGGAGTCTCCTGTGGACCGGCAGGCCTTGTCGTCCTCGACATCGATGCCCACAGCGCCGAAGTTCCCGACCGGAACCGGCTCCTGCCCGGCATCCCGATCCACGAGAGCGTCAACCTGGCAGGCCTTGCCTCCGGGTTCGACACCCTCGCCCTGCTGGCCGCCCTCCGCAGCCGGCAAAGCCCAGCAGACGACGATTCCACCCTGCGTGTGCGAACTCCGTCGGGCGGATTGCACGTCTGGTACCGGACACCCCCTGAAGGCCCCCGCTACCGTTCCTCCGTGGGCTCCAGCCCGAAGGCCGCCCTCGCCTGGCAGGTCGATGTCCGGTCCACCGGCGGCTACATCGTGACCCCCGCCACCCGCACCTCCGCCGGCACATACAGCCCGGTCGGCGCAGCCCGGCTCCCCGCCACCCTGCCCGACTGGCTCGCCAGCGAACTCCAGCGCACAGGCCACCTGGTCGACCACCGGCCCGCCCAGCTTCCGCCACCACGCCCCAGCTCCCTGCGCCCAGCCCGTCAGCGCGCCCACCAGCTCCTGGAACCGCTGCTCGGCCAGGTGCTGGACTGCGCGGCCGCCACCGAGGGCACCGCCTTCACCGAGAAACTCAACCGAGCCGCCTACACCGCCGGCGGCCTGATCGCCTCCGGCCACCTCACCGACAGCCAGGCACGCGAACTGCTGACCGCGGCCGCCGACGCTGCTCGGCCGCATCGCAGCCGCCACAGCCTTTCCGTCATCACCTCTGCCCTGTCCGCCGGCGCAAGCCGGCCGCTCCATCTCAAAGGACGCCCATGAGCAGCGCCGACAGCCCGCGCTTCGACGCCACTGCCGCAGCGCAGCAGATGCTCGATCTCGAAGTCCAGGCGGAACACCCCAGCCTGCCCGCCCAGCAGAGGGCCGCCACCACGGCCGTCCACGAGCCATCGGCGCAGTCGGGTCGGCTCCCCGGGCTGCTCACCGACCGGGGCAACGCCAAGCTGTTCGCGGTGATGTTCGGCGATCAGTTCCGCCACGTGGAAGGCCTTGGCTGGTACCACTGGGACCAGTACCGCTGGAAGCGCACCGGAGGCGAGAAGGCCGCCGTATGGGCGGCGGGTGATCTGGCCGAGCAGATGCCCGCCACCGACCCGACCGGCCAGTTCACCAACCGCGAGCTCGCTTCCCACCGCCGACGCTCCATGTCGACCCCGGGTATCAAGGCCATGCTCACCCAAGCCAAAGCCTCCCCGGCACTCGCTCTGGACCCCGACGTCCTGGACGGCGACCCCTACGCCCTGTGCACCCCGGCCGGCGTCGTCGACCTCCATACCGGCCACCTCCACAAGCCCGACCCCGAAGCCGACATGCACTCCCGGGCCACCAGCGTCGCCCCCGAGACGATGCCCACCCCTCGCTGGCACCGCTTCCTCCACGACACCTTCGGCGACGACGCCAAGGGCGAGGAGACCATCCACTTCCTCCACCTGCTCCTCGGATACTCCGTCACCGGCGACGTCGGAGCCCAGGTCCTGCCCTTCCTCTACGGCACCGGCGCCAACGGCAAGTCCGTGCTGCTCGACGTCATGACCCAGATCCTCGGCGACTACGCCCAGGCCGCCCCGCCCGGCTTCCTCATGGAGAAGGGCAAGTTCTCCGAGCACTCCACCGAACTCACCGAACTCCACGGCCGGCGCATCGTCGTGTGCTCCGAACTGAAACCCAACGACAAGTTCGACGAATCCCGGGTCAAGCTCCTGACCGGCGGCGACCGCATCATGGCCCGCCGCATGCGCCAGGACTTCTTCAGCTTCAACCCCACCCACAAACTCTGGCTGCTCGGCAACCACCGCCCTGAAGTCGGCACCGGTGGCCACGCCTTCTGGCGTCGGATCCGCCTGATCCCCTTCGAACGCGTCGTACCCGCCGCTCGCAAGATCGACAACCTGGCCAAGGAACTCGTCCAGAGCGAGGGGCCCGGCATTCTGCAGTGGCTCATCGAAGGTGCCCAGCTCTACCTCGACACCCGCGACCCTCTCGCCGGACCCGCGACCGTCCGCATCGCCACCGAGGCCTACGCCACCACCGAAGACCACATCGGCCGCTTCCTCACCGAGTGCTGCACCACTGACAACGGCGACCGCGTCGCCGAACGTGGCCCGGCCGACCTCCGCGTCGAACAAGGCCTGCTGTACGCCACGTACAGCAGCTGGTGCAGCGCCGGTGAGGGCATCCGCCCCGCCACCGCCCGCGCCTTCGCCACCCGCGTGCGTCAGGAACTCTCCCTCGCCTCACCCGCCGACATGATGAAGTCCAGCGGCAAGAAGTACTACCCCGGCCTCGGACTTCTCACCGACGACGAACCGCAGGCCGGCCGTGCCTGACCGGAGCGCCCGACGCGCACCCGCCAACCCGGCCTACCATGAGTACGGTGCCCCCGCCAGGGATCGTGCTCACCACATCAACCCAGGCCCGCAACTGGCCATCGACAACGAAAAGGGGCTGCAGCCATGAGCTCGCTGCTGAACGAGGGCGACCTCCGCCACGAGAGCGCCGTGGTGTGGCTGGAGAACCCCGACGATCTCGACTACGTACGCCAGGCGCTCGACAAGACCGCCCGCCGCCGCGGCAAGCCCCGCTACGAACGCGACGGACGCATGGTCGGTTACACCGAACTCGACGCCCAAGCCGAAGCCGACCCCGACAGCGGCCTCCAGCTCCGCCGCGTCTTCTTCCTCCTCCCGCACGACCGCGACGCCAACCCCGACGGGCCGTACCACGAAGGCGCCCCGGGCGAAGCCGTCGATCCCCGCACCATCGCCCCCAAGCGCGTGGGCGACAAAACCCCCCGCTCTCAACGCGGCCCCGCCGCAGCGATAGCAGCCCCCGGTACCTGAACCTTGGTGAGACCGGTCGCGGTACCGCGCGGACTCCCGGCGCAGGGCGTTGCGGACGGCTCCAGGACGTCGCCGGGCACGGGAGTACCCAGCCGGCGCCCGGTGTCGGGCAGATCGCCTGACCTGCGCGGACCGGATGGGGCAAGACGCGTGGAATCGGGTCATCGAGCCAGACCGCAGATCTCAGCACAGACCGCAGATCTCAGTTGATCCGGTCAGGTCCGGGGCGGTGTCGATAGACTGTCGCCGTGCCGTATTCGCCGATGCCGCCCCAACTCGAAACCGCCCGGCTGATGTTGCGTCCATGGACCGAGTCCGACGCCGACGCCCACCGCGAGCTCGTCGCCGAACGGGGCAACGGCATGCCGTCGATCGAGCACAACCGGCAGATGATCGAGGATGAGCGCGCTGCGTCGGCACTGACAGGCATTGCTCTGCTGGCCGTCATCCGCCGCGATGTGGGCGACTTCATCGGGTATTGCGGGCTCACTGTCGGTCGGGCTTCCGTCGATGAGCCCGAGATCGCGTACGAGTTGTTCCGGCGGGTACATGGACAGGGCTACGCGACCGAGGCGGCTTCCGCGGTGCTCGACGCCGCGATCGCGACCGGACGGAAGCGGCTCTGGTCGACGGTGCGTCCCTGGAACGCGCCGTCATTCCGCGTCCTGGACAAGCTCGGGTTCACGCGCGACCACGTATCGACGGATGACCGTGGCGAACTGGTATGGCTCACCCGCTCCCTGTCATGAGAAGTGCGTTGCGGTGGGGCCCGGTTGGCGCTGAAGGATTTGCAGACTCCAGGTGTCCACCTCGGGACTGCGCGGGTAGAAGACGTTCGGCTGAACCGGGTCGCAGGTCACCAGCAGAATGTCTCCCCGGCCGAGCAGAACCTTCCGCTCGACGCGGGTGGAACGCCGTCCTGGCGTCGAGGGAACCATGGGTGGCCCCGTTCGTGGTGCAGCTGGCCGGCGAGTACGTGCTGGAGATCCTTGACGTGATAGGGCGGGGGCTTGTCGGCCTCGCTGTCCCGGGCTCGGCCCAGCGCAGGCTCTATGGGGAGTTCATCGCGCGAATCCAGCCTTCTTCGCGCGCACGGAGCGGCGCGTGGTGAGCTACTGGTCCTGCTACTACCGCTGGAAGTACGCAGTATTCGGGACGTATCCGGGGTGCGCACTGATGGAGGCGTTCCGGGCCGCCGCGTCGGATCACGTGGGCGCGCACCACGCCACCTCCGCCGGCGGGCGTGGCCGGCGGATTTGCCTGAGCGTGGTCGTCGTCTCTGTCCGGCGAGGGCAAGGTTGTGCCAGCGGGTGATGCCGAGGACGGCGTGGTGGACGCCGTCGCCTTTGAGGCGGCAGTCGCGCAGGATCTCCATTTCTTCATGCGGGCGAATATGCGCTCGACACGGGCTCGGACTTGCTTGCGCGAGCGATTGTGCGCCTCTTTCCAGGCCGGAAGTTCGGCCCGCCCTCTCTCACGGCGGTGCGGGATGACGAGCCCGGTGCCCTGGTAGCCGCCGTCGGCGATGGTGACCGTGTGACCCACGGCGGCCTTGGCGCCGGATTCCGCCCATGCCTTGCAGTCGTTGCGGTTGCCGGGGGAGTGGTCGCCCGACCAGGACGACCAGGTGGCTGTCGCCGTCGATGACCACCTGGTAACCGTTTGCGGGGCCGGAGAGCGAGTGCGGGGCCGATCTGGTCGATGCCCCAGGCAGCAGCGGACTTCGAGATGCCCAAGAGTGGTGCGAGCTGGCGCAGAGTCAAATTAGTGCGCCAGTAAGTGACGACCAGCAGGGCCCGGCCCTGGAACGGCAGGCCCCACGGCCGTCCGTGGCGGACCGCATCGGCGCCCTCGCGCCGCAGTGCGCCTACGAGCTTCCTTCTCAACGCATGTAGGGCCGACGAGTTCGTGAGCAATGATTCGGGGCCCCTTGTGGCTGCGCGCCTACCCGGCGGGCCGGATGCCCCGGAGTGCTGACGTGGAGCCAAGTGGGTTATTGGCAAAGGTATTTCAAGAAGGCCGTGGCATCGACTTCGGGTGCGCGGCCGCGCAGGAGTGCGGCGAGCTGGTCGTGATAGGCGGGCGGCCAGCTTTCGTAGTCGTCCTCTTCCCCGCCGGGACCGTTGAGGTGCTCCACGACGTAGGCCTGGGTGAAGCAAGCCAGCAGCATGACGAAGTCGGCGGGCGTAGGTGCAACCCAGAACGGCTTCCAAGAGCCCGTGCCGTGAACTGCGATGCCGACTCGGGTGCCCGGCACCGCGGTGTCGGCGATGAACGGATCTCCTGAGTGGTCGGCGATGACCACCCACTCGTCCGGCCACTCGTTCAGCCGGTGCCTGTCGTTGCCGTGCCAGCGATAGCCGGACTGGTAGGAGACCAGGTCCCGACCAGGGGTGAGCGTGATCTCTCCGAGCGGGGCGGGGATATTGACCGTGTCGAGCGGTCCGGAAGTCCCATAGAGGCTCCCCAGTTCTGCTGACAAGGGCAGATCCCGAGCCACCGTCTGAAGATCGGCGGCCGGGCAACGCCCGAACCTTGCACTGACGTCGGCACGATGCAGCACCTGGGTCAGCGTCGCCATCGTGGACCCCATCACCTCGTCGGAGCTTGGCATGCTGTGGAGCATATGACCTTGGCGAGCTCTGCTCGCCCGCACATAGTGACGGCCCAACCACGCCACGGGGAGCCACTGCCGCGTCGACCAGGTCCGGCGCCACTGCGAGAGCCGCTTTCGCGACCGTCGGGCATTGCTCATGATCGAGAAACGGCGGCAGGGTGCGGCCGCCTGTTGAGCTGGTCAGCGGCATCGCGATTCCTGTCCACACTCCCCACCAAGCCCAGTTGGCGAGGCCATAAGGTGCGCTGATGGAAACGGAGCAATGTCGTACCAGCCGAGTGGCGCGATCAGCCCTGTATTCGGTCGTCGCCACGGGATGCCTGATCCTCGCCGTCGCTGCGGGCTGGAGCAGCATGTTGCTCGTCGTCCTTGGTCACGTGATTTCCAGTTGGGCAGTGAGCGCAACCCTGCTCTTCGTATCAATGGTCCTTATGCGAGTCGCTGCCGCGCGGCACCGGTCGGAGGCTGACCGGACGACATCGCGTCGTGTGACTCCGCCACGATTCATACGTGGCCTGCTGGTGGCCGTGGCCGGACTGGGCAGTGCGTTCGGTGTGTTGGGCGACCTCAGTTCGGATTACCACGTTCTTCACCCCACAGGCCCGCACGGTTGCACAGCCGTTGTGCGGGAGACATCGTTCTTGTTCGCCGGTAGCGGCGAGGTGTACGCGGTGGGCCCGACCGGCATTGCCTGGCGGCCGTCGGGTTCCTGGCAGGCCGATGACGGCTACCGCCCCATTGCAGAGGGCACGTACGAGCTGCGCTGGAACCGGGACGGCGGCACCTTGACGGTCCGCGGTAGTGAGGTCAATCCGGTCATGGACGGACTGCACGGCGTCGACTGCAACTGACGTGCAGCCTGCGGTTGTTCATATCGTCATGCGCCGCAATCAGGCCGCCACCGCCTCGGTCCAGCCGTGCATCCCCTTGGTCACCGCGTCGTGCGCATCCGGCAGGAACTGGTCCGCCGTGGGATGGACTCCGTCGAAGACACCAGTCGGGGTGGTGACCAGGGCGAGGCCCTCGATGGCGCGGATGCGATCGGTCATGCTGGGGTGCTCCTCATTTCGGATTCGGGGTGCAAGGGGTAGTCCTGCCCGGGTGCCGCAGGGCTGGGATCGTACGAAAGAGATGGACCCGCTGCAGGCCCTTCTGGCGCCGGTCGCCGCCCGGCGTGAAGATCGCGTGGCACTGATCGGGCCGATCCGCGCCGGGCCGAGCTTGCGGGCCTGTCGCAGATCGCCGACAGCCGCTTTTGTTTCGGGTGCGATTCGGTACGGGGGCGTGATCACTCTGGCCTCTCGCAGAACTCTCACGCCGCGGCGGAGGTGCGGTGCAGCGTGAACCAGAACGTCGGGACCGGGTTCGTGCCGGGCGTCACGTCGGTCAGTTGCCACCCGGTGAACCTGGCGCCGAGTTCGTCGGCGGTGACGCCGGAGATCGGGTCGTCGAACGCCTCGGGCCCGTACCCGAACATCAGCAGTCGTGCGCCGGGGGAGGCACGCCTCGTGAGGCCGGCGGCGTAGGCGTCGCGGCGGTGCGGTGGAATCCCGCAGTAGCAGCTCAGGTCGAAGAACAGGTCGTACGGGCCGGGCACGCCCACTTCGTCGAGTCGGGTGGCGTCCCCGCACAGCACCGTGACGTCCGCACCGGCCGCGGCGGCCTTCTTCCTCGCCTGCCGGACCGCACGGTCGACCAGGTCGACGGCCGCCACCCGCCAGCCGTTCCGGGCCAGGTACACCGCGTTGGTCCCGGTGCCGCAGCCGAGTTCGAGGGCCCGGCCCGGCACCAGCGCGCCGGGTCCCTCTACGAGGGCCACGAGTTCGGGCGGCGTGATGCCGCTGTCCCACGGCGGCTTGCCGTCCCGGTAGTAGTCCTCCAATGCGCGGCGCACAGCCGCCTCTTGGTCGAGCTCCGCAGCCGTCCGAGTCTCACTCATCGCCAACCTCTCCAAGAAATTAGAGTCTAACTCTAGTGACTGACTCTAGAGATAGACTCCCGGCATGCATGCGGTCAAGGGATCCGACGGACAGAACGCCAAGCGCCCCGACAAGCGGGCCGAGCGCTCGCGGCGCACTCGCGAGAAGATCGTCGCGGCGGCGCGGGACCTGTTCGTCGCGCAGGGGTACGGCGCGACAAGCCTTCAGGAGGTTGCGGATCGCGCGGGCGTGGCCGTCCAGACCGTGTACTTCGTGTTCCGCAACAAGCGCGCCCTGTTCAAGGACGTCGTCGACACGTCCATCGCGGGCGACGTCGAACCGGTCGCCACGATGGACCGCGACTGGTTCCGCACCGCGTGCGCCGAGCCCACCGCGGCCGGGCAACTGCGCGCCCACGTGCGGGGTGTACGCGACATCCTCGGCCGTGTCGCCCCGATCATGCCGCTGATCGCGGCTGCCGTGGCCACGGACCCGGAGATCGCCGCGCAGTGGCCCGCCGGACCCGACCCGCGCTACACCGTCCAGCACGCCGCAGCGAAGACACTGACCTCCAAGCCCGATGCCCGCCCCGACATCGACACCGCCCGTGCCGCCGACCTGCTGTACGGGCTGCTCAGCCCGGAGCTGTACCTGATCTTTGTCCGCGACCGGGGCTGGTCCCCCGATGCCTGGGAGGAGTGGGCCTGCGCGGCCCTGACTGCCCACCTCTGCATTCACCACGAGTAGGCCACCGAGGGCCGGCGCTGGGGCGCTCTCCGGCGGCACGTGACTGCCAACGAGCTGGATGTCTGTTGCCATGCCGTCGGCTTCGAGGCCGGTAGGCCCGGGTTTGGGGTGGGGGATTGGTCAGGTGAGGCAGACCATGATGGTGCGGCAGACCATGGTGGTGCGGCAGGTGTTCCGCAGTTCTTCGTCGATTGCCTGACAAGGGGGTTTGGGGCGCAAGTGTTCGCCGAACGGTCACGGTGACCGTTCGGCGAACGGAGCCGCAACAGGCGCTCAGGCAGTGGGCGGATGGTCCGGGAAGGGGACCGCGTATCGCGGGTCGCGGTTCGCGGTGATGCGGGCGTGGCGCAGGAGCTCACGGATGATGCCCGCGTTGCCCATGGCCCAGCCGGTGGCGGGGAGGAGGTCACTGGGCGTTTCACGGTGTTCAACGTTGGACCAGTGGGTGCCGTTGGCGTCGGTCGTCGCGCGGGCCGCGAGGTCGGCGACGAGGACGTCGGCGAAGTCGTGGCCGTCGCCGCGTTCGACCTGGCGGTCGCATGCGAGTGCGAGGACGCCGGCGGTGCCGCAGCAGCGGCCGTTGTTGTCCCAGAAGCCGGGGCGGATCCGTCGTGGGATGCCGGAGTTGACGAGTGTGTGCCAGCAGCGGTCGGCGAGGGCGGGCCAGGCGGGATCGTCGGGCAGGATGTGGCTCAGGAGGCGGAACGCCTGGGCGTCGCCGGCCGTGCCGTGGCACCAGCCGTAGCTATGGCGTTCGATCTTCTCGTGTTGCTGTTGTGGGTCGGAGTGCGCGACGAGGAAGCCGTCCGGGCCGGCGTCGTTGCGGGAGACGACGTCGGCGGCGCCGGCCAGTGCGAGGTCGACGAGGTCGGGGCGGTCGGCGGCCCGGCCGACGGCGGCGAGCGCGTAGACGATGCCGAGGGTGCCGTGCGACATGTGGTGCATGCGGGGGACCGCGCCGGTGCGGATCTCCCACTGGACGCCGGCGGTGGTGGGTTCGGCAGTGTGCAGGTAGCGGTCGACGGCCAGTTGGGCGAGGTCGAGATCTCCGCACTCCAGTGCGGCGAGCGCTATGCCGGCGTTGCCGACGATCAGCTCGAAGCAGTCGTTCCACCCTGCGCCGTCGTAACGGGACCGCAGGATGTCCAGAGCACGGTCGGCGGACGCCCCCGCCACGGTGTCGCCGAGCACGCGGTGCACACCCCGCAGGGCGACGGCCATTCCGGCCACCCCCGTGTAGAGGCCGCTGTCCTCCCAGTCTTCGACCGCGTCAGCGACGCTGCGGGCACCGCGCAGGGCCGCGTCCGCGTACCGGTGGTCGGCGAAGTCCCGCCATGCGTCGAGGAGGGTTGGCAGCACCCCCGAAGTCCCGCTGTACAGAATCGGCGTGACCTGGTCGTCTGCGAGGGTGTCCGGCCAGGCCGAGCCGTCGCCGACGTCCCGGGCAGCCTTCAGCAGCCACTCCAGGGCTCCGACGGCAAGTGACTCCGCGTCGTTCGGTGCATCAGGGATCATCGCCCCAGCGTTCCACAGAGGTTGGGGTGTGGGAGTTGGCCTCCTCGAGCTCTGTCAGCTCGGGGCTCCGGAGTCCGGCCCGGCTCGGTCGGGAGCGCACGGTGCGCACGGTGCGCACGGTGCGCTCGGAGTGCCCGGTGCATGACGGGCAATCCCACGTATCCGTGAACCGGATGGCGGAAGCCTTCCGGGAGGGTCCCCACGACCGCGAAGCCGAGCGAGCGCCAGAGGGCGACCGCCCGTGTGTTGGTCTCCACGACGGCGTTGAACTGCATGGACCGGAACCCGTCTTCCCGCGCCTGTTCGAGCACGTGTGTTCCGAGCGCCCGTCCCACGCCCTGCCCGGAGTGCGCCGGATCCACCATGAAGCCGGCACTCGCGATGTGCGAGGCGCCCCCGCGGTGATTGCGGACGCTGTTGGCGGTCCCGAGGGTCTCGCCACCGCTGCCCACGGTGACGAACGTGCGTCCGGGCGGCGGTGGAAACCACATCACCCGCGCCTGTTCCTCGGTGGTCTCGTGATCCCAGAAGAAGGTCTTCCGGCCCGCACGATGCCCTCCATGAACGCCCACATCGCGGGCCAGTCCTCCGCGGTCGCCTCCTTGACCAGCGGAGTCCCGATGTCAGGCATCTGTCGTGTTCCTTGCTCGTGAGAGTTCTCGTGCGGGTTCTCGTGCGAGTTGCTGTTGTTCGTCGACCGATCGGGCAGTCAGGACGTGACGGGGTAGTTGCTGCGGATCGTGTGGCGCGGGTCATGACGGTGCTTGATGTCGCGCAGCCGGGCCAGGGCGCCGGGTGCGAAGGCGTCGGCCCCGGTCTCGCCCGGCGTCAGGTAGGTGTACGGCTTGCGCCCGCTGATCGAGGGAGCGAGGTCCCGGACGAACTGCCGCTGGCGCGCTTGGATGGCCGTGACGGACTCCGGTGAGGTCGGCACGCCGAACAGGTAGAGGGCGTAGGTCTCGGCGAGGGGCGCGTGCGGGCTGTCGGAGGGGCCGAGTTCCTCCAGCGACCGCAGCAGGTCCCGGCCCTTAACGACTCGGTACGCGATAGTCGGGACTCTCGAAGCGATTCGATGGCCCCTGGCGGTCCTGGGAGACTGCCAGCATGACTGGCATGATCGTGGTCAGCGACTACGACCCCCGATGGGCTGAGCGATTCCAGGATCTGCGGCAGCGACTTGCACCTCACGTCGCGGATCTGCCTGTATCCATCGAGCATGTCGGAAGTACGGCCGTGCCCGGATGTGCTGCCAAGCCGATCATCGACCTTGACTTCGTGGTGGCCGAGGGGGCGGTCATGCCCGAGCTGATCTCCCGGCTTACCGGGCAGGGTTACCGGCACGAAGGTGATCTGGGGATTCCGGGGCGGCAGGCCTTTCAAGCCCCTTCTGCGGCTCCCGAACATCACCTGTACGGCGTGGTCGCAGGTTCCAAGCCCTACCTTGACCACATCTTGCTCCGTGACTACCTGCGTCAGCGGCCCGATGAAGTCCGGCGCTACAGCGCGTTGAAGGTGGCCCTCGCACAGCGGTTCCGCGCCGACAGCGACGGCAGGCAGGAGTACTCGACGGCGAAGGGCGCTCTGGTGGAGGAACTGGTCGCGAAGTCCTACGCCGCTCGGGCCGCCGGAGCCGGGCCGGATCACAAGCTGGTCTTACCGACAGGGGCCACCGGGTCCTCCGGCCGGACGCCCGGATAGGACGTTGCGAACGTACCGATCGGGTAGCGAGCGTTCCGCTGCTCTGCGTTCACGTTGATGTCCTTCGCGCTGTTGGCCGGGCGAGGGCGGTGAACCGCTCAATCGCCGGGGGCTTCTCCCGAAGCGGCCCCTTGTCCTTCCAGGAACTTGCTCACCTCGTCGGCGAGGGAGCCCTTGGCGCGGCCGGCTTTCGCCGAGGTGCTGGTGGGGGGCTCGGGCACGTCGGCGCCGCCGACCCACACGTGTGGAGCGGACAGTTCGTCGTCGATGCTCATGCGGACCTGGATGTCGACCACGTCCAGGTCACGGGCGGGCGCAGCGGCGTAGAAGGTTGCTGTGGCTCGGCGCAGTGGGTAGAGCTTGAAGCCCTCGATCTCCTTGCTGTTGTAGTCGATGAAGGCGGAATCGCCGTCCTCGCCGACCCTCACGTCGATGTGGCGTCGCTTCAGCTCGATCAGGAACCATTCCTCAGCGCGGTTCTCGACCGTGACGCGGAAGCTGAAATATTTCAGCTTCCGCGCGTCGCTGTCCCGGCCCTCGGGCGGGACGTCACCCTTCTTGAAGGAGTGGATGCGGACACGTACCCCCTCGTGGTCGTCTTCGTACTCGCGCCAGTCACCGATGACGTTCGGTCGGTGCATCCCCGCCCTTGGTCTCTCGCAGCTTGATATGAGGTCGGATCAAGATTATCGACAACAATCACAGTCGGTAATCAGTAGCCGGACGCATCCGCTGAATGCGCATCACCTGACATGCGAGCCGGCCAGTCCCGGGGCCGTGTACGTCGCCCAGCGTCATCCGGGTATCGCCCCGGGCGGGCACGCAAAAGCGTGCCCGCCGGTGCTACTCGCGTCAGCACGCCGGAGGGCCACCGTTCTGGCCGGAGCCCGTCAGGACGTACAGCGGGGTCATCACTTCGGCGGCGACGAGCAGGGCGACGCCGATGTCCGGGTCCGCCGGTCCGCGCCCGTCCGCCCGCGCGCTGAATCTTGGATATCCGCCGGATGCCAGCCCGCCGATCTTGAGCGTTACACCACAGGGAGCCGTCGCTGCCCCTCCGGGGTGAAGGTGAAGGTCTGGCGGAAGGGTCCCGTTCCGAAGCGCACGGCAAGCAGCAGGGGCTCTTTGTGCTCAGGTGGCCATGATTGCCCGGTTCCCGGAGCACTGTCGTTCCAGAGATGGAAGGACACCATCGGTTCCTCCGGGTTCTCAGTCAGGTAGCCGAGGGTCTTGCCATACAAGGGGTTGGTCCCGCCGAACAGCATGGACGGGGAACCGAACTCGTCGACGACGTCCGCCCACACGCGGTCCTCGCCCGCCCATTGGCGGACCGAGCCCTGCAAGGCTGCGTATTCGTCGGAGCCCAGCACGCGGTCGGGCTTGAGCCAGCCGCGGCGGTGCGCGAACTCGGCGTACACCGAGGCCATGCCGTACTCGTAGTAGCTGTCCGGGATCAGATCGCGGAACGCGCCCGCGACGCCGATGTTGGACCAGGCGCCGCGCTCTTCCCGGACGCGCTGCTGCTCGGCCAAGGCCTCGGGCCGGCACTCCACGAACAGCAGATGATCCACCAGGATGCGCAAGCCCAGCTCGTTCCCGAACATTCAGGGACGACGCAGGGCGAGATTCAACTGACCGACGAGATACGCACCGTATCTCGTCGGAGGTTGCAAGCGATCGGGAAGTGGGCACCCGACAGTCTCCCGCAAATGCCACCGGATCGCGGTGACATTAGTGTGCGACGCACAGTATCGTGCCGTGTGTGGGCACCGATGAACTGATCCTCAGCCAGGCCCAGGAGCTACGCCGCGGCACGGTCGTCCTGGCCTGCCTGGCGCTCCTGGAGGAGCCGCAGTACGGCTACGCGCTCCTGGAAACGCTCGGCGATGCCGGGCTCGCCGTCGACGGCAACACCCTCTATCCGCTGCTGCGCCGCCTGGAGAAGCAGGGGTTGCTCATCAGCGAGTGGAACACCGACGAGTCCAGACCGCGCAAGTTCTACCGGGTCAGCCCCGAGGGCGCCCGGGTCCGCACCGGACTGCTGCGCGAGTGGCAGGACCTCGGCGCCTCGATATCACGACTGACCAAGGGGGACCGTTGAGTAGTTTGCATGCGTCCGGCACCGGCACACTGACCGACCGTTACGTGGTGGAGGTCGTCCGGCGCATCCCGACCGACCAGCGCGGCGACGTGGCCGACGAGCTGCGCGCCACCATCGCCGACACCGTCGAGGCGCGCGGACCGGCCGACCCGGAGACCGCGGAGCGCGAGGTGCTCACCGAGATGGGCGCCCCGATCCGGCTCGCTGCCCGGTACGCGGACCGGCCGCTCGCACTGATCGGACCCGCGCTCTACCCGACGTACATACGACTCCTCACGGTCCTGCTCTCCACCGTGCTGCCGGTGGTCACCGCCCTGAGCGCGGCGCTCGACGTCCTGGACGGCCAGGGGGTCGGCGAAGTGATCGGCGGGGCCGTCGGGGCGGTGCTCACCGTCGGCGCCCAGATGATTGCCTGGCTCACCGTGGTGTTCGCCCTGATCGAGCGGTCCGGCAAGCGGCCTGGCGCGGCCGACAGAACCTGGACGCCCGACGACCTGCCCGACCGCGGCGTACCGAAGGAGCGCGGCGCGGCGGTCTACGTCCGGGTGGCGTGGCACGCGCTGCTGATCGTCCTGATCGTCTGGCAGCACACCGCGCAGCCGTACCAGACCGACGGTGGCACACGCCTCGACGTGCTCGACCCGGGCCTGTGGTCGGGGTGGATCTGGCCGATCCTGGCCGGGCTCGTCGGCCTCGTGACACTCGACGCGATCCGGGCGGTGCGGGTGTGGACGCTTTCGCTGGCGGCCTGGAGCGTCGCCGCCGAGGCGGCCTTCGCGCTGCCGCTGATCTGGATCCTGCATCGGCAGGAGCTGTTCAACCCGGCCTTCCTGTCCGACGCCAATGGTGGCTGGCAGGCCCCGCAGTCCCTCTACACCGTGGCGGCGCTGGGGGTCCTGGCGGTGAGCGCGAGCGAGGTGGTGAAGCGGTTCCGCGAGGCCCGGGGCTGAGTCCGCGGCGGCTGCTGGAGTTCTGCACGCAGGACGTTGATGTCAGGGGGTGGACTTGTGGGTTCACGGGTCCTCGGGGACCCGCGAACCCACGGGTTCGATCCGCTGTGGGTGGCCTGCCGGTGAGTTCCCTCGACCCGGAAAACCAGCCGAACCTCACTGCATGCGAGGACTTCCGGCATGACTGTGACATCAAGCAGGCCCAGCGGGTAGGGAAGCGCCTCCCGGAGCGGTGGACTTGCCCCGCATCAGTGCGCTGATCCACACCAGGAACACGACGTACCACCGAGGGAGCCGTCGAGCACCTCCAGCGCGTCGCCGACCGGCAGGGTGTTGACGTGAAGGAGGTACAGCAGCAGATCGTGGAGCACCTGAACGTGCCCATGGGCAGGCCCGGCGATCCCGATGACGTGGCAGAAATGATCGCGTTCCTCGCATCCGGCCGCGCGAAGTGGCTCACGGGAGCCGAATTCCGGGTCGACGGCGGCATCATAGACCGCAACCCACCACTTCCGCCGGATCGACGGGCGACGCACGCCCTCCAGCCCCGGACCGGAGCGATGTGCTCAGCCGGTCTTGGTGGCGAAGGGGCCGCCGTCGCCGAACGCGAGCCGCCCGAAGTTCTCGCCGATACGGCGGTGAGCCGCGGGATCAGGGTGGATCTCGTCTGGCAGCGGGAATTCGGCGTAGTCCTTCTCCCCGTACAGGTCACGGCCGTCGAGATAGTGCAGCTTCGGGTCGTCGGCCGCCCGCTGTTCGACGATCCGGGCGAGTTCGTCGCGGATGATGTTGAGCGTCAGGCGCCCGGCGGCGCGTTCAGCCGGATCGCCCGTGGCCTTGAACCGCAAGGTCCCGCCGTCGAAGTCGGGCATGAGGGGGCCGGGAGTGTCCTCCTGGACCGGGCACAGGATGGGCGACACGATCAGCAGTGGCGTGGTCGGGTGCCCCTCGCGGAGGGTGTCGAGGAATCCGTGCACCGCAGGGCTGAAGGCACGCAGGCGCATCACGTCGCTGTTGACGACATTGATGCCGATCTTCATGCTGATCAGGTCCGCGGGGGTGTCCCGCATCGCACGGGCGGTGAACGGGTCGAGCAGCGCGCTGCCGCCGAACCCCATGTTGACCAGCTCCACTCCGCCCCGGGCGGCTGCCAGGGCCGGCCAGATGGCAGTCGGATGGGTGGCGTTCGAGCCGTGGCTGATGGAGCTGCCGTGGTGCAGCCACACCCTGCGCCCGCGGTCCGGCGCCGGCTCGATGGGGGCATCGGTGCGCAGGGCGATCAGCTCGGTGATCTCTGTATGCGGAAGCCAGATCTCGATGTCCTTGTCATGCGCGGGTAGACCGGTGAACCGGGCGGTGCCGACAGGCCCTTCGGACAGCTCGGAGGACTGGGTGACCATGTCGGTGACCGTGCGCACGTTTCCGCCGGCCACCGTGGCCTGGGCAGCGAGCCGGCCATCGACCAGCAGGTCGTACACGCCGTCGGGCGGGGCCGGAAAACCTCGGTAGACCCGCTTGGTGGGCAGCGTGTCCAGATCGATGTTCGTGGCCCGGGTGCGGAAAGCCAACCGCACGCCGGAGGGCTGGGCCTCGGCCGTGGCCAGTTGGTTGTCGGGGATCTGCCGTCGAGACCGAGCGGGCAGCCGATGCGGCAGCAGACCGTGTGCGGTCGTTTCCACGTCGAGGTGACCGCGCAAGATGTCCGCGGTGACGGGTGTGGTGATCCAGTCGTGCTCAGTGTGCATTGCCTCAGCCTTGCTCAAGGTTTTCAGTGTCAGATGCTTCGGCGCCCGGCATCAGATGCTTCGGTGCCCGGCACGGGCGACTGCCTCCGGCGGTGCGCCTCTCATCCGGTCAGCGTGCAGCGCGGTTTCGCAGCAGAGTGTCGAGGGAGTCCACGATCCAGGCCCAGGATTCCTGCGCGTCGGGGGCGCTGTGCTCGAAGCCTCCGGCCAGCTCCAGGCTGACGTAGCCGTGGAACACGCTGCCCAGCATTCGGACCGCGTGCGTCTGGTCCGGCTCCGTCAGGTCGTAGCCGCGCAGGATCGCCCGCGTCATCTGTGCGTGCCGCACCCCGGCGCTGGCGGCCGCCGTCTCGGGATCGAGCCTGAGACGGGCGGCGGCGTAGCGACCAGGGTGCTCCCGGGCGTAGTCGCGGTAGGCATCCGCGAAGGCGGACAGGGCGTCCTTGCCGGCACGTCCGGCCACGGCATCGGCGACCCGGTCGGCGAGTTCCTCCAGCGCGAACAGCGCGATCCTGGTCTTGAGCTCCTGGGAGTTCTTCAGGTGCGAGTACAGACTCGCGACCTTGACGTCGAACCGCCGGGCGAGCGCCGAGACGGTCACGTGATCGAAACCGACCTCATCGGCCAGCTCCGCCCCCGCCAGGGTCAGGCGCTCCGGTGTCAGTCCTACTCTAACCATAATCTTCCTCCGATCTGGCGATAACCATTATGCGTTTGCCTAAAGGTTTTAGGCAAACTAGCCTGCGGTTTATGAGACCTCTGACCGAGCGGGAGATCCGCACCGCCTTCGTGAACTGCACCAAGGGCGAGGCCAAGCGCCTGTCCATCCCCCACGACCTGGCCGAGCGGCCCTGGGACGACCTGGACTTCCTCGGCTGGAGGGACCCCCAGGCCCCCCACCGGGCCTACCTCGCCACCGAGCTGGACGGCCGCCCGACAGCACTCGCCCTGCGCTGCCCCACCAACACCCCCTGGCAAACGCGGAGCAGCATGTGCTCGATGTGCTTGACCACCCACACCGGCGGCGTCTCACTCATGGTCGCCGCGAAAGCAGGCAAGGCGGGACAGCAGGGCAACTCGGTGGGCGCCTACATATGCAGCGACCTCGCCTGCCCGCTGTACGTGCGAGGCAAGAAAGACGCGGGCATCGGTGCACGGCTCCACGAGTCGCTCACCTTGGAGGAGAAGATTCTGCGGACCGTTACGAACCTCACGGCGTTCATCGCCAAGGTGACCACATGACGCAACCAGCCACGGACATCACGCTGTGAGTACTCAAGAGTCGACGCGTGTGCCTCAGAGGCTGTCGGGGGCGCCGACTGCTGTTCCCGCCTGCGCCGGTTCCACGGAGTGGACCCGGCATCGCCACTGCCGTCCGGGCGCCTGAATGAGCCGATCGTTCCGCCCGGGTCACCTCTCGGCCGCGGCGCCCTGCTGTGATCGCCTCGAACGTTCGCGTGGCGGCGTTCGCGGGCCGCTCCCGGAACCGGGCGACGCAGACGTGCCACTGCAGATCGGCGTTGGTGATCCGCAACCGCCTGATGCCGTCCGCTTCGGCTGGCTGCGGGGCCGCTATTGCGTTCTTCACCACGATGGCTTTCTCGACGGTTCCCACCCCGCTGTACGTGCTCTACGCCGAGCGGCACGCGCTGTCGCCGCTGACGATCACCTACATCTTCGCCGTGTACGCGTTGGGCGTCATCGCCGGCCTGATCGCGGTCGGACACGTCTCCGACTGGGCACGAAGATCCACGTCAAGGACTCCTCGTGCTGCGCAGCCAGCCGTAAGATCGCCGGCGTCTTGAGGCGGTCAACTCCTTGATCGGCTCGTCGCGTGCCACAACCCGCACGGCCAGCTCCCCGTTCGCCTTCTTGAGGTGTTCGATCCGGGCCTTGCGCGGGCCGACGATCTGTCCGGCTGCCTGCAGCTCTCGCAGTCGCCTGCCGAACTCCACAGCCAGGTGCCGGCGGGTGCCGGACCTGACGGGTGCCATCCCGGTTCCGTCTGGGGCAGAAGCCGGTGCGGGTGACGCCGACGAGGGCGGCGAGGGCCTTGACGTCGAGCCATCCCAGATGTCCACGGGAACCTGGTGGTGGACCCCGGTTCACCTTGTGGGGGATGGCTGTGTCCCGGGAGAGCGGGGCCGCTACCCCGGGAAGGGGGCGACCGTCTGTCCGCCGGTCAGCGCGTTGAGCCGGGCGGCTGCGTCGTCGTCGAGGAAGAAGAGCGTCATGGCCTGGCCGTTGTGCCGGACATGGAAGCGCCGGTCTCCGTGTTCCAGCTCGTCGATGAGATAGCTCACGACCATCAGGTCGGCCCAGTCGTCCCTGACTTCGATGGGCCAGTTGACCCGCCGGCCGTCGGCCGTGTATTCGATCCACGCCTCCTCCGCGCCGAGGTCGACATGGTCCCGCAGGCCGGACAGGGCGTCCGGCAGGCCGGCGATCCGGCACAGCTGCCGGGCGATCGCCACGTACGAACCCCGGCCGCGGACGCACTCGGTGTCGAAGTGCCATGCCCGGTCGCAGAACCACCGCTCCCACGGCTCGTCCTCGACCGCGCAGCCCAGCGCGAACAGCACCAGGTCGAACGGCTTGCGCTCGTATGCCTCCCGCGGCCACGAGTACAGCAACTCGTCCACGGTCCGGCCGGCCGCGAGCGGCAGCCCCAGTTCCGCCAGCCTGTCCAGCTGATCTTCAAGACGCATGACCGGGATCGTAACCACTACCTCGGACAACGCCCCCGGACGCTGTGAGGCTGGCTCCGCACCCGGGGTGCCGCAGCGCCAGGGTTCGGCACGCTCATGCCGGTCGGCAGGACGGATGTGCGTGTGGCAGTGGCGGTCGGCCAGTGCCACGACGTCACCGGACAGGGACTCTTCACCGACGTGGCGATCAGGCGCAAACTCCGCAACACCATCGCCCTCATCAACGCAGGCAAGCCTGGATACGACATCTGCGCCTTGAACGCCCAGCACGAACGAGGACTCCGGACCGCAGCACTCAGGCGGTCCGCACCGTTCGGGTCCTGCCCGTCGGCGCGCCCGCGGTATCGGAGTTCCGCACGGCCCACATCGTTCCGGCAGCGGGCAGGCCGCGCCCGAGACACCGGTGAAGACCCGGGACATGGCGTCCGGCGGCTTCCACCAGGCACTCGTCGCCCATCGGCAGGCGTGGTCCGGCGAGGCGGTTGTCGATGACGTCCCCGACTCCGTCGTCCGCTCCCAGTAGCAGTCCTTCATGCTGCCCCTCGCCCGGTACGTGCCCGGCGGGATCGATTCCTCGCCCTCGCCCTCGCCCTCGCCCTCGTCGGCGGACGCCGGCTTGCTCGACACCACATACGTGCGTGCCGGCACCGATCGTCAGGCCGGCCGATGGGCCACGCATGAGATCCGGCACCGCCCGATCCGACCGTTCGTGAGAGCGGGCGCCCATAGTGCGTGGTCATGACAGCCCCGATCAGCCTGCATGTCCTGACAGTTGACGAACTGCTACCAGTGCCGGCTGAGCATTTCGGCCCAGAACGCGCATTCGTGACGGGTCCCCTCCCGAAGGTGCCCGATGCCTACGTCTGGTCGACCGACAGCAGAGTGCTCTGCATCGGGAGACCCTGATGACAAGTAGCAGCAGGTCCGGCGCGGATATCGACGGCGGCCACATCGGACTCGCCGTCACGATCACTGCCTTGGTCGTCATTGCCGCTTTCGCCGGCCCCCGCTGGACTTTGATCACCGCAGGGTGCTTCACCGCCTGGTTCATCCTCGCGCTGGTCGTGTGCGGCAGTCTGCGGAGCAGATCGTTTGTCAGCGTGCTTTCGACATGGACGTTCAGGTTGGGAAGACCAGTGTCCGTTTGCGTGGCTCCGCCCTGGACGGGTGCGGTGCGTGGGGCGTACGTCAATGGGTTCACGCACTGTGGATGAGCACCTGGTCGTGTACTTTCAGCCCGCACCGCCTTGACCAGGCCCTGGTGGCTCGGCCCGTGGCCGGCCCCGCCGAACACGCACTTACAGTTTGCGGATCGATGCGGGGCGAGGGACGGTTCGGGCCGTGTAGAAGGATGGCTGGAGTCGGCCGGTCAGCGCCAGGAAGGCGACGAACGCGCCTGTGACGATCCAGCCGGGCCATCCGGCCATGCTCATGTGCAGGGGATCCAGTGCTGCCTTGGAATCGGCGAACTCCTTGACCATCTCGACACTCACCGAACTCACGAACGCATGGCCGATGACGGCGGGTACGACCGAGCCGGAGCGCAGACGCAGCCATGTGAAGACGGGCAGGACGAGGAGGCAACTCACCAGCATGGCGGGCACCGACACATACCAGGGCCGACCTGGGTACTGGCCGCCCATCAGCAGCGTGGGCAGGTGCCACAGGGCGAAGGCCGCGCCGGTGATTGCGTACGCCCGTATCAGGCTCCGGCGGTCACCGTCCTGCGCGAGGCGCGGAAAAAGGTAGCCCTGCCAGCCCAGTTCCTCGCCGAAGAACAGCGGAAGCGACACCAGCATGTTCAGCACCGCTGCGGCCGCCCACGCGCCGAGCCCGTTCCAGTGCACTCCACCGAACGGGTAGCGGCCGGCGAAGGTGCCGATGACAAGAGCAGCCGTGGTGAGGCCGGCGGGGACGACGAAAGCCATCAGGCACGCCCGTGCAGCACGCCCCCAGGGCTTCGTCCAGCGCAGGGCGAGCGTGTCCCGCACCCGGCCGCTGCGCTCGACACAGCGGACGACGAGGATTGCGGCGAGGGCAGGCGCCAGCATCGCGGCCGCGATGCACACCTGCTCCAGTGCACCAGTCTCCTCGCGTGCGTCGCCGCGCTGGTAACCGCTGGCCAGGAGTGGTGACATGGCCGCCCACATGCCGATGTAAGCGACACCGAGGAAGATGAACAGACCACGTCGCCGGTTGACGAGCGGTGAGTGCCTGGTTGAGAGCGTCATGACGTCGAACCTACGGATCAGCGCAGCAGCGAGGAATCCAGCTGGAGCGCGTATCGACAGTGGAGCCAACCCCACTTCCTGCATGGGGATCTCCCCACCCATCGAGACAGTCAACGGTTGACTTCGGGGTTCGTCAGGACCAGCAGAGCGCGCAGGAGGTGGGTGGCACGAGCGGGGTTGGTGCGGAGTTCGGCTTCTCGCGCAGCGGTTCCAGCTTGCCCCGCACGCTGACGTCCACCCCCAGCATCTCGCCGACCTGCCGGGCCATGACCGGTCCGGCGGCCTTCCGCACGGCGGCGAGGATGCGCTGGTAGTCCGACGGGCGCGTGCTCTCCTCCACGTCCGGCGCGCGGTGCGGGATCAGCATGACCGCCCGACCACCCGCCTGGCCGGGTACCGGCGCGGCCGAGGCGCGCTCGTCGGCCAACTGCTTGCTCACCCGCTCAAGGACGCGTTCGGCGACGGCGAGTTCGTCCCGCTCGGCCCTTGCTTCCGCCAGCTCCTTGGCCAGCCGCTCTTCGAGTTCATCCAGTTCCGCGCGCCGCGCGGTGATCCATTCCGACAACTCGGGATCCATGCACCGGATCGTAGGAGGACACCGGGACACCGGGACACCGGGACACCGGGACACCGGGACACAGCGAACAAGAACCCGCAAACCGACCGCTGACGGGAGATCTACTCCTCAGACAGCCTCAGACAGCCGCCCGTGACCAGCGCGAGTACCCCGAGAACCGGTCACGCCAGCCCTTTGACCAGCGACTTCGAGTTGGCGGAGGCTCAGTGCGAGCCGGGTCCGGCCGCCGCCCCCTGTTTTCCAGACGGACGGGTCGCTGCGTGGGTGACATCGACGAGCTGGCCGTCCAGGGCGCCGCCGACGAGCTCGACGTACTCGCGGCCGGGCTGCTCGTAGGGGTCGGGATCGTCGTGGTCCGATCCGTACACCCGTCGCTGCGGTAGTCCAGTCATGCGATCAGGCTGGCACCGGCCGCCCGGCGACGTCATCCGTTTGTGACTGAGCGCTCCAGCCGGCCCGGCTGGTCAACTAGGCCCTGTCGTCGAACTGCCGTCTGCCGTCTGCCGTGCGGCGTCTGGCACGCACGCTCGCGGCGTTGCCGAAATGCCCTGGTAGCTCCGCTACGAGACCATTCCGGCGCCTTGCGATCGCACGCACCGGACGCCGCGCGGCCGCCCTCCGGGCGACGACGGCAGTTCGACGACAGGGCCTAGAGCGCTCACAGGAGGTGCTGGGCGGCGCGGTCGCCGGACGTGAGGTACCGCCCTGGCGTTTGGTCAGTGGGTGGCGAGGAGCTCGAGCGTATCGATCACGCGGTTCGAGAAGCCCCACTCGTTGTCGTACCAGGCGGCCACCTTGACGTGGCGCCCGTCGACGCGGGTAAGGGCCGAGTCGAAGATCGACGAAGCGGGATTGCCCGTGATGTCGGACGACACGAGCGGGTCGTCCGAGTACTCGAGTACGCCGGCGAGCGGCCCCTCCGCTGCGACGCGGTATGCAGCCAGCACTTCGTCGCGCGTCACGTCGCGGGCGACGGTTGTGTTGAGTTCGACGATCGAGCCCACCGGGACCGGCACGCGGATCGAGTCACCCGACAGCTTGCCGTCGAGGTTCGGCAGTACGAGGCCGATCGCCTTGGCGGCGCCCGTCGTGGTCGGCACGATGTTGACAGCGGCGGCACGGGCCCGGCGGGCGTCACGGTGCGGACCGTCGTGCAGGTTCTGCTCCTGCGTGTAGGCGTGCACCGTCGTCATGAAGCCGTGCTCGATGCCGGCGAGGTCGTCGAGCACCGCGGCCAGCGGTGCCAGTGCGTTGGTCGTGCACGAGGCGTTCGAGATGATGGTGTGCATGTCCGGGTCGTACGCATCCGTGTTGACCCCGAACGCGAGCGTGATGTCGGCGCCGTCCGACGGAGCACTGACGAGCACCTTCTTCGCGCCCGCGTCGAGGTGGCCGCGGGCGGCCTTGGCCGACGTGAAGCGGCCGGTCGCCTCAAGCACGATGTCCACGCCGAGCTCGGCCCACGGCAGCTGCGCCGGTTCGCGCTCGGCGAGCACCGTGATGCGACGGCCCGCTACAACGAGGGCGTCCCCGTCGACGGTCACCGGGCGACCGAGCCGGCCCGCCGTCGTGTCGTAGGCGAGCAGCCGCGCGAGGGAGACGGGCTCCGTGAGGTCGTTGACGGCGACGACCTCGAGGTCGCTGTCGCGCTCGAGCAGCGCGCGGAACACGTTGCGTCCGATGCGGCCGAATCCGTTGATGGCGATGCGAGTCATGAATGGTGTCCCTTCGGTTCACCATCAATTTCGCGTGCTGCATCCGCCCGCGACAGCGGCATGATCGCCACGGTTCAAAAGGATCTCGCCAGGTGGCAGCGGACTACTCACCCTGGGTGAAGGTGCGCCGGTACTCGCTCGGCGTCGTGCCGAGGATCCGCTGAAAGTGCAACCGCAGATTGGCACCGGTGCCGAGACCGACGTCGGTGGCGATCTGCTCGACGCTCCGCTCCGAACATTCGAGCAGCTCACGGGCCAGGTCGACGCGGGCGCGCATGACCCACTGCATCGGCGTGTATCCCGTGTCCTCGACGAAGCGACGCGAGAACGTGCGCGGCGACACCGCCGCATGCCGGGCGAGCGCTTCGAGGGTGAGGGGCTCGCCGAGTCGGTGAAGCGCCCACTCGCGGGTGGCGGCGAACCGCTCACCGAGTGGCTCGGGCACGCTGCGTGGCACGTACTGCGCCTGACCGCCGCTGCGGTAGGGGGCCGCGACAAGGCGCCGGGCCGCATGGTTCGATGCGGCCACTCCGAGGTCACCGCGCAGGATGTGCAGGCACAGGTCGATGCCCGAGGCGGCGCCGGCCGACGTCAGCACGCTGCCCTCGTCGACGAACAGAACGTTCTCGTCGACCTGAACGAGCGGATGCCGTGCCACCAGTGCCCGCGTGTAGTGCCAGTGCGTCGTGGCGCGCTTGCCGTCGAGCAGGCCCGTGGCGGCGAGCGCGAAGGCGCCCGTCGAGATGGCAGCGAGCCGCGCGCCCCGGGCATGGGCGGCGATCAGTGCGTCGAGGACGGCCCGCGGGGGGTCGTCGCGGTCCGGGAACCGGTAACCGGGGACGAAGACGATGTCGGCCCACGCAAGTGCGTCAAGGCCGTGGGCGACGCCGTACGACAGGCCATCGCCGCCGGTCACGAGACCGGGTTCCGCCCCGCACACCCGCACCTCGTACGGCATGCTCGCGCGGGTCGCGAAAACCTGCGCGGGAATTCCGACATCGAGCGGCTTCGCACCTTCGAGCACAAGTACGGCGACGCGATACAGGCGGGAGGCTGGCACGGGAGAGAGGCTACGTGGGGTGTGCCTTCGATACGCCCACTGCGTGGACCAGGCGGATGACACCGGCCGGACCGTCTTCCCCGTCGCGGTCCACCGCCGTCCGTGGGAGCACGGCGTTGCTGCACTGCGACGGGTTTTCGCTGTATGAAGCGACGGTGGGGTTCCTCGACCGTGAGGAGGTGATGATCGCGCTGACGGAGCCGGGCATCGAGCTAGGCCCTGCCGCACAGCCAGGCCGACCCCACCCGGTCCGGCGGGACGTGGCGGCCGGCCTCCGCTCGTAGAACTCCGCGTCGATCGACGACTTCGGCAGGTCCTCCGCTTCGGCAGGTCCTCCGACCTCACCAGGTCTTCATCCGACGCGTCGGTGACGTACAGCTCCGCGGCCGTCTCCGGCAGCTTCTCCGCGAGGGCCGCGGCCTCCTCGACCTTCTGGCGGAAGGTCATGACGGTGCGCAGGTTCCACCTCGCCGCGTGCTCCAGGAGCGCGGTCCGCAACAGGGCGAGGTGCCGGCGCCGCAGCGCCTCCTCCGACAGCCCGAGGACCGGCGGGGGGCGCGGATCTCCAGCACGTCGATCTCGAATCCGCGTTCCCCGACGCGCGACCGCGTGTTCATCGCCGGCGAAGACGGTCGTAGGGTCAGGACTGCTTCTGGCAGGGTGCGGTCATGAATACGACCCCGGATGGACGTCCGATCCCGCCTGCGCATGCTGACGAACGAGTCATGCTGGAGGCGTGGCTCGACTTTCACCGTGCGACTCTCGCCCTCAAATGCTCGGGCCTCGAAGATGATCAATTGCGACTGACCTCGGCACCGTCGTCGATGACGTTGCTGGGCCTCGTCCAGCACCTGGCCGAGGTGGAGCGCAACTGGTTCCGGCGTGTGTTTGCAGGCCAGGACCTGCCCCCGGTTTTTGGGGAGAGCAATGGCGACGGTTTTGCCCTTGATCCGGACCGAGGATTCGAAGAGGCGGTGACTGCCTGGCAGACGGAGATCGCTCGGGGCCGCGAGCTTATCGCCGCCGCGTCGCTGGACGATTCCGGGCATCTGTCCGAGCAGGAGGCTGGTCATGTAGGAGATCAGGGAGTTTCCCTGCGCTGGATCATGGTTCACATGATCGAGGAGTACGCGCGTCACAACGGCCATGCCGATCTGATCCGAGAGCGCATCGACGGAGTTGCCGGGGCGTGAGACGCAATGGCGAGGTGGGAGCGACCGAGCAGTCGGCCGTCTCCCGGCTCGGCAGGTGTGGAAACCACACATCATGACGGGGCAGGGGGACGACGCCGCCGGGGCCGTCCCCCTGCCGCGATTCCGGGACGGCTGCTGGAGAGGCGCGGCTGAACGTGCTCAGCTCGCGGCGGAGCCGCTGCAGCTCGTCGTCCTTGGCGGCCAGGACGGACAGAAGGAGTCGATGGTGTTCTTTGAGCTGGTTGAACTCCGTGTGAGTTCGTGTGAGTTCGCGTGATTTTGCTGGTGAGCCGCTGGTTGAGGTCGCGCAATCGGGCGATGCGGGCCGCGCGCGGATCGGGCCGCCGGCCCGCTGCCCAGGCGGTTGCCCGCCGCTTCTCGAATCCGTAAATACTCGCCGGTGGCTGCTCGGCAGGCCATCAACCGGGACTTCATCCCCTACGCCCGGCCAGCCCGTGAAGTGGATTTCATCTTTGTTGGGCGATCGTGGCGCACGAACTTGCCCATTTGCTGGAATGCCACGACGTGCGGGACGACACACCGGGCAAGGAGATCCACGCCGATCAGGTGGCTATCAGCTTGCAGCTGGCGCGAGGCGGCACTCAGAAGGCAGTGGACGGGACATCGGCTCTGGCGGCCATGGCCGTGAGTGTCGGCGGGCCGGCTTTCTATCTCCTAGCTAGGCAGCCTCTTTTACCTGATCACGGCCTTGGGGGATTGGCCGCGGCAACAGCCCATTGATTCACATATGAAGACGATCGCATCCTTGAAGGTGCGATGGCTCTACTACCGCAAGTACCTCACGGACCTCGGCTTGCCCACGGAAATGCAGATCACCGATCATGTCGTCGGTGTCCATCGGATGGTCAGCCTCTGTATCGAGGCCGTGCGCCCCTGACACCATCCGGAGGAAATGCCATGGAGTTGAGAAAAAGGCGTCGGAACGCACCTGAGAGAACCCGGAACCTGCTGGTCGGCGCAATGCTCTATGACACGAGCCGCGAGGTCCTGGTCGGGAAGCGGACCGGAGCGCCGGGAAGGGGCGCTGTTCCCGCACACAGGCAGGGACAGGGGCGCGATCGGGCCACCGCCCGTAATCCGATCCTCATGCTGGTCGGGCGTGATCGCATCACAAAGACGCCGGCCGGAGTCGCGCACGCCGACAGGGGCCGCCGGCCCTCGGGCGGGCCTCCCGCCCTCTCAGGGCCGTGCCCCGGGCCCGGTGACGACGAACTCCTCGCCGCTCCAGCGCACGACAAGCTCCCGCACTCCGGCCGGACCGAAGCGTTCATACAGCGCGCGAACGAGGCGGGCGCGGTTCTGGATGCAGCGCACGGTGCCCTCCAGCGTCATGGGCAGCTGGCCTTCCGCCTCGCGCAGGACATCGTCGGCGAGCGCGTTGGGCCCGCTGTCCTTCGGCAGCTGGTCGACGCCGACGGCAGCATGCCCGAGATCCAGCCCGGCGAACTGATGGCGGGAGGGCGCGGACCGGCCGGTGCGGTGTCTCCCCCTTGGTGGGGCTCGGCACCCGAAGGACAGCATCGGGTTGCAGCACGTCCTCGGAAACGAGGCGGTACATGACCTGGCGCAGCCTGACACCGCCCTCGTAGCTCTACACGATCTCCCGGGCCCGGCCCACGACGACCGGCCACCGGATCCGCTCACTCGCCACACCGGTACTCGTACCCCTTCGCGCCGTTGTGTGCTCCCAGCAGCGGTCAGGGGCTGGTCTGGGCTCGGGCTAGATCCGTGCCCGGGGGCGGGTGCGGCCTCTGGGGGGACTGCTGGCCCCCTCTGCGCCTACCGCTAGAGTGCGATGCTTGTTCGATTCGCCGTGAGGCGGAGGGGGAGGGGTTGTGAGCGCACAACTGAGGGACATCGCAGGTGAGTTGGCGGAGATCTTGTGGCGGGAACACACCGTGTACCGGGAGCGGTCCGGCGGTGTGGTCATCCGGGGTGAGCATGTACGGCGGTGGATCAGCCTCGCTCCGGCGGGCGGCCGGGACGAGATCCTCGTACGCGCGGGGCGCATCCTGGACGGCGGCACCACCGCTCCGGCGCGTTCGGAGGCCGTGGTGCCCCTCTCCGCCACTACAGACGTGCTCGCCGCGACCTGCCGTCGCCTGCTCGCCGAGACGGCGGCCGATGCGGCGCTGGTCGTGCCGCGGGCAGCGCCCGGGCGGTTCAATCACTCCGGGAAGGCCGCGCGGCCCAAAGGCAGTGGGAAACACACCGGTTTCGGTTCATGGGTGATCATCGCCTGCGTCGCCGGTGTGATCGCCATGTACGTCTACAGCACCGCGATGCACGGCTAGGCACGGTTTCTCGGATCTCCTGATCCGAGTGGGGTGTCGGGGCAGGCTGGCTTCATGAGCCGGGGGATCTGACGAACGCGGAGTTTGTGCCGTGAGGCGCTGTTGATCCGAGCGGAGGTGGGAGACTTTCGCCGCTGACCTGCCAGGACGAAGGTGACGGGCCGGCATCGCCCCTCGGTGACGAGGTGAATCTTGGTGGTGAATCCTCCGCGGGAACGTCCAGATGGAAGCCGACCTGTTCAGCGCTCCGAACCGGGGCACAGAACAAGGCGCTTCCGGCAGGCCGTCGAGGGCCACTCCACGTGAGACCGGTGACCCGTGGCAGCCAGGGCTGAGCACCGAACACCCTCTGACGGTTCGTTCGGTCAAGGAGGTCCGGCGATCAGCCGAGGAAGTCGACGTGGTCGATCAGGCCGTCGCGGACCCGGTAGGCGACCAGCACGCGGAGGGGGTCGTCCGTGATGCCGTGGGCGATCTCGTGGTCCACCACCCAGTCGCCCTCGGTGAGTCGGCCGACGATCTCGGCCCGGCAGCGGCCCTTGGCGAACATGTCGGCGTACGCCTCCCGCACGGCGTCGCGCCCGAGCAGGTCGCCGCTGCGGCGGTTGATGCAGACGTCGGGGGCGTACGTCGCCGCGAAGGCTTCGAGGTCATGGCTGTTGTAGGCGGCGAGCTGGCGTTCGACGATGGTCTCTGGGGTGGTCACCAGTTGATCATGCAGAGTGTTCCCTCGCTCGTCCAGGGAAGACCGGGATTACTTGCCGAGCGGATCGTCTTGTCGCAGTGGGCGGACTTCGCCCCCCGTACGAGGTCTTCTCGGCTGCCGGGTTCTTTCACCCCGCGCCCGGTCGAGGTCCGCTACGTGTCGGCCACCGGAGCCCGCACGGTGACCGCTGCCTACGGCACGGTGATCCGAGGCATACACCACTGGGCCCCGGACGCGGCGGACATTCTCGTCGTCCCCGGCGGCGGTTACGCACGTCGCGACAGTCCCGGCGTCTGGGCCGAGATCGACCGCGGCACCTTGCCCCGAGCCCTTGCTGCCGCCACCCGCCCCGGCCTCACCATCAGCGCCCTGTGCACCGGCGTCATCCTCCTCTCCGCCGCCGGCCTCACCCACGGCCGCCCCTGCACCACCCACAACAAGGCCAAGCCCGACCTGGAGCGGCAGGGCGGTCTCCTCAAGAACGCCCGCGTCGTCGACGACGGCGACCTCGTCACCGCCGGCGGCATCACCTCCGGCCTCGAACTCGCCCTCTGGCTCAGCCGCCGCGAACTCGGCGCCGACGCCGCGACCGACCTGGAGGCCATGCTGGAGTACGAGGCCCGCGGCACCGTCCGGACAGCAGGGTAGGAGGACGCGAAGCCGGCCGATACGGAGAGAGTCGGCCCGACCGGACATCTGAACGCTCAGAGAACGAGCTCGTCCTGTACAGGTGGAGCCCGTGATACCGCAGGTCGTCGGGCCTGCGAGCTTCAGGCACCAGGGCTGAGTCGCGTCGGCCGGGGGCTGCGGTGTGGGGGCATCACGTACGAGGGCGACACCAACGCCGGGTGCTCCTACCCGGACCCGCCGGTCTGCGTGTAGCCGGCTCCGGCTTCCGTAGCCCGGTCGACCTCGCGGGCAGCCTGGCGGACATGCTCGCCATCCTCGGCGAGGACGACCGCCGGAGTGACGTCCCCGACTGGAGTCGACCACCGCCGCGGCCCCGGGATGCGGACCGGAGCCCCGGGAGGAGTTCCCCGCTCAAGGCGTGGCAGGGCGCGGCCGGGCCACTGTCCGTAACCGTAGTCCGATCCTTGTGCGGGGCGGGTGTGATCGCATCACGGAGACGCCGGCCGCGGCCGACCCAGCCGCACCGGCAGGGCCCCGCCGGCTCTCCGGGCGGGGCCCTGCCGCCCGCTCACGACGGCCGTGTCCCGGGCTCGGTGACGACGAACTCCTCGCCGGTCCAGCGCACGACCAGCGCTTGCACGGCCTGAGAGAAGACCCGACTCGTGCTCGTCGGCTGGCTGGGGGTGCGTAATCGATGGAGCATGAGGGGTATATGGGTGTGCGACGTTCGTGGGATCACCTCCTGGAGCCCCCATCAGGCCGTGGTCTGGTGGGGATCCCGTTCGTGCTGATCGTGACGATCACCGTGCTGGATATCTACACCGGTCGCGATGTCCAGCTGGGCCCCCTGCTGGTCATCGCGCCCGCTCTGACCGCCTCCCTCGCCGGGACACGGCTCACCGCTCTCGCCGGGGTCCTGGCAGTGGCGGCCCAAGTGTTCATCGCTGTCTTCCTCGGCGCACTGACCACGCCCAACCGCCTGGCGCAGATCATCGCGCTGACCGTGCTCTCCGCCTTGGTGGTCTTCATGCGGTTTGTGCGGGAGCGGCGCGACCGGGCGCTGAGCCTGGCACGCTCCGTGGCGGAGACGGCTCAGCGGGTTCTGCTTCGGCCTCCGCCACGCCGGATCGGGCCGTTGCAGGTGGCATGGCTGTATATGTCCGCGCAGGACGAGGCCGAGATCGGGGGCGATCTGTTTGCGTTCGCCCGCGCCGCGCATGCCGCGACCCGGGTGGTCATCGGCGATGTCCGGGGCAACGGGCTGGCCGCCATCGGTGAGGCCTCGCTGGTGCTGGGGGCATTCCGTGAGGGCGCTCACCGGTATGCCACCCTCCCCGAGCTGGTAACTGCCCTCGAAGACAGCGTCTCCCGGAACCTGGAGGACGTGGCGGACACCGAGCACGACCCCGGCGAGCACTTCATCACCTGCCTCGTCCTGGAGATCCCCGACGACGCCCCGTCGGCCGCCGAGATGATCAACTGCGGGCATCCCCCGCCTCTGCTGGTGCACGATCAGCGGGTCACGGTGCTGCATGCCCGACAGCCGCTGCCTCCGCTGGGCGTGTACGAACGACCGATCGAGGACGACCGCATCGACCCGTTCACCCTCACATGCGGTGACATGCTCGTCCTCTACACCGACGGAGTCATCGAAGCCCGCTCGCCGTCCGGAGCGTTCTACCCGCTCGCCGAACGAGTCGCCTCCTTCCCCACCACCAGTCCCGATACTCTGCTGCACCACATCCACCGCGATCTGCTCGCCCACATCGGCGGCCACCCCGCCGACGACGTCGCACTCCTGATCATCGAATGCACCCCGTCCCACCGGCCGCACCTCACACCCCATCCCCTTGGTCACCACCGGTACCACCTCAGTGGATCGCCCCCGCCCCCAGGCCGCTGAACCCAAGATCCGGGCGACCCCGGCGGGTGGTGTCAGGCCCATTCCACACCGAGCTCTCCGACCTGCGCCCGCTCGCGCAGAACGGGGCGACCGGCAGTTCCGGGAGGACCGTCGTGCTCCGTTCCCGGTACAGGGTGCAGTTCGCGGTGGTGATAGGAACCTCAGTTGTGGGGGCGGCGGCGGGGGCCCGGGTTCTCGGGTTCGACGGGGTGCTCGGCGGCGACGCGGATTTCCGGGGCAGTGCCATCGAGAGGGTCCAGGCACGGGTTCTCCTGGCCGCCCGTCGGCCCCGGGAGGGCAGCGCGCTCGCCGAAGCAGTCGGCGGGCCGGCCGTTGCGGCCCCCGCGCATCCCGCCCCGATCAGCGGGTCCCGTGTGCGCCCCCGTTCACGTGCAGCACCTGGCCCGTGATGTGGCGGGCCCCGGGGGAGGCCAGGAAGGCGACCGTGGTCGCGATGTCCGTGGGAGTACCGGCGCGGCCCGTCGCCGTGGCGGAGACGAGGGCGGTGCGGCGGGTGTCCGGGAGACAGTCGCGGAAGAACTCCGTGTCGGCGATGTAGCCGGGCGAGACTACGTTCGCGGTGATGCCGCGTGGGCCGAGCTCGCGGGCCAGATCCAGGTTCCAGGTGGCGAGCCCCGCCTTGGCGGCCCCGTAGGAACCGGCGCCCTGGTCGGCGGCGATCGAGCCGATGTGGACGACCGCGCCGCCGGGGGAGAGCCGTTCGTACAGCGCCCTCGTGGTCAGTGCGGCACTCACCAGGTTCGCGTCCAGATTGGCGCGGAAGTCCCGGGCATATGCGGCCAGGTCCGTCGCTCCATCGCTGTCGAAGTCGGTGTTCCCGCCCGCGTTGTTCACGAGGACGTCGATCCGGTCCGGCAGCTCCGACAGGAGGGCGGTGAGCGCCCGGGGGTCGGTGTGGTCGCACACCAGCGCGCGGACGCCGGACTCCGCCGCCAGTTCATGGAGCGGACCGGGGCGGCGACCGGTGACGATCACCGTCTCGTCCTGCTCCGCGAAGAGCCGGGCGGTCGCCCGGCCGATGCCCGTACCGCCACCGGTGACCATGATGGTGCGTGTCATATGCTGACTCCGATTCTTCTCCATTGAGGTCTAAATTTAGATCTAAACGTACAGGTGGGAGTGAGGCCGTGGCAAAGGAACCCTTGACGACAAACGGCGAGGACGGTGCGGGGCGCGATTCCGCGCAGGACATCGCCGCCGCATGGGAGCGCGAGCGCCCTGGCACTCCGGCCGACTCGATCGGGATCGTCACGCCCATCTGGCAGCTCGCCAAGCTCTTCGGCGACGACCGGCGCCGGGTGCTGGCACGTGCCGGGGTGGACTCCGCGACTCTCGACCTGCTCAGCGTTCTGCGCCGCAGCGGCCCCCCGTACACCCTGAGCACCCGCGAACTCGGGCGGCGTGCCCTGGTCACGGCGGGAGCCATTTCCCAACGGGTGGCCCGCGCCGAGCGGGAGGGGCTGGTGACTCGGCAGCCCGGCACCGGGCGCCCCCGTACCGTCCAGATCGCCCTGACCGGGGCCGGGCACGATCTTGTCGAGGCCACTGTGGACCAAGTGCTCCTGCGCGAGGCCGAGTTGATCGGAGGACTCGCCCCCGACCAGCGGAACAGGTTGACGGAACTGCTCCACCTCCTGCTGACGGATGTGCAGCAGCGTATCGGCGACGACCGCATCACCCAGGTGGGCGGCGAGGAGTGACCAGTGCCGGGGCCATCGGGGAAAGGCCCCCGCACGTTGGCTGAAACCCCGAGCTCGTCCCGGAAGACAGCAGAGGCGAGGAGCACAACGCGCCGAGTGTCCCCGCGCTGCCCCTGTTCCGCCCGCTCTATCAGCGCATGCCGAGGGCGTTGAGGTCGGTGCGGCGTTGTTGGGTGAGTGTGTCGGCGCGTTTGCGGGTGTTGTCGAGCCAGGTCCCGAGCTTGACCCCGACGGGCCCGTCGGCTCCGTCCTCCTGACGGCCTCCCGGAGCATCTCCCGGCTCGGTGAGTCGGAAGCGGCGTTGCCACCCTGCATCCCAGGCCGGGCGCTCGCGCCAACGCCCGCCACCACGATGTCCTGGCCGCCGACCGCAAGGAACGTGCCCGCATCCGCAGTGAGAAGGGCATCTGCTGGGGCGGGCGCCTTCTCGAGGCCGTTGTTTGTTCCGGCCTGATCCAAACGACAGGGCCTAGCGGGGGTCCTTGCGCATGCACCACGTGCGAGGGCCGTTGTCGGGGAGCAAGATCTCGGCTGTCACCTTGAAGCCGAGGCGCTCGTAGAATTTCACGTTCCGCTCGCTGGAGGTCTCCAGGAACGCCGGGTACCCGGCGTGTGCAGCCGCCTCGATGCCTGGGACGAGCACTGCACTACCAAGGCCCTGCCCCTGGGCTTCAGGGGCGACTCCTACCGTGTTGAGGAACCACGCCGGCTCTTGCGGCCGGTACGGTGCGACGGCCTGCTCCGCAGACTCATATGCAGCCGCCCGGTCACCGGCGAGGTCGCCAAGCAACGGGCCGACCTCAGCAAAAGCGGGCGAAGGGTCCTGGTCAGGAGCGGCCCAGACAGCGACGGCGCGGCCCTCGTCCGCAACCCACACGCGCCCGTACACCATTCCGACGCGGGTCAAGCAGAGCTCTTGGAAGCGCCGGATCCGGTCCTCGTGGTCGTCTGCGGCGACCACGTGCCGGGTGTAGGGGTAGTCGGCGAAGGCCCGGGTCAGGGTCTCGACGGCGGCGGGGATGTCGACGTCGGTGATGGGGCGTACGACGGGGGCGTTCTGGTTGTGCGGCATGCCGGTTGAACGGCCTTGCCAGGAGGAGAGTTCCCGGGAGTATCTGCACGCGGCAGCTTCGTGAGAACAGAGTCGACTGGCTTGGCTGATGTCCAGTGCTGTGGCCGGAGAGCTCTGCCGGCGTGGTGTGTGTGGAGAGCTGGGCAGCGACCAGGAGGTCGTCCGGCTGAAAGGCCGGCCGGTCCGGACTACACAGGAACATAGGCGCTCGGACAACGCGGCGCCCGCGCAGCGGTGTTGCCGGAATCGCTTGGTGACCGTTCGGAACGCCGCGGATGTTGCCCGGCAGCTCGGACAGGGCCGCGTCGCGGCCCCACGAACCGCATACGGTCCGAGGTGGCCCCCAGCGCGTGGTTGTCCGGAGTTGTTCCCGACAACCTCGCTATCCGCAGGAAGGGGGCCTTTGGTCGCCGCCCTGACCAGAGCTCCGAACCCCGAACTGAGCATGCCGTATGCCCGTCCGGCGGGACGTGGCGTTCAGCGGGAGCGAGGTTCGGCGCGGACATGTACGCGCTCTCCCTGGCCGCCGAAGAGGTTGAGGACCTCCACGGCCGAGTCACCGACAGACCCGAACCAGTGGGGCAGGCGGGTGTCGAACTCGGCGGCCTCTCCCGGCTTGAGGACCAAGTGTTGTTCGCCCAGGACGAGCCGTACACGTCCGGACAGGACGTACAGCCACTCGTACCCCTCATGCGTGCACGGCTCGGGCCGGTTCTGGGCGGCCGGGATGACCGACTTCCATGCTTGCAAGGGGCCCGGCCGGTTGGTCAGCGGAATCAGGGTCCGGCCGTTGCGCACGCGTGGTCTGCTGTGGATCCGGGGGTCGCCGACCTCGGGTGCCCCGACCAGCTCGTCCAGCGGCAGTTGGTGGGCCTGCGCGATCGGCAGCAGCATTTCGAGGCTCGCGCGGCGCTGGCCGGATTCCAGCCTCGAAAGTGTGCTCGTGGAGATCCCCGTGGCCTCGGCCAGTGCGGACAGGGTCACGCCGCGCTGCGTACGGATGTGTCGGAGCCGCGCGCCGACCTGCGCCAGTGTGGCGGCAACGGGGGATTGCTCGTCCATGAACCCCATTCAACCCAAGCCGTTCCGAAAACGGCAACAGAAGTTGCTCAAAGCGCAAAACGGAGGTCCGAGACCAGCATCTCGCCGTCCTCGGCACACACCCGGATGCTGTGCATCAGCCCCTGCTTCTGCGCCAGTGGAGCGAGGGCATCGTCTTCCTCGCGCAGACCCTCGAACTGTCCCCGCCCGAGCGGGAACGGGAGGAGGCGTTCGGCGTGAACATCGTGCAGGGCAGGGCAGGGCAGGGCGATACTTGCGGAAATGGCAAGTTCATTTGCTGATGTCTCGGTTAGGGATGCACGCTCGGGGCGGAGGTGATTGCCATGAGCGATACAACAAACAATCCGCAGAACTCCCCTGCTGACGATGGCGTGTATGACGTGGTGGTTGTGGGCGCGGGCGCGGCAGGGCTGAGCGCCGCCCTGGTCCTGGCCCGGTCCCGCCGCCGGGTTGCGGTGGTCGATGCGGGAGAGCCGCGCAACGCTCCTGCCGCGCATATGCACGGCTTCCTGTCCCGGGACGGGGTGCCTGCGGCCGACCTGCTGGCGGTGGGGCGGGCCGAGGTCACCGGCTACGGGGTGGACCTGTTCGAGAGCCGTGTGGATGAGATCGACCTCGGCTTCTACGTCCGGCTGGACGGCGGCGCGGTACTCAGGGCCCGCCGGGTGATGGTGGCCACCGGACTGCGGGACGAGCTTCCCGCGATCCCGGGCGTACGCGAGCGGTGGGGCAGGGACCTGCTGTTCTGCCCCTACTGCCACGCGTATGAAGTACGCGACCAGCCCATCGGAGTGCTGGGCACCCACGCGGGCGCGGTGCAGCACGCGCTGCTGTTGCGACAGTGGTCGCACGACATTGTTTTCTTTGCGCACACCCTGGACCTCGGCACGGAGGAGCGCGAACAGCTGTCCGCCCGCGGAATCACTGTCGCTGATGGCGCCATCAAGCGCCTGGTGACGGAAGGCGACCGACTGCGCGGCGTCGAGCTGGCCGAGGGCCATGTCTACCCCCGCTGCGCGGTCTTCCTCTTCCCGCACATGGTGCCGCACGACACCCTGCTCACCGGCCTGGGGTGCGAGCGGGACCAGAACGGCTGGGTAACCACCGACACTGCGGGCCGGACCAGCGTGTTCGGGGTATGGGCGGTCGGCAACGTATCCGACGCGAAGGCGCTCGTGATCACCGCAGCAGGGCAGGGCGCCGCGGCCGCGTTCGCGCTCAACCATGACCTCGTCGCGGAAGACATCGAGCGTGCCGTGGAGAACAGCAGACCCACGTCCCGGACGCCCAAGCACTTCCCGCAGTCGGCCCTGCAGTCGGCCCCGCAGGCCGCCTTGTCCGACTGACCCCGGCCGCTTCGCCAGCCGTCTCCCGGCACATGCCGTCCGGGCCCGCCGGGAGCCACGCGCATACACGAACCCACCAAGAAGGAGAGTCTCACCATGGCAGCAAAGTCCACCGGACCCGTGGACAGTGTCACCGAGCAGACATTTCCCGCCCGCGTACTGAAGGCGGAGCGGCCCGTCCTGGTCCAGTTCTGGGCCGCGTGGTGCGGGCCGTGCATCAAGGTCACTCCCATCATCGAGGCGCTGGCCGCCGAACACGCGGGCGTCCTGGACATCGTCAAGATCAACGTGGATGAGGAGCCCGGACTGGCGGACCGGCATGGAATCTCTTCGATCCCCGCCTTCGTGGTCTATGAGGGGCCTCGCGTTTTCCGGACAGGCGTCTGACTGTCTATTTCACGCGGCGATTCGCAACTTCTCGTACTCGGCGTGGATTTCGCGCGGAGGGCGGTAACCCACGGCCGAATGAAGGCGCTTGCGATTGTACCAGAATTCGATGTAGCAGGTGATGTCCCGCCGGGCGGCCT